>NZ_JBPXMB010000021.1:0-203237 GCF_051918945.1 Streptosporangium sp. LJ11
TGTCGTGCGAGGACGTACCCGCCGAACCGCTTCCCGCGACCGGCGCGGTCGTCGGCATCGACCTGGGGGTGGCGTCGGTGGTCACCACCTCCGACGGCGACCACCTCGACAACCCGCGCCACCTCTTCGCGTCCGCCGATCGGCTCGCCGCCGCTCAGCGGGACCTGGCGCGTAAGAAGCGGGGCTCTGCGCGGCGCCGTAAAGCCGTGGCGCGGGTCGCGGCCCTGCACGGCAAGGTGCGCCGTCAACGCCTCGACGGCGCGCACAAGGCGACCCTGCGCCTGGTTCGCGACTACGACGTCATCGCCCACGAGGACCTGCGGATCGCCAACATGACCCGCTCGGCGTCCGGCACGGTGGAGACATCCGGCCGGAACGTCGCGCAAAAGTCCGGCCTCAACCGCAGCCTCCTGGACGCGGGTTGGGGGGTGTTCCTGCGAATCCTCGCGGACAAGGCTGAAAGCGCCGGTCGAGAGCTGATCGCAGTGAACCCCCGAAACACCTCCCGCACGTGCGCCGCCTGCGGCCACGTCGCGAAGGAGAACCGCCTCACCCAAGCCGGGTTCCACTGTCAGCGGTGCGCTCATACGGCGCACGCCGACGTGAATGCGGCGATCAACATCTTGAGGGCAGGGCTTGCCCTTCGCGACGTCGCGCAAGCGGCTTAACGAGAAGCCGCTCCCTTCAGGGAGCGGAGGAGTCACCAAGCAGTCACCCCACCATGCGGCTGAACCGGGCGCGAACCGATCGGCGTCCGGCGCCCTCTATGAAATTCGTTTCTGCAACTTTTCGCAAACTGTAACATTTCAACCTTCGTGCTGGCGCTCCGGTAAAGGCTTGGTGTCACGACCGACCGTCACGCCCGGGAACGGAGAAGTAACCATTAGATGAGCGATTTCTAACGACATCTATGGACACACGGGCAAGTGTCGCGATGTACTACCTCATCAATCACACAGCTGGGATCCGGGCGGGGGCGTCCGGGAGGAACGAGCGCGCATGAGTACCGTCGTCCTCGACAACGTGAGCAAGGTATACCCGGGTGGATACCTCGCGGTCGACCGCATGAGTCTGCGCGCGGAAAACGGGGAGTTTCTCGTTCTGTTAGGCCCTTCCGGCTGCGGCAAATCCACCCTGCTCCGGATGATCGCGGGTCTGGAGGAGGTCACCGAAGGGGACCTGTGGCTGGGCGGCACGCTCGCCAACGAGCTCGCTCCCCGCGACCGCGACGTGGCCATGGTGTTCCAGAACGGGGCGCTCTACCCGCACCGGACGGTACGCGGCAACATCGCCTTCCCCCTGGAGATCGCGAAGGCCGACCCCGCGATGGTCAGGGAGCGCGTGACGGAGCTGTCCAAGGCGTTGCACATCGACGAGACCCTGGAACGGCGCCCTGGAACGCTCTCCGGCGGCCAGCGCCAGCGCGTGGCGATGGGCCGCGCGATCGTCCGCCAGCCCTCGCTCTTCCTGATGGACGAGCCGCTCTCCAACCTGGACGCGGGCATGCGCACCGAGCTGCGGATGGAGATCTCGTCGCTGGTCCGCTCCCTCGGGGTGACCACGATCTACGTGACGCACGACCAGGTCGAGGCCCTCACGCTGGCCGACCGGATCGCCATCATGAACCGCGGCGTCCTGCAGGACGTCGGCACTCCCGGCCAGGTCTACAACGACCCCGCGACCGCCTTCACCGCGGCCTTCCTCAGCTCCCAGCAGATCAACCTGCTCGCGGCCACCGTACGGACCCCGCAGAACCAGTTCATCCTGCTGGACTTCGGCCCGCACCAGATCATGATCCCCTGGACCGATCCCAGGGCGTACGTCATCTCCCAGCACGTGGGCCACCAGATCATCGTCGGCCTGCGCCCGGACTGCCTGGCCCCGGTCCCCGACAGCTTCGAGGGCCCGACCTTCCTCGGCCGCGTCCGCGCCCTGGAGTACCACGGCCACGAGTGGCTCGCCTACGTCGAGAGCGGGCTGACCTCCGTGGCCGTGCCCGAGCCCCCCGACCCCCGGCACAAGGCCAACGGCCTGGGCGTCCCCCTCGTCGGCGGGCGGATCCGCTCGGTCCTGCGGCGGCTGATGCCCGGTGGCGTGTTCGACGAGGACGCCGAGCCGCAGCAGCAGCAGGAGCACGTCAGCGGCCACCACCGCCGGGCCGACCTCATCGTCCGCCTGGGCTCCCGCCCGGTCTGGCGGTCCGGAGAGCCCGCCAGGGTCGGCGTCGACGTCACCCGCCTGATGCTCTTCACCATGGACGGCGCCCGCATCGACCCGCCGCAGCGCTGACGCGGCGCCGCCCCGGAGCCGCCCACGGCGGCGGGGCGGTGCGGCGCCGGCCGTACGGGGCCCCCTCGCCTGCCGCGGGAGATGAGGCGGTCAGACCGGCCTGATCGTCTCGCCGATCCGGTCGAACAGCTCCTGCTTGCCCCCGGTGTCGGTGCTGAGCGTGACGATGCAGGTCCGGTCCTCGACCGGCACGTAGTACTGGGTGCCCCGGACGTTGACGCCGTTGGTCTCGAACGAGTAGACGAGCCGCGCCACCTCCCTGGAGCCGATCCGCACCTTCCCCGTCTCGATGACCTTGGCGTTGAGCTGTTCCAGCTGGGATCTGGTCTCCCTGAGCAGCTGTTCCGTCGGGATCTGCCGGCCGGCCTGGCAGAAGGCGTTGAGGTTGGTGGGGAAGCCGTTCCTGGAGGTCTTCGCCGAGTCGGTGTCCGACGCCCAGATGCCGTTGTTGTCGACCAGGGTCTGCAGGCTCTTCTTCGCCTGTTCCAGCGTGGGACCCGACAGGCCGCTTCTCTTCAGCCCCTTGTCGAGATCGTCCTTGGTCAGGTCGAGCGCCACCCATTCCTTCGGGACCGCGACGGTGACGCCGTTGGCGGGTCCCCCGATCCGTTTGAACCCCTCCGGCACGGGTGCGGCGCTCCCCGGGGAACCGGTACCGGGGGTGGCGCTCTGCCGGGGGCCGGGACTTCGCTCGAGGTCGGAGTCTCGCACCGGGACCGCGGAGGCGGCGTCCGTGACGGCCGGGCTCCCCCCGCAGGCCGTGGCGGCTCCCAGGCACAGCCCCAGCAGGATCATCGTCACGTGGTGGCGCTCAGGCATCAGGCTGCCCTCCTCGCGGACCCGCGGGGGCCCGGTACCGATACGACCAGCGGCGTCTATCGGGGGGAGATCTGATGCGGGTGTGCGCGACGGCCACCGTCCCGCCGGGCGGACCCGGCCGCCCACGGTGGACGGGGCCGGGCACGACGGACAAAGGCGCGGTCACCGCAGGTGGCGCCGAGCCACTCCTAGCCTTCCTACCCCATAACCGACATATCGGAAACGCGGGGACTTAAGAGGATCGACTCATGATGGAGACGATCTCCAGGACACGGATGGCACGGTCCAGCTCCGCGCGGTGGAAGGGCGGGCCGTCGGCCCTGGCCAGGACCAGGTGCCGGCTCGTGTCCGGCACCGGGAGGCTCATCAGCTGGTGCCGCCCGGAACCGAGGACGGCGGGGCGCAGCGTGGCGAGGTCGGCCGCCTTGACGCCGACGAGGCCACCCGTCTCGTCGAGGGCCACCGGAGCCTGCCAGCTGCGATGGACGAGATCTTCGCTCTCCGGCGACAGGATCACCGCCCACTCGGCGCTCACCAGGTCGGGCATGGCGTCCACGAGGGTGGCGAAGGCCCTGCCGGGATCGGCGGCGACGTGCTTCAGCAGGTCGTAGTCGGGCGCGGTACCGGGTATCTCGCGGGTGGGCCAGACGCCCTCGACGCGCATCCCGGGAACGCCGGAGAGGCGGTCCCTGACCGTCTCCGCGTCCACGGTGCCGGGCCAGGAGACGGTGAAGTCGTCCACCGCCCGGCCGAGCTCGCGTTCCAGGACCGTCACCTGGAGGATGTCCGCACCCAGCGTGCCGAGTACCCGGGCCGCCTGGCCCAGTGCGCCCGGCCTGTCCGGGAAGGAGACACGTAGCCGCAACATCATGCCGATCACCTCGCTCTGCGCACCAGACTGTCCTAGCCAGGTTTCACGAAGGTTCCGGGGAGATGTCCAGAATAAGACCCAAAACGGGTAAAAGTCAGGACTGATAGGCCCCGGCGGCGGGGGTCGCGGACAGCGTGGCACCGGAGAGGTCGCGGGCCAGGCCCGCCCCGCCGTACCAGGTGGGGCCGAGCTTGACGCCGCGGCCGAGCGCCGGGGAGCCGGGGAGCAGGCGCAGGTCCGTCCGGCTCCTGAAGCGGGGGTCGGCCATGATCGACCGGGGGCCGAGCTTGAACTTGCGGGAGCGGCCCTTGTAGACGCCGGCGTCCTCGTCGGCCCCCTTGCCGTCCTCGAAGCCCACCTCGCCGCCGACCACGATGATGTTGTTGCGCAGCTTCAGGATCGCCGGGGAGCAGCCGTCGTGGCAGGCCCAGCCGAGGGTCTTACGGGCGGGCAGGTAGACCGAGTTGTGCACCGCGACGGTGCCCTTCACCGGCCCGACCACGTGGCCGGCGCCCCGGGTGACGAGGAAGGAGCCCCTGCGCGAGGAGGTGACCACGTTGTGGGCGAAGATGTTGCCCCCGGCGGTCTTGCCCTTCTGCGCGCCGAGCTCGACGAAGGTCTCGTTGTTCCTGGCGATGTTGTGGGTGATCCGGTTGCGGTCACCGTTGAACACCTCCACCGCGGCGCCGTCGGTGCCGTAGTCCTTGCTGCTCGCGTAGCTGCCGGTGATCACGTTTCCGGTGACGAGGTTGTCGTCGCCGTTGAGCAGCACGCCGAACGCGCCGGAGTCGTCGTCGCCGCCCTCGTCGTTGACGCTCATGCGGTTGTTGTCGCTCAGAAAGCTGTTCTTGACGACGTTGCGCGCGCCGACGAAGTGGACCCCGGTGATGTTGCGGTCGGCGATGACGCGGTCGAGCTCGTTGCGGCTGCCGCCGACCTCGAAGCCGGCCCACCGGCAGTTGCTCGCCCGCACCCCCACGACCCGCACGTAGGAGCCCGAGATCACCACGCAGGCCGCGTCCCTGCCGCTGATCCTCGGGGCCGCGCCCTCGCCGTACGGCTCGACCGAGATGGGGCCGGCGGCGGTGCCCCGGCCGGACAGCGTCAGCGCGCCCGGCCAGCTGCCACCGCGCTTGAGGCGCACGGTGTCGCCGGGGCCCAGGGTGGCGGCGTTGACGTTGTCCAGGCTGCGCCAGGCCGCCGCGGCCGAGGTCCCGGCGGCGGAGTCGTCTCCGGACCTGGAGTCGACGTAGTAGACGGTGCCCGCCGCGGCCGCAGCCGTGGCCGCGGTGGCTCCGGGCACGGCGACGAGCATGTTTCCCGCCATGAGAGCCCCCGCCACGGGAGCGGCCCACAGCCTCGTCGATTTCATTCTGGTACGCTCCATCGCCGTCACCGCCAGTACGTCAGCGCAGATCTTCGCACACCTGGGGTTCACTCAGCGATCCGAGCGCAGGACGCACAGCCGGTCGTTACCTCCGCTTCACGCCGGCGGGCCGGGAGGGCCGCTTCACTCGGGCGGGCCCGGTCGCCGTCCGTGCGGCTCACGCCCTGGTGGCGATGATCAGAAGGTGGGCCGGGGAGCGCGTCAGGACGTACTCCTGCGGTCCGTGACAACCGGCCTCGGCGAGCCATCGGGTGATCGTCTCCGGGGAGTACAGCCGCCCGCCCTGGGTGTGGTGCAGGTTGAGCTCGAAGAGCGGGGTGAAGGCCCGCGCCGCCGTGTCGCCCGGATGGCCGGGATCCCGGTCGAGGACCAGCACGACCCCGCCGGGCCGAAGCGTGCGCGCCGCGGCCCGCAGCAGGGCCGAGGCCTGCTCCTCGCCGAAGCCGTGCAGCAGGTTGAACAGCAGCACGGCGTCCTGGTCCCGGTACGGAAGATCGCCCAGGATGTCCCCGGCGAGGAGGGTGACGCGGTCGGCCATCCCCGCCGAGGCCACCGCCGGGCGGCCCGCCTCGATCCCCGAGGGCAGGTCGACGACGGTGGCGCGCAGGTCCGGCCGGTCGCGGCAGTAGGCGATGCTGTAGCGGGCGTGCCCGCCGCCCAGGTCGAGCAGCCGGGAGGCGCCGCCCGGCAGGGGGGCGACGGCGGCGATCTCCTCCGCCAGCCACCCCGCCTGGTCCTGGAGCAGCCGCTGGAAGCGGGCCAGCACCTCGGGGCGCCCGGCCAGCCAGGCGTAGAAGTCGGCGCCGCGCCTGCCGGAGCGCACCGACTCCTCCAGCCCGCCCCAGAGCCCGGCCAGGACCTCCTGCCAGAACAGCAGCGTGTTGCCGTACCCGCCGAGCAGCGGGCGGGACACGGCGGTGAGCGCGTACCCGCCGGCCTCGGAGGTCACGTACCCGGTCGCGGCGAGCGCGCCGAGCAGGACGCGCAGGCCGTCCCGGTCGGCGCCGAGCCCGGCGGCCAGTTCGGTCAGCTCTCTGGGCCCGTCCGCCAGGGCCTCGAACAGGCCGAGCCGGAGCCCGGCCGCGGCGGCGTGCGCCGACATGGCGCCGATCACGTCGAGATGCGGACCGGGCGCCTCTCCGCTCTCCAGGTAGCGGCGGGCTTCCTCGGGTGTCAGGTGCAGCGGCATCGGACCTCGTTCGTAAGGGTCGCGGTTCGTATGGGCGGGGTGCGTGAGGGTCGCGGTTCCGAAGGTTTCTCGCGGGGACGCGGTCCCGGGGGCGGGGGTCAGGAGACCGGGGCGGGCGCGGTGTCCGTTCTGGGCGCGTCGGGGATCTCGCGCTCCAGGCGGCGGAGCCGGGGAAGGACGAAGGTCGTGACCGCGAGGACGACGAGCAGCAGCCCGTCGACCAGGAAGATCAGGGCGGTGCCCCTGCCGGGGCCCGTCCCGATCAGTTCCCCGACGCTCCCGGCGAGCGCGCCGCCCGGCATCAGCAGGGGGCCGGTCAGATGCTCGGCGGCGGGCGCGGCGCTCAGGTAGGCGATGGGCATCGCGCACTGGGACAGGGTGCGCGCCGTGGCGAGCACCCTGCCGAGCGCCCCCGCCTCCGTCTTGAGCTGCAGGACCGTCATCACGCAGCCGTTGACCACCGGCAGGACGAACAGGAACGCGGGGGCGACCACCGCGATGAGCACCACCGAGGGCGACAGGCCGTGCGCCGCCAGGGCGAGCCCGCCCGCCGCCATGAAGAGGCTCATCCCGGTGATCCTGCGGCGCGGCCCTCCCCACAGGCCCATGACCAGGCTTCCCGCGAACAGCCCCGCCCCACCGGCGAACACCAGCACCCCGAGCGTGGCGGGCCCGGTGAACGACAGGATGAGCGGGCGGATCAGCACCCCCGCGACGGCGAACACGAGGTTGAACGCGGCGAAGACCGCCAGCAGGGGGAACAGCCCGTGGGAACGCAGGTGCCGCAGCCCGAAGAGCAGGTCGGTGCCCAGCGACGGCGGGCTCGCGACGGTCTCGGGCCGGGTGACCGACCTGGGCAGCCTGGTCGCCAGGACCACGACCGTCGCGACGGCGAACGACAGGAGGTCCAGCAGGAGCACCCCGCGCAGTCCCACCACCTCCAGCAGCGTCCCCGCCGCCACCGGGGCCGCGATCTGCAGCCCCCAGGTGGCCTGCATCAGCCCGTTGGCCCGGCCCAGGTGGCGTTCGGGGACCAGCAGCGGCGTCATCGCCTGGTAGACGGTGAGGTGGAAGGTCCCGCAGATCGCGCCGACCGCGGTGGCGACGTAGACGTGCCACACGGCCAGGCTCTGCGCCTGGACGATCAGCAGCAGCGCGGCCGTCGACAGCGCCGCCCCGCAGTCGCTCAGCACGAGCACCCGCTTCCTGTCGAAGCGGTCGACGACCACCCCGGAGAAGGGGGTGATGAGGATGCCGGGCAGCGTGGCGCAGAGCATGGTGAGGGCGAACTGGGTCTCGGATCCGGACTCCTGGTAGACCCAGACGCTGAGCACGAAGCCGGTGAGGCTGGAGCCGATCACCGACACCAGCTCGGCGGACCAGATGCCGGCGAACCTGAGCGCGTCGGCTCTCAACGGAGCCCTCCTTCCGCGGACGTCCCGGTGGACGTCCCGGTTTCGGCGGACGTCCCGATGGACGTCCCGGCGGGTTTCTCGGTGGAGGCCTCGGTGGAGGCCTCGGAGGGCGTCCGGGGAGACGTTCCGGAAAGGAGTCCGGGGCACGTTTCGAGGAACGCGAGATAGCGGCCGATCAGGGCGGCGCCGGGCGGCGGGCAGGTGAACGAGGTGTCGAACCTCGGTCCGCGCGGTCCCGGCGGCTTCTCGCCCAGATCGGCGGCGAACGGTCCCATGGCGACCGGCTCGCCCGTGGCGGAGCGCCGCAGGATCTCCGCCCGCCAGCGCTCCCAGGGGACGAGCCCGACGTCGTACCCGTGGTCGAGCAGGGCCGCCGCCATCTGCCGGTAGGTGATCCCCTCGGCGTCGAAGTAGTGGAAGTCGCGCCCCGCCGACGCCGGGTCCAGCAGCCTCGCGGCGATGGCGGCGGCGAGGTGGTCGACGGGGACGACGTCCTCGGTGACCGGGATGTCGGGCACCATGCGGAGCTGGACGAACGTGGCGAGCAGCCGGTTGAGGTAGTCCGCGGGATCGCCCCTGCCGGTGAGGCTGTGGCCGCCGACCCGCGCGGGCCGGTGGACCGTCACGGGCAGGCCGTGCTCGCGGGCCCGCCGCGCCACCGCGTCGGCGACCCACCTGGTCTGGTAGTACGGGGAGTCCAATCCGGCGGGGTCGTCCGGGGCCTCGTCCTCGGTGATCGGGCGGTCCTCGCCCGCCCGGCCCAGGTACACGCCGAGGGTGGAGACGGCGTGCAGCGGGGTCGGCCGCAGGTGCGCGGCCAGCCGGACCATCTCCACGGTCCCGCCGACGTTCACGGGGCCGAGCATCCGGTACGGCTGGACGAAGTTGACGATCCGCCCGGTGTGGCAGATCAGGTCGCTCCCCTCCGCCACGGCGTCGTGGACGCCGGGCTCCAGCCCCAGCCGGGGCGCCGTCAGGTCCCCGGCCAGACCGGTGACCCTCTCCCGGTAACCGGGTCTCCAGAGGCCGTGCCTGGTCAGGACGTCACGGACCCGGCCGGCGGCGGCGTGCCCGTCCCCCGCCCTGACCAGGCACACCACCTCGGGAACGCCCCGGTCGAGCAACTCGGCCAGCAGGTGCGCCCCGAGAAGGCCCGTCGCCCCCGTCAGCAGCACCCGCTCGGGCCACCCCGCCGCCCCGCCCGGCGCGGAGCCGGCCGGGCGGAGGACGCCGCGCGCGTTCCCCGGTACGCCGGACACGGGACCGGGCGCCTCGCCCCCGTCCCCCGGTACGCCGCGCGCCGGGGCGAGGGCGTCGCGCACATCGCCGGGCAGCACGGCCAGCGCCCTCAGGTCGTCGTCGCCGAGGGCCGGTTCCGGCGTGGCCGCGGAGGCCGCGAACTCCGCCAGGTCGGCCGTCTCGAAGAGACCGCCGAGGGAGAGCTCGGCCCCGGTCTCCCCGCGGGCCTCGCCGAGCACCCTGGCGGCCAGCAGCGAGGAGCCGCCGAGGGCGAAGAAGTTGTCGTGGCGTCCCACCCGGGGAAGGTCGAGCACCCGGGCCCACACCCCGGCCAGCGCCGTCTCCAGCGGGCCGCGCGGCGGGACGTATCCGGGCGCGTCCCGCGAGGCGTCCGGGAGCCGCCCGGTGTCGACCTTCCCGTGCGGTGTACGCGGGATCTCGTCGAGCGGTATGAGCACGGCGGGCACCATGTGCCGGGGCAGCCGCTCGCGCAGGAAGCCCCGAAGCTCCTCGGGGTCGGTGGTGCGCGGCGCCACGTAGCCGACGAGCCGGTCTCCCTCGGGGGAGGCCACGACGGCCGCGTCCCGCACCCCCGGGTGCGCCGCGACGGCGGACTCGATCTCGGCGGGCTCGATCCGGTAGCCGTTGACCTTCAGCTGCCGGTCGACCCGCCCGAGGAACTCCAGCGTCCCGTCGGGCAGGTATCTGGCCAGGTCCCCGGTCCGGTACATGCGGGCCCCCTCGCGCCCGGCGTGGGGGTCGTGGACGAACCGCGCCTCGGTCTCCTCCGGCCGGGCGACGTAGCCCCGGGCCAGGCAGTCACCTCCCAGGTGGAGCTCGCCCGGCGTGCCGGTGGGCGCCAGGCCGCCCCTGCGGTCGAGGACGTACGCGCGGACGTGCGGCAGGGGGCGCCCGATCGGCAGGTGTTCCCGCCCGGCCGCCTCGGCGCCGTCGCGGGTGCGGTGCACCGTGGCGCACACGGTCGCCTCGGTCGGGCCGTAGTGGTTGAACAGCTCGACCCGGCCGCCGGTGGCGGCGGCCCAGGCGCGGACCGCCCAGAGCGGCACCCGCTCCCCCCCGACCATCATCGTGGTGACCGGCCAGCCGTCGGGCACCGCTCCGGGCGCCAGTCCGGCCGCCCACCCGCGCCACAGGGAGGCCGCGGTGTCGACCGCGGTCACGCCGTGCCGCGCGCAGAAGCGCACCAGTTCCGGCCCGTCGAGCAGGGCGGGGTCGGGATGCAGCACGACGGCGGCCCCCGAGCACAGGGCGGGGAACACGTCCCCCACCGAGGCGTCGAAGGTCAGCGGCGGCAGCATCAGCACCCGCCCGCCGGGCCCGAACCCATGGATGTCGCGGAACGACCCGGTCAGCCGGGCGAGGGTCCCGTGGGTCACCATCACCCCCTTGGGCCGCCCGGTGGACCCCGACGTGTAGATCACGTACGCGAGGTCCTCCGGTCCCGCGGGCGGCACCTCACCGAGGTCCCCGAGGCCCCCGGGGTCCCCGGCCTCCTCCGCGGCCCCGGCGGTGAGAACCGCGCCGGGGTAGCCCGCGAGCGCGTCCCGGTGCTCGTCGGAGGTGACGGCGGCGACCGCCCCGGCCTCCAGGAGTATCCCGGCGATCCTGTCCGGCGGGTCGGCCGGGTTGAGCGGCAGGTAGGCGGCCCCCGCCCTCAGCGCGGCGAGCAGGGCGACGACGGCGTCCTCGCCGTTCGGCAGGACGACGGCGACGACGGACTCGCGCCGGGCCCCCGCCTCCCTCAGCCGCGCCGCCAGCCGCGCCGAGCGGCGTTCCAGCTCGCCGTAGCCGATCGTCCCCGCCTCCGAGACCAGCGCGGGAGCGGCGGGGGTCTCGGCCGCCCACCGGGCGATGAGCTCGTGGACCGCCGTGAAGTCCTCGGCGGGCCGGGGATCGCGGGGCTCCGGACCGCCGTCGGGCGTGCCCCCGTCCAGGGGCCGCGCGCCCCCCGGGAAACCGCCGTACGAGGCGTCGGGCGTACCGGCGTGGACCTCGTCGTGGAGCGGGATCTGCCAGACCCGCAGGTCCGGCGTGGCGGTGAAGGCGGACAGGAAGACGACGACGTGGCGCAGGAACCGGTCGACGGTGACCTCGTCGTAGAGGTCGGCGGAGTAGTCGGCGTGCAGCTCGATCCCTCTCTCGCTCACGCTCACGACGAGGGTGAGGTCGAAGCGGGCGCCGGGCGAGGACTCGTCGAGTTCCCAGGTCTCCGTGGTGAGGTTCGCCGCCCGCTCGGTGGACCGGCCTCCCTCCCCCATGACGAGCAGCGTCTGGAAGACGGGGTTCCTGCGCAGGTCCCGGGGGGCTCCGGCCAGTTCGGCGATCTCCTCGAACGGCGTCGCCTGGTGGCCGAGCCCCCTGATGACCGAGCCGCGCACGGCCCGCAGGAGCTCGGCCAGGGTGGGGTCGGCCCGCAGGTCCGTCCGCACCGGGATGAGGTTGATGTAGCAGCCGACCGAGCCCTCCAGCTCGATCAGGTGCCGGTTGACCAGGGCGGTCCCGACGACCACGTCCTCCTCGTCGGAGTGCCTGGCCAGGGTGGCGGTCATCGCCGACATCGCGATGACGAACAGGGTGCAGCGCCGCGCCTTGACGAGGGCGTACAGGTCCGCCACCAGGGTGTCGGGCAGCCGCAGGGAGCGGCGGGCCCCGCCCCGTACGGGTTCGCGAGGCCGGGCCCGGTCCTGCGGGAGGGTGGTGACGGCGGGCGCGCCGGACAGGTGCTCGCGCCAGTGGGCCAGCCCCGCCTCGTGCCCCTCCGCCCCCTGCCCGGCGAGCCAGGCGGCGTAGTCGGGGAACTGGGCGGAGACCGGCCCCGGCGGCTCCTCGCCGTCGACCAGGACCCGGTAGCAGGCCCAGAGGTCCTCCTCCAGGATCCCGAGCGAGGGCGCGTCGCACATGATGTGGTGCAGGCACCAGCCCAGGACGTGCTCCCCTGCCGCGAGCCTGATCAGCACGGCCCGGTGCAGCGGGGCTCCGTCGAGGGTGAACCTGCGCGAGAGCACGTCCCTGACGATGTCGCGCGCCCGCTCCTCGTCGGGCGCGTCCACCACCCGCAGTTCCGGCCCGCTCTCCCGTACCACCTGGGCGGGTCCCTCGGCTCCCTCGACGATGACCAGGCGCAGCGCCTCGTGCCGGTCCACGACGGCGGTGAAGGCCGCGCGCAGCGCCTCCGTGTCGAGCGGCCCGACGAGGCGCTGGAAGGTCCAGCAGACGTAGGACGCCCCGCCGGACCCGACCCGGTCGAGGAACCACAGGCGTGCCTGGGCGGGGGTGAGCGGGACGGGCGCGGCGGGGTCGCGGCGCGCGGGCGGTATCACTCGGTCCCCTCCATGACGGCCTCCATGACGATCTCTCGCAGATGGGCGGGCACCCTGCCGTCGAACCGGGTCAGGTACGCGCGCCGGTGGGCCGGGTCCCCCCACAGGAAGGGGAGGTCCGTGGCGACCATGTGGCGGATCGCGAGCAGCGGCACGGGACCGGCCAGGGGGCGCAGCGACGGGTTCCACAGCCCCGGCTTGTCGGGCGGCCCGTCGTGGAACTCCCCGATCATCAGGCCCTCCTCGACGAAGGCGGCCTTCAGCGCGTTCTGCGCGCCGTCGACGAACTCCAGGCGGTCGCGGAGGCAGGGCAGGAGCAGCAGGATCGTGGTGAACACGGCCTCGGGCCCGTCCAGCGGCGCGAGCCGGACGAACCAGGCCCGGTAGGGCTCCACCGCGGCGACGACGTCCTCGACGGTCTCGACGGCGCGGGGTCCCGCCTCGGGCACCGCGAGGTAGAACCTGTTCCGGCTCAGCGAGCCCTGGGCGTACGGGCAGACCGGGCCGTTGCGGCCCAGGTCGGGGTGCGGGCGGCACAGGTAGGTCCCGGCCCAGTCCACGACGGCCCGCAGCGCGTCCCGGTGGGCGAGGACCTCGGGCGGCGGGGACGGGGCGTCGAGGTCGGCGACCTCGATCAGGCGGAGCGACGGGTCGTCGGGGTGCGTGATCATGGGGCCGTCCTCCGTGGTGAGGAGCCGATCCGTACGGCCGCGAGGGCTGCTCCCGCGGCCAGCCCGGCGGCCAGCCCTGCGCCCGACCAGCGCAGCACGCGGTCCTGCCGGTGGGCCCGGCGCAACGCCTCGCCGTAGGGCATGTCGGTGTGCGAGACCATGGTGTAGAGCGGCCGCCACAGGGCGGGGAAGGCGCGGTTCAGCGCGAGGTCGGCCTGCCTGCGGGCCAGCCGCAGCGGTGACCGGGTGCCGTCGCGCAGGTCGGCGAAGTTCCGCTCCGACAGGTCGGCCAGGATGTCGGTGTGCGGTTTGCGCAGCCGTTGGTACTCCTCGAACGCGGCCGCGCGGTCGCCGGGGTGCCGGGCGAGGCAGCCGTCGAGCACCAGGCAGTCCTCCAGGGCCGAGTTCATGCCCTGGCCGTAGAACGGGTAGACCGCGTGGGCGGCGTCGCCCGCCAGGACAACCCGGTCCGCGTGCCGCCAGCGCGAGGTGCGGATGGTCACCAGGTTCCCGACCGGGTTGGCGGCGTACTGCGCGGCCAGGTCGGGCACGAGGTCCACCACGCCGGGGAACGTCCGCCGGAAGAAGCGGGTGACGTCCCGCTCCCCGGCGAGCTCGGCGAAGCCGGGGGTGCCGGAGTGCGGCAGGAAGAGCGTCGCGGTGAGCGAGCCGTCCACGTTGGGGTGGGCGACGATCAGGGCGTTCTCCCCGGGCCAGACGTGCAGCGCCTCCAGCGGGACGCGGGAGCCGCCGCCGGGGGCGGCGGGGATCGTGAGTTCCTTGTACCCCCATTCGAGGAACTCCTGGCGGTAGTCGGCGGCGAGCCCTCGCTGCATGGCGGTGCGTACGGCGGAGAACGCTCCGTCCGCGCCGACCACGAAGTCCGCGCGGGCCTCGCGCGTCTCCCCGGTGGTCGCGTCGGCCAGGGTCAGCTCCCCGCTCTCGCGGTCGACTCCCGCGCAGCGGACGCCGAAGAGGTGCCTCACCCCCTCGTGCGCGGCGGCGCTCTCGACGAGGAGGGTGGTCAGCTCGTCCCTGCGGACCGAGTAGAGGATCTCCCCCGGGTCGGTGCCGTACGCCTGGAAGGCCGCGGGCCTGCCCGGACGGTGGATCATCCGTCCCCGCATGGGCACGAGCCTGTCCCCGAGAGCGTTCCACAGGCCGACGTGCCGCAGGGCGCGGATGCCGCGGGCCGACAGGCCCAGGTTGATCGAGCGTCCCTCTCCGTCGCCCTTGCCGTCGCGCGGGTCGGGGCGCATGTCGTAGACGTCGACCGGGTGGCCGCGGCGGGCGAGGAGGACGGCGAGCAGCGATCCCGCCGGGCCCGCCCCGACGACCGCGGCCCGCGCGGCCCGGTCCCCGGGGGCGGGGCGGGGCTCGGTGGCGGGGTGGGGTTCGGGGCGGCGCGAGCCGCCGGGTAAGTCGGATAAATCGGATAAGTGGGAAACGTCCGTCACGGCGTCTCCTCCGGCTCCACGCCGCGCCACGAGGGCGTGCCCGCGCGGTCGCGGATCGGGACGGTGGACCGGGAAGGATCGGCGGTCATGGCGATCCGGGCGGTATCGTGCACACTCAAACCGGCCTCCTGGGGCGGGCGCGCGAGATCGACGGGTCGAACGAGGGTGAGGTCCCGGGCCGCGGGCGACCCGGATCAAAACGTGCCGAGCGGAAGAACCGGCGGCTCTGACGGCCTTCGCGATGTTCGAGGGGGCCGGCGGCTCTGACGGCCTTCGCACTGCCCGGGAGGACCGGCGGCTACGGTCTTCGCGGTGTTCCGGGGGACCGGCGGCTGCGGCGGTCCTCTCGGTGTGAGGATCTCGGAGTATAGAGATCGACGGGCACACCGGGGAAGCCCGCGACGGTGGCGGAAACGGATCGCCGTGAAACGTACACGGGCGGGGACGTTCAGCGAACGATCTTGGGGCCGGAGCCCGTCGAGCCCCGCACGATGAGTTCCGGCTGGAAGATGAGCTCGGAGTGCTGGCCGGGCGCCCCGGCGACGGCCTCCAGGAGGGTGTGCACGGCGGCGGTGACCATCGGCTGCACGGGCTGGCGCACGGTGGTCAGCGGCGGGTCGGTGAACGCGATCAGCGGCGAGTCGTCGAACCCCACCACCGACACCTCCCCCGGCACCGACAGTCCCCGGTCACGGCAGGCCCGGATCGCGCCCAGCGCCATCAGATCCGAGGCGCACACGATGCCCGTGCAGCCGCGCTCCAGCAGTTGCGCCGCCGCGACCTGGCCGCCCTCCACCGAGAACAGCGAGTGCGAGATCAGCCCGTCGACGTCCGTGACGCCGAGCAGCTGGGACATGGCCTGCCGGTAGCCCTCGATCTTCCTGATCACCGGCACGAACCGGCCGGGGCCGACGGCCAGGCCGATGCGCTCGTGCCCGAGGTCGGCCAGGTGCTGCACGGCCAGCCGCGCCGCGGCCCGGTCGTCCGGGGAGATGAACGGGGCGGGCACGTCGGCGGCGTGCCCGTTGAGCAGGACGATCGGCACGCCCTGCCCGATCAGCTGGGTGTAGCGGTCCGAGCGCGCGGTGATGTCCGCGTGCAGCCCGGAGACGAAGATGATGCCGCTCACCCCGCGCTCCACGAGGATCTCGGTGAACTCGTCCTCGACCGCCCCGCCGGGCAGCTGGGTGCAGAGCACCGGGGTGTAGCCGTGCTGGGTCAGCGTCTTCTCGAAGGCCTGGGCGAAGGCCGGGAAGATCGGGTTGTCCAGCTCCGGGGTGACCAGGCCGACCAGCCCGTTGCTGCGCTGGCGCAGCCGCTGCGGGCGCTCGTAGCCCATCAGGTCCAGCGCCGTCAGCACCGCCTGCCGGGTCGACCGCGACACGCCCGGCTTGCCGTTGAGCACCCGGCTGACCGTGGCCTCGCTCACCCCGGCCTGGGCGGCGATGTCGGTCAGCCTGGCGGTGCCGGTGCCGGTGCCGGTGCCGCCGGCACCGGCACCGAGCTGCCCGGTGCTATGCGGCATCGGGTTCCCACCAGACGGCGGAGTCGGGGGCGAGCCGCACCGTGCCGCCCGCGACGGCCGTCTCCGCGCTGGCCAGCAGGATCCGCCCGGGGGCGGGCAGCTCCACGGGCTCGCCGGTGAGGTTGACCGTGCAGGCGAACCCGTCGCCCCTGGCGAAGGCCAGGGTGCCCTGCGGGGAGTCGAGCCAGGTCAGCGGGGCGTCGTCGAAGGAGCGGCGCTCGCGCCTGATCCGCAGCGCCTCCCGGTAGAGGTTCAGCGTGGAGACCGGGTCGCCGAGCTGGGACGCGACGCTGAGCGGCCCCCAGGAGGGCGGCATGGGCAGCCAGGTCTCCTCGGCGCCGGGCAGGCTGAAGCCGAAGTGCGGCTCGCCGTCGGCCCACGGGAGGGGCACCCGGCAGCCGTCGCGGCCGTGGTCGGGGTTGCGCAGGCGCTGCGGGTCGCGCTGGAACTCCTCCGGCAGGTCGAGGACCTCGGGCAGCCCCAGCTCCTCCCCCTGGTAGATGTAGGCCGAGCCGGGCAGGGAGAGCGTCAGCAGGGCGGCGGCGCGGGAGCGGCGCAGGCCGACCTCGCCGCCGCCGTACCGGGTGAGATGGCGCTTGACGTCGTGGTTGGACAGCACCCAGGTGGAGGGTGCGCCGACCGTCCCGGCCGTCGTCAGCGACTCCTGGATGACCGCGCGGAACGTGGCGGCCTCCCAGGGGGCGACGAGGAAGTGGAAGTTGAACGCCTGGTGCATCTCGTCGGGGCGGATGTAGTTGGCCAGCCGCTGCGAGGAGGGCGCCCACGCCTCGGCGACGCCGATCCGCTCCCCGGGATAGGAGTCGAGCAGCTTGCGCCAGGCGCGGTGGATCTCGTGCACGCCGTCCTGGTCGAAGAACGGCACCACCTCGGTGCCGATCATCCCGACCTGGTCGGCGTGGCCGACGTCGGGCAGGCCGTCCGCCTTGACCATGCCGTGGGCGACGTCGACGCGGAAGCCGTCCACCCCCATGTCGAGCCAGAACCGCAGGATCGACTCGAACTCCGCGTGGACCTCGGGGTTCTCCCAGTTCAGGTCGGGCTGCTGGGGGGCGAACAGGTGCAGGTACCACTCGCCGTCGGGCAGCCGGGTCCACGCGGGCCCGCCGAAGACCGACTCCCAGTCGTTGGGCGGCAGCTCCCCCTCGGCTCCGCGGCCCCGGCGGAAGATGTAGCGCTCCCGCGCGGGGTCTCCGGGGGGCGCCGCCAGAGCCTCCAGGAACCAGGCGTGCCGGTCGGAGGTGTGGTTGGGCACCACGTCCACGATGACCCGCAGGCCGTGCCGGTGCGCCTCGTCGATCAGCGCCCCGGCGTCGGCCAGCGACCCGAAGATCGGGTCCACGTCCCGGTAGTCGGCCACGTCGTAGCCGAAGTCGGCCATCGGCGAGGTGAAGAACGGGGTGAGCCAGACCGCGTCGACCCCGAGGTCCGCGAGGTACGGGAGCCTGCCGCGCACGCCGAGCAGGTCGCCCACGCCGTCGCCGTTGCCGTCGGCGAAGCTGCGCACGTAGACCTGGTAGATCACCGCGTCGCGCCACCATCGGGTGGCGGTCCCGGCACCCCGGTCCGCCCGGACAAGCTCGGTCATATTAAATCCCCCGATCAGATGACATATCAGGACGTTCTAGCACGGTGGTGTTACGACTTCGTGGCACCGGCGGTGAGCCCGGTGACCAGATGCCGCTGAACGAGCAGGAAGACGACCGCCGCCGGAACCGCGATCAGCACCGCCGCGGCGGTGAGCAGGCCCCAGTCCGACCAGTGCTGGCCGACGAACTGCTGAAGCCCGATGCCGAGCGTGCGCTTCTCCTCCTGCGACATGAACACGGTGGCGTAGGCCACCTCGCCCCAGGCGGTCATGAACGAGTAGAACGCGGTGACCGCCAGGCTCGGCCTGGCCAGCGGCAGGACGACCCGCCAGAACGCGCCGAACGGCGTCAGGCCGTCGACCAGTCCCGCCTGGTCGATCTCGCGCGGGATGGAGTCGAAGTAGCTCTTCATCATCCACGCGCAGAACGGCACCGCCACCGTCATGTAGGCGATGACCAGCCCGGGGATCTGGTTGAGCAGCCCGAGGCCCGCCATCAGGTTGTAGAGGGGGACGATCAGGATCGCCACCGGGAACATCTGGGTGACGAGCAGCATCCACATCACCCCGCGGTAGCCGGGGAAGCGGAAGCGGCTGATGGCGTACCCGGTCGTGGAGGCCAGGAAGACGCCGATGACCGTGGTCAGCCCGGCGACGATCACCGAGTTGAGCAGCCAGGTCGGGAACCGCGTCTCGGTCAGCACCCGGACGTAGTTGTCCAGCGAGGGCTGGTTGAAGATCTCCAGCTCGCTGGAGAGCCAGCCGTCGCGCGGTTTGAGCGAGGTCAGGACCAGCCAGACGATCGGGAACAGCGAGGTGACGACCGCGGCGAGCAGGGTCGCGTGCAGCAGGATCGACTTCCCCACGGCGCGTTCCCCGCGCCCCCGGGCGCGCCCGGTCCCGGCCCTGGCCGTGGTGGCCGCGGTGGTGGTGGCGGTGCTCACCAGACCTCCCCTTGCTTGCGCAGCGAGCGCCGGTAGACCACGGCCAGCACGACGAGGAGCAGGAGAATGATCACTCCCCATGCCGCGGAGTTGGAGTAGTTGCGGACGCCGGTGAAGGCCTCGCGGAAGGCGTAGGTGACCAGGATCTCGGTGGAGCTGCCCGGTCCTCCCCCGCTGATCAGATAGATCACCGGGAACATGTTGAACGTCCAGATCGTGCCCAGCAGGACAACCGTGCTCGACACGGTACGCAAGCCGGGAATCGTAATGAAGCGGAAGCGCTGCCACGGCGTGGCGCCGTCGACCTCGGCCGCCTCGTACAGCTCACCGGGGATCGACTGGAGCCCGCCCAGCACGGCGACCATCATGAACGGCACGCCCATCCAGACGTTGACCGCGATGACCGCGATCTTCGCCGTGGTCGGGTCGTCGAGCCAGCCGACCGCGCCCAGGCCGGCGGCCCGCAGCATCGCGTTGATCACGCCGAAGTCGCTGTTGTAGAGGTAGCGCCAGATGAACGCCGAGACGAAGCCGGGGATCGCCCACGGCAGGATGAGCAGCAGCCGGTAGGCCGAGCGGAACCTGACCTTGCGGTTGAGCAGCATGGCCAGGCCGAGGCCCAGGCCGTAGTGGAACGCCACGCAGGCGACGGTCCACACGACCGTCCAGGTCAGCTTCTCCCAGAACAGTCCGCTGGTCAGGATCGCGACGTAGTTGTCGAACCAGGTGAACTCGTAGGTCGAGGGGATGACGTTGACGCCGATCGTCCGGCCGATGTTGGCCTCGGTGGCGTCGGTCAGCGACAGGTAGACGCCCCTGGCCAGCGGCCAGCCGACCAGCAGGCCGGTGACCAGGATCACCGGGGCGACCATGGCCCAGGCGTACCAGTGCCTGCCCAGCGCCCGCCGGAACGGGCCGCCCGGCGGGCGGCCCCGGCCGCGGGCGCCGTCGGCACCCGCGGCCCGGCCCCTGGCCGTGCTGTTCACACGCCCAGTCGAGAGCGCCACGGGTCAGCTCCAGTCCTTGAAGATGCCCCGGTACTGGCCGTCGACCTTCTTGAGCATGTCCTCGGGGGTCGCCGTGCCGCCGACGAGCGACTGGTAGCCCTCGAGGAGCGGCTGGAAGAGCTGGCCGCCCTCGGGGATCCACGGCCGCGCGGTCGCGGTCTCCATGATGGGCTTGAAGACGGAGACGTCCTTGTTGGCCTGCACGTCGGGGTTGTCGTACGCGGAGACGCGGGTCGGCAGGAGGCTGATCTCCTTGGCGACCTTGGCCTGGGACTCGGGGGTGCTCATGAAGCGGACGAACTCGTAGGAGGCGTCCAGGTTCTTGGAACCGGCGTAGATGGCCAGGTTCCAGCCGCCGGTGGGGGCGCCGGCCTTGACCGAGCCCGCCGGGACGGGCGCGATGCCCAGGTTCTCCTTGTCCTTGAACTCCTTGCCCTGGTAGATCTCCGACAGCGCCCACGGGCCGTTGTAGATCATCGCGGCCTTGCCGTCCTTGAGGGCGGTCATCGCGTTGGCGTAGCTGTCCTGGATGGCGGGCTTGGGCGCGGCGCCGGAGGTGATCAGGTCGGCGACGGTGGCCATGGCCTTCACGTTCGCCGGGGAGTTGACGGTGATCTTCTTGTTCTGCACGTCGAGGAGGTCGCCGCCCTCGCCGTACATGAAGGGCAGCAGGAAGTAGGAGTCGACGTTGAGCGCGAGGCCGCTGGCGCCGGTCTTCTCCTTGACGTCGAGCGCGGTCTGCTTGAGCTCCTCGACCGTGGTGGGGGCCTTCTCGTGCCCGGCCTCCTTGAGCAGCCGCTTGTTGTAGATGAGCGCGAGGGTGTCGGTGACCTGCGGGACGGCGTACGTCTTGCCGTTGTACTTGGTGCTGCTCAGCGGCCCCGGCAGGAAGTCCGACTCGTTCTCCACGGCGCGCGTGCCCTCCAGCGGCTGGAGGTAGCCGAGCGAGGCGAACTGGGAGGTCCAGGCGACCTCGGAACGGATCACGTCCGGCGCCCCCGCGCCCGCCTGCGACGCGGTCTGGAACTGGTTCTGCGCCTGGTCGGAGGGGACGTTGACGTACTTGACCTTGATGCCCGGGTACTTCGCCTGGAAGTCCTTGATGAGCGCCTGGAAGGTCGGGCCCTCGCTGTCGGGCCTGACGGTGTCCCACCAGGTGATCTCACCGGTGATCTTCGACGGGTCCGTCGCCGCGGGCTGGGTGGGGGCCGCCGTACCGGCGTCACCGCCACCACAGGCGGAGACCGCCAGGGCGAGGGCCGCGACAATCGTCGCGGCCGAGAAGGCTCGCCGCATGTTCTTCTCCTCGTGTTCAGGGGGCGGCCGGGACCGAAGAGCCGTCCGGCCGGGTCTGGAGTACGCCGGACGTTACGCCGACGTGAACCTCATTGGAAGAAGTTTCTGCAAGAGTCTGCAAAGTCGTTACAAAGCCCCCCAAAGCCGAGGAGTCTCACCACCCTTCCCCTCGACCTGCGAGCAGCTATATCGCCCTCTTAGTGATGAAAAATCACTGTTTGTACGTTTTGGGCAACCGATTGGGTCCCCTTCCGGACGACCGTGAATTGCCGGGATTCAGAAAATTGCCGCAAGGGATTGCACAGACCATTCCCAATGAGTAACTTCCGGGCAATACCCTCGAAACAACTCCCGTGGAGGCCCCCGTGGTCTGGCCGCTCCCCCCACGGCGCGCGAGAACGACCTTCCTGACGGGGGTCGCGCTCGCGGCGACCCTGATCGCCACCCCTCTCGCCGCCACCCCGCTCCCCGCCGCCGCGTCCTCCTCCCCCGCGCCCCTCTCAGCACCGGTCCCGGCCTCCACGAGCTCCGTACCGGCCTCCACGAAGCCCTCCGCGTCCGGCGCCGTGGTGTCGTCCGGTCCCGTGGTGTCCGCGCTCAGCCGCACCGCCGAGCCCTCCGACCGGGACCTCGCGCGCGACGCGCTCCGCGCCGACCTGAGCCGCGAGCGCTTCTACTTCGCGATGACCGACCGGTTCGCCAACGGCGACACCGGCAACGACCGGGGCGGCCTGTCCGGCGACCGGCTCGCCACCGGCTTCGACCCCACCCACAAGGGCTTCTACCAGGGCGGCGACCTCAAGGGCCTGCTCGGCAAGCTCGACTACGTCAAGAACCTGGGCAGCACCGCGATCTGGATCACCCCGGCCTTCGTGAACCGTCCCGTGCAGGGCACCGGCGCGAACGTCTCGGCCGGGTACCACGGCTACTGGATCACCGACTTCACCAGGATCGACCCGCACCTGGGGACCAACGCCCAGATGAGGGAGCTGGTGCGCGAGGCCCACCGGCGCGGGATGAAGGTCTTCTTCGACATCATCACCAACCACACGGCCGACGTGGTCGACTACGCGGAGAAGACCTACTCCTACCGCTCCAAGGGCGCCTACCCCTACGTCGACACCGGCGGCGTGCCGTTCGACGACCGCGACCACGCGGGCGAGGACACCTTCCCGAAGGTGGACACCGGCTCGTTCCCGTACACGCCGGTCGCGCCGAGGAACGCCAAGACCCCGTCCTGGCTGAACGACCCGACGATGTACCACAACCGGGGCGACTCCACCTTCAGCGGCGGCGAGAACGACGAGTACGGCGACTTCTTCGGCCTCGACGACCTGTGGACCGAGCGCCCCGAGGTCGTCAAGGGCATGATCGACATCTACCGGACGTGGGTGCGCGACACCGGCCTCGACGGCTTCCGCATCGACACCGCCAAGCACGTCGACATGGAGTTCTGGGAGAGGTTCTCCCCGGCGCTGCGCGGCTACGCGGCCCAGCAGGGCAACAAGCGGTTCTTCATGTTCGGCGAGGTCTACTCCGGCGAGCCCGCCTTCACCAGCCGCTACTCCACCCGGGGCGCCATGGACGCCACCCTGGACTTCCCGTTTCAGGAGGCCGCCCGCTCCTTCGGCGGCGGCACGGCGGACGCGTCCCGGCTGGCCCGGCTGTACGCGGGCGACGACTACCACATCGACGCCGACGGCAACGCGTCGTCGCTGCCGACCTTCCTCGGCAACCACGACATGGGCCGCATCGGCCGCTTCGTCGCCCAGGACAACCCCGGCGCCCCCGACTCCGAGCTGCTGCGCAGGGACCTGCTCGCCCACGAGCTGATGTACCTCACCCGGGGCCAGCCGGTCGTCTACTACGGCGACGAGCAGGGCTTCACCGGCAAGGGCGGCGACCAGGACGCCCGCGCGTCCATGTTCGCCTCCAGGACCGAGAGCTACCTGAGCGACGACCTGATCGGCACCGGCTCCACCCACGCCCAGGACAACTTCGTCCCCTCCCACCCGCTCTACCGGGGCATCTCCGCCCTCGCCGCGCTGCGCGACGCCCACCCGGCGCTGGCCGACGGCGCCCAGATCGAGCGGCTGGTCTCCGGCGGCGTCTACGCCTTCTCCAGGATCGACGCCGCGCGGCAGGTCGAGTACCTGGTCGCGGTCAACAACGCCGAGCAGCCGGCGACCGCGAGCGTGCCCACCTTCTCGGCGGGCGCGGCCTTCACCCGGGTGTACGGCGAGGGCGCCGCCACGCTCACCACCGGCACGGACACGAAGCTGGCGCTCACCGTCCCCGCCCTGTCGGCGGTGGTCTACAAGGCGCCCGCCAGGCTCGAGGCCCCGGCCGCGGCTCCGGCCGTCTCGATCGCCCTGCCCGGGACCGAGATCAGGGGCACCGCCGAGGACGGCCGGATCCCGGTCGTCGCGACCGTGCCGGGCACCGGCTTCGACCAGGTCACCTTCGCCGCCAAGACCGGCGACGGCGCCTGGCGGGCGATCGGCACCGACGACGCCCCCAACGCCACCCCCTCCGGCCGCGCCTTCCGGGTCTTCCACGACCTGCGCGGCGTCGCGGCGGGCACGAGGATCTCGTACAAGGCCGTGGTGAAGGACTCCGCGGGCCGGTTCGCCTCGGCGGTCGCGCAGGCGACCGTCGGCGCCGAGCCCGCCCCCGAGGAGCCCGGCGCGGTCAGGCGCGACTGGCTGGTCGTGCACTACCAGCGGGAGGACGCCGCCGACTACGACGGCTGGGGCCTGCACGTCTGGGGCGACGTGGAGAACCCGACCGAGTGGGCGGCCCCGCTCCCGCTGACCGGCGAGGACTCCTACGGCCGCTTCGCCTGGATCAAGCTCAAGCCGGGCGCCACCAGCGTCGGGATCATCGCCCACAGGGGCGAGGAGAAGGACGGCGGCGACCGGATCGTGAACCCCGCCAGGAACGGCGAGGTCTGGCTGGCGAAGGGGAGACCGGAGACCCACCTGTCCCGCGCGGCGGCCCAGGGGTACGCGACCGTCCACTACGGCCGCCCGGACAAGGACTACGACGGCTGGGGGCTGCACCTGTGGGGCGACGGGCTCGCCGACGGGGTGCCCACCGACTGGGCCGCGCCGCGCCCGCCGGACGGCGTCGACTCCTACGGCGCGTTCTGGAAGGTGCCGCTGAAGGACGCCTCCCTTCCGGCGAACTTCATCGTGCACAAGGGCGACACCAAGGACCCCGGACCCGACCAGTCGTTCACCCCCGCTCTGCAATCCGACGCGTACGTCGCCTCGGGCGTGGCGAAGGCCCACCCGACCCGGGCGGCGGCCGAGAACGTCGCAATCCTGCATTACCACCGGCCGGACGGGAATTACGACGGCTGGGGACTTCATCTGTGGGGTGACGTGGCGAATCCCACCGAGTGGGCCGCGCCGCTGCCGCCCGCGGGCGAGGACGGGTTCGGCGTTCACTTCCGCGTCCCCCTGACCGAGGGGGCCAAGACCGTGAACTACATCATCCACAAGGGCGACACCAAGGACCTGCCGGACGACCAGTCGCTGGACCTGACCGCGACCGGCCACGAGGTGTGGCGGGTCGCGGCCACCGAGGGCCACCTGCTGCCCCAGCCCTCGGCGCGCGGGGCCGACGCCGACCTGTCGAAGTCGTCGGCGCACTGGATCGACCGCGCCACCGTCGCCTGGAAGGTCGGCCCCTCCACCACGAACCGCTACTCCCTGGCCTTCTCCGCCGAGGGCGGCGTCACCTACGACAAGGGCGACCTGACCGGCGACCTCAGGATCATCCGGCTCATACCCGGCGCGCTGACCGAGGCGCAGAAGGCGAAGTGGCCGCACCTGGCCGGGCACGCCGCGTTCACCGTCGACCCGCGCGACGCCGACCTGGTGCGCGAGGCCGTCCGCGGCCAGGTCGTGGCCGTCGAGCGCGACGCCTCCGGCGCGCTGCTGGCCGCCACCGGCGTGCAGCTGCCCGGCCTGCTCGACGACCTGTACCCCGAGGCGGCGACCGCCGAGCTCGGCCCCTCCTGGAGCGGCGGCACGCCCAGGCTGTCGGTCTGGGCGCCGACCGCGGGCAAGGTCGAGCTGGCGCTCTACCGCGACTCCTCCGGCGGGAGGCGCACCGTCCACCCCATGCGCCGCGACGACGACACCGGCGTCTGGTCGCTGCGGGGGCGGCGGGACTGGAAGGACCGCTACTACACCTTCCTGGTCACGGTCTACGTGCCCGGCGAGGGGAAGGTCGTGGTCAACGAGGTGACCGACCCGTACAGCCTGTCGCTGTCGGCGGGCTCGGGCCGCAGCCAGCTCGCCGACCTGTCCGACCGGGCGCTGCGGCCCGACGGCTGGTCGTCGCTGGCCAAGCCGAAGGCCGTGCCCCAGCGGAAGGCGTCCATCTACGAGCTGCACGTGCGCGACTTCTCCGCCTCCGACACGACCGTCCCGGCCGCCGAGCGCGGCACGTACGCCGCGTTCACCGGCGACTCGGCGGGGATGAGGGAGCTGCGCGGGCTGGCCGAGGACGGGCTGACCCACGTGCACCTGCTGCCCGTCTTCGACATGGCGACCGTCCCCGAGCGCAGGGCCGACCGGACCGAACCCGCCTGCGACCTCGCCTCGATGCCCCCCGACTCCGAGGAGCAGCAGGCCTGCGTCGCGAGGACCGCGGCCAAGGACTCCTTCAACTGGGGCTACGACCCGCTGCACTACACCGTGCCCGAGGGCTCCTACGCCGCCGACCCCGACGGGTCGTCGCGGATCAGGGAGTTCCGCGGCATGGTCGGCGGGCTGAACAGGGCCGGGCTGCGGGTGGTGATGGACGTGGTCTACAACCACACCCACGCCGCGGGCCAGGACCCCGCCTCGGTGCTCGACCGCCTCGTGCCCGGCTACTACCACCGCCTGCTCGACGACGGCACGGTGGCCACCTCCACCTGTTGCGCCAACACCGCGCCCGAGCACGCCATGATGGGCAGACTCGTCGTCGACTCCATCGTCACCTGGGCCCGCGAGTACAAGGTGGACGGCTTCAGGTTCGACCTGATGGGCCACCACCCGAAGGCGAACATGGTCGCGGTCCGCGAGGCCCTGGACGCCCTGACCGTCGCCCGCGACGGCGTCGACGGCAAGTCGATCATCCTGTACGGGGAGGGCTGGAACTTCGGCGAGGTGGCCGACGGCGCCCGCTTCGAGCAGGCCACCCAGGCCAACATGGCGGGCACCGGGATCGGCACCTTCAGCGACCGGCTGCGCGACGCGGTGCGCGGCGGCGGCCCGTTCGACGCCGACCCCCGCGTGCAGGGCTTCGGCTCGGGGCTCGCCGGAGCGCCCAACGGCTCACCGGCCAACGGCGACGAGGGACAGCGGCGGGCCCGGCTGCTGAACTACCACGACCTGATCAAGGTCGGGCTCGCCGGCAACCTCCGCGACTACACCTTCACCGCCTCCAGCGGCGAGCGGGTCAAGGGCTCGCAGGTGAGCTACAACGGCTCCCCCGCCGGGTACACCGCCGCGCCGGACGAGGTCGTCACCTACGTCGACGCCCACGACAACGAGACGCTGTTCGACGCGCTGGCGTACAAGCTGCCCCCGGCGACCGCGATGGCCGACCGGGTGCGCATGCAGTCGCTCTCGCTGGCCACGGCCGTCCTCGGACAGGGCACCTCGTTCATGCACGCGGGCAGCGAGCGGCTGCGTTCCAAGTCGCTCGACCGCAACTCCTACGACTCGGGCGACTGGTTCAACCGGCTGCTGTGGGACTGCTCGGCGGGCAACGGCTTCGGCGCCGGGCTCCCCCCGAAGCCCGACAACGAGGACAAGTGGCAGTACGCCAGGCCGCTGCTCGCCGACCCGGCGCTGAAGCCGGACTGCGCGGCGATCGGCGCGGCCCGCGCCCGGTACGGGGAGCTGCTGAGGATCCGCTCCTCCTCGCCGGTCTTCGGCCTCGCCACCCTGGCCGAGGTGCAGGAGCGCCTCACCTTCCCGGCCGGCGGCACCTCGGAGACCCCGGGTGTCGTGACCATGCACCTGGACGCCACGGGGATCGACCCGCGCTGGAAGTCGGTCACCGTCGTCTTCAACGCGACCCCCGAGGCGCGGCCGCAGACCGTCGCCGCGCTGAAGGGCGCCCGGGTGACGCTCCACCCCGTCCAGGCGGCCGGCGACGACGCCGTCGTGAAGCGGTCGACGTTCGACCCCGCCACGGGCACGCTGACGGTGCCGGCCCGCACGGTCGCCGTCTTCGTCCGGCCCTGACCCCCGTACACCCCGGAAAGGCGGCCGGGCCAGGTGTTGCAGCACCCGGCCCGGCCAGGGAACCCGTCCATCGATCCTGGAGGCCCCCACCCGTGAAACCCTACAGAGTCGTCGTTGCCACGGCGTTGAGCGCTCTGGTGAGCGCCGCCGTGCTGGTGCCCGGCGCCCTCCCCGCCCAGGCCGCGCCGCCCACCCCCGGCCCGATCGTCAAACTGTGGAACTGGAACTGGAACTCCGTCGCCAGGGAGTGCACCGACGTCCTCGGCCCGGCCGGATACGCCGCCGTGCAGGTCTCCCCGCCGAACGACTCGATGTCGCGGGGCGGCGCGGTCTGGTGGGACGTCTACCAGCCCGCCCGCTACACCCTCACCAGCAAGTTCGGCGACGAGAACGCGTTCAGGAACATGGTGAACGCCTGCCATTCCGCCGGGCTCAAGGTCCACGCCGACGCCGTCGTCAACCACATGACCGGCCAGGGCAGCACCAGCTACGGCGGCCACACCTTCGGCAAGTACGACTACCCCGGGCTCTACTCCGCCGCCGACTTCCACTCCCCCACCTGCGGGATCAACGGCTCCGACTACGTCAACGACGGCTGGCGGGTGCAGAACTGCGAGCTGGTCGGCCTGGCCGACCTCAACACCGGCTCCGAGTACGTCCGCGACCGGATCGCCGGCTACCTCAACAAGCTGACCTCCCTGGGTGTGGACGGTTTCCGTATCGACGCCGCCAAGCACATCGACCCCGGCGACCTGGCCGCGATCAAGGGCAGGCTCACCGGCTCGCCGTACATCCACCAGGAGGTCATCCAGGGCGACGGCGAGGCGATCAGCCCGGGCCAGTACACCGGGATCGGCGACGTGCACGAGTTCGTGTACGGGCGCAGGCTCAAGGAGCAGTTCAACGGCGGCCAGATCAGGAACCTGCGGTCCTTCGGGCAGAGCTGGGGCCTGTCGGTGCCGAGCGACAAGGCCGTGGTGTTCGTCGACAACCACGACACCGAGCGCAACGGCTCGACCATGAACTACAAGTACGGCGACGCCTACCGGCTGGCCAACGTCTTCATGCTCGCCTGGCCGTACGGCACGCCCAGGGTCTACTCCGGGTTCACCTGGAGCGACGGCGAGGCCGGCCCGCCGTCGGCCAACGGCGGCTTCGCCACCGACGCCGACTGCGGCAACGGCCGGTGGACCTGCTTCCACCGCCAGATGAACGGCATGGTCGGCTTCAACCGCGCCGTGCAGGGCACCTCGGTCGGCGACTGGTACGACAACGGCAACAACGTGATCGCCTTCAGCCGGGGCGCCAAGGGCTGGATCGCGATCAACAACGAGGGCGGGAGCGTCACCCGCACCTTCGCCACCGGCCTGCCCGCCGGAACCTACGCCAACGTCGCGGGCGGCGGCTCGGTGACCGTCGGTCCGGACGGCTCGGCCTCGGTGACCGTTCCGGCCAGGGGCGCCGTCGCCGTCCACACCGGCGCCTCGGGCCCCGGCCCGACCCCGACGGTCGACCCCGGCCAGGTCGCCACCACGTTCAACGCGACCGTGACCACGAGCTGGGGCCAGAACGTCTTCGTCGTCGGCGACGTCGCCGCGCTGGGCTCCTGGAACCCGGTGAACGCCGTCGCCCTGTCGTCGGCCGCCTACCCGGTCTGGAGGGCCACGGTGAACCTGCCGGCCGGCACGGCGATCCAGTACAAGTACATCAAGAAGAACTCCGACGGCTCGGTGACCTGGGAGAGCGACCCCGACCGCTCCTTCACCACCCCCTCCGGCGGCACCGCGACCCGCACCGACTCCTGGCGCTGACCCCCGACCGGCCCTGACTGACACGGCCCGGCCCTGGCCGGCGCGGCCCGGAAAGCCGCACCGGCCGGGGCCGGGCTCGCCGGGGAACGCGAGGGCCCAGATACGGTATGCCGGGTGCAGGCGGTTATAACAGCATTTATCCCGATATGGTTTATCGGCGCCCTCGGCTGGCTGGCCGCCCGGTTCGGATGGGCGAGCGACCAGGCCCGGCAGGCGCTGACGCGGTTCGCGTTCACCGTC
This sequence comes from Streptosporangium sp. LJ11, assembly GCF_051918945.1. Classification (NCBI taxonomy): domain Bacteria; kingdom Bacillati; phylum Actinomycetota; class Actinomycetes; order Streptosporangiales; family Streptosporangiaceae; genus Streptosporangium; species Streptosporangium sp. LJ11. The sequence continues at coordinate 29,359 of NZ_JBPXMB010000021.1, forward strand.
GCGATGCCTGCGGTGCTGTTCACCACGCTCAGCCGTACCCCGCTCGACCGGATCCAGCCCGGCCCGCTGGTCGCCTTCGCGATCAGCACCTTCGCCGTCGGCCTGCTCGCGCTCGCGCTGTTCCGCGGCGGGCTGCCGGAACGGGTGCTCGCCGCGATGTCGTCGTCCTACGTCAACGCCGGCAACCTCGGCATCCCCGTCGGCCTGTACGTCCTGAACGACGCGACGTTCGTGGTGTCGGTCCTGATCTTCCAGGTCCTGGTGGTCTCCCCGCTGATCTTCCTCGGCCTCGGGGCCGGGCGCGCGTCCTTCCTCGCCCCGCTGCGGACGCCGATCGTGATCGCCTCCTTCCTCGGTCTGGGCGTGTCGGCCCTCGGCCTGCGGCTGCCCGACCTCGCGCTGAGGCCCCTGGAGATCCTCGGCGGCGCCGCGGTGCCCCTGGCGCTCTTCTCGCTGGGCATGTCCCTGAACGGCTCGGCCGTCTCCTGGCGCGCGACGGCACCGGCGGTGATGCTCAAGCTGCTGCTCCAGCCGCTGCTGGCCTTCCTGGCCGGGCGCTTCCTCCTGGGCCTCGACGGCCCGGCGCTCTTCGCGGCCGTCCTGTTCGCCGGGCTCCCCACCGCGCAGAACACCTACGTGTACGCCGCCGAGTACGGCCGCCCCACCGACCTGCCCCGCGACGCCATCCTCGTCTCCAGCGTCCTGTCCCTGGGCACCCTGTCGGCCATCGCCCTGCTGGGAGCCGCCTGATCCGAGGACGGGACTACGGGCGCGCCCGCTCCACCAGGACGGCGAGACCGTCGAGATTCGTCCGCCATGGACAGCGCGACGCTGAGGACCAAGGCGGGCAGCGTGAGCGCCTCGCGGATCCGTGTCGTCATGGGCAGTCCGAGCCCGTCGAGCGCGCGCAGGGTCCATTCGGTGTGCTCCATCACGTTGGGCGCCAGCGACGGGCGGACGAGCGAGACGGCCCTGGGTAGCCAGAGGTGCCGCCGGCACGGCTCCCACTGCAGGCGGGAGATCAGTTCGAGCTTGGCCCGCCAGCCGTCCGGCCCCGGAACGGGCAGCTCGGGTTCGCCGAAGACCTCGTCGGTCATCTGCGTCACCAGCTCCTCCTTGCTCGCGACGTGCCGGTACAGCGACATCGGGCCGACACCGAACTCGGCCGCGAACCGTCGCATGGACACGGCGTCGAGTCGCTCGGTGTCGGCGATCGCGATGGCGGCGCGGAGAGTCCGCCTCCGGTCCAACGCCTGCCGGGAAACGCCGGCCCGCCGTGGTGCCGGAGGAGGAGTCACGACGACCGGCCGCGTCCGGCCCATGAGGGCGCCGACGGGGGGCGGCGGCTGCTCAACATGCTGGAGCCGGACGAGACCGCCGGCATCCCGACGGCCGAGGCCCAGGGTGAGGCGCACACCTGGGGCCGGATTCCCCGGACCTACGTGCGCCTCACCCTCGACCGGCTGATCCCGCCCGCGTTGCAGGACCGGTTCATCAAGGAGGCCGACCGTCTCACCCCGGACAACCCGACCGACGTGCGGAGCGTCGCGGCCCCCCACGTCGGCCCGTTCGACCGGCCGGAACTGGTGGAGATCTTCTCGGAGCTCGCCGCCGGTCGCTGACCGGCGCGGCGCGGCACGCTCCGGGACAGGCGGCACGTTCTTGGAAATCCGCACGCCCCCCGGAGACGCGGCACGTTCCGGGAGCGTACGGCTGGTCGAGGCAGGAGCCCGGCGACCCGGGGACCGGCCAGCGCAGGCGCCGGACACGGACGGACGCGCTGCGCTTCTACGAGCGCGAGGGCATCCTGCGGGGACCGGTCAGCCCAGGCGCCAGACGCGGACGGTGTCGTCGCCGCCTGCGGTGACCGCGACGGGGCGCCCGCCGAGCTCGGTCACCGCGGCGGCGAACACGTTGTGGTCGTGGGCCTTGAACGGCCGCCCCGCCGGCTTTCCCGTGTCGAGGTCGTGGACCCGCGCGGTGGAGTCGTTGCTGCCGGAGACGACGACGGTGAGCGATCCCACCCGGCCGACGGCCAGGGAGTAGACCCAGCCGCTGTGGCTCCGGATGGGCGGGCGTGCCTCACCGTCGCCCGCGGCGTCGTCGATGTGGATGTCCTGCGCGCCACCGGCGGACAGCACCACGAGCCTGCCGTCCAGCTCGGCCGTGGTGACGGCGGTGACCTGGCCGCGCTGGGTGAGGATCGTCTTGCCGGGCCCCGAGCGGAGCGGCCAGCGGCGCACCGTGCCGTCGCCGCCGCCGGTGAACACGACGGGCTCGCCGTCGAGCTCGGCGGTGGCCAGGCCGAACACGGCGCCGTCGGCGGCACGGCGGGCCTTGCCGATCGCGGCGCCCGTCCTCAGGTCCCACAGGCGCAGGCTCCCGTCGCGTCCGCCGGTCACCACGACGGGCTCGCCGTCGAGAGTGGCCAGGGCGAGGGAGAAGACGGGCACGGCGGCGTCGAAGGGTTTGCCGACCGGCTTGCGGGTGGTGAGGTCCCACAGGCGGACGGTGCCGTCGTCGCCGCCCGACACCGCGATCGTCCTGCCGTCCAGCTCGGTGACCGCGACGGAGCGCACCCAGTTGGTGTGCCCGGCGAGCGTGGCCAGCGGCCTGCGGGTGGCCAGGTCCCACAGGCGGACGGTGCGGTCGTTGGCACCGGAGACGATCACGGGCCTGCCGTCCACCTGAGCGATCGCCACCGTCTGGAGGTCGTCGCGATGGCCGCGCAGCGGGCCGCCGACCGGCGCGCTCCTCCAGTCCCCGGTGACCGAGGTGGGGGTGGCCGCGGGGGACGCCGATCCACCGGGAGAGGGGGAACCGCCGGGAGACGGCGAAGTGCTGGGCGGCGTTGATTCGCCGGGCGAGGGGGATCCGCCGGAGACCGACGGGGATCCGGTCAGCGCGACGGGGGTGGGGTCCGCGGGCTCCTCCCCCGTACCCGCCAGCAGCGGCGGGAGCACGAAGGCTCCCGCGGAGACCGCGACGGCGGTGGCGGCGACGGCGGCCCCGATCCGCCACGACCGCGACCGTCCGGACCCGCCGGGCACGGTCGCGTCGGCGGACCCCTCCCGCGCGTCACCGGGAAAGGCCGGTACCCCGGGATCCGCCGGGCGCCACTGCCCCGGCGCGGCGCCCGGGCCGATCGGTGACGGCCCGGCGTACGACGGCTGCGGGGGCGCGGCGCTCCGCCCGGGTGGCGGCAACGACGGCAACGGCGGGGACGGCGACTCGGACGGCGGCTCGGACGGCGACCGAGAGAGCGGCTGCCGGGACGGCGGGAGCCGGGTGGGCCGCCGGGAGTCGGCACCCCACCCGGGAGACGGCTGCCCGGACTCGCCGTCCCGACCGGGGGACGGCTGGGACGACGGTGGCCGGTCCCGTACCGGGTGCCCGGCCTGCGGCGGTGACGGTGGCGCGACGGCTCCCGCCGACGGCTGGCGGATCAGCCGGAACAGCAGGTCGGGGGCGGCCGGCCGGGCGGCGGGGTTCTTGGCCAGGCAGGCGCGCAGCAGCGGCCGCAGCCCCTCGGGCACCCCGGACAGGTCGGGCTCGGCGTTGAGGATGCGGTGGAGCACGGCCGGGATGGAGTCCTGGCCGAACGCGGGGCCGCCGGTGGCGGCGAACACCATCGTCACGGCCCAGCTGAACACGTCCGAGGGGGCGGCGACGAGCTGACCGTGCACCTGCTCGGGTGACATGTAGGCCGGGGTCCCGATGGCGCCGCTGGTCTGGGCGGACCCGGCGTCGAGCGCCTTGGAGATGCCGAAGTCGATGACCCGCGGGCCGTCGAAGCCGAGGAGCACGTTGGCCGGTTTGAAGTCGCGGTGCGCGATCCCCGCCTGGTGGATGGCGACGAGCGCGGTGGCCGTGCTGATCGCGATGCGCTGCAGGGCGGCGCCGTCGCGCGGTCCCTCACTCTCGACGGCCTGCTGCAGCGACGGCCCGTCGATGAACTCGCTCACCACGTAGAGGTGGCCGTCGCTCTCCCCCGCGTCGAGCACCCGGGCGGTGCAGAACTCGGCGATCTGCCGGGCGACGGCGATCTCCCGCTGGAAGCGCGTCCTCGCGACCTGGTCGGCGGCGAACCTCGGGTGCAGCACCTTGACCGCGACGCGCTCACCGGCCGGGTCACGGCCGAGGTAGACCGTGCCCTGCCCGCCCTCGCCCAGCCTGGCCTCGATCGTGTACGACCCGAAGGCGGTGGGGTCGCCGGATCTGAGCTCTGTACCGGCCATCGTGCTCCTCCCCCGCCGCGAACCCGCCCGAGTGGTCCGGCGGCCGGCGCCCTGCCGCACGCGCCGGGTTCCGGGCAGCCGAGTCCCGGAAAGGAGCATGCCAGTATCAGCGAATTGCGCCAAATGCTGGCCAACTACTATCAGTCGAGGATGCTGGCGTGCAGGGCGCGCAGCACCGCGTTGGTCCGGTCGCGAGCCCCGAGTTTGAGCAGCACGGTCGAGACGTGGTTCTTCACCGTGCCTTCTGCCAGAAACAGGGCCCGGGCGATCTCGCGGTTGCTGTACCCCTCCGCGACGAGCCGCAGCACCTCCACCTCTCGTTCGGTGAGCTGCTGGATCGCGGGCAGATCGTCGTCATCCGCCGACCGGCGGCGGTGCACCGCGCGCAGCAGCCGATCGGTGATCGACGGCGAGATCAGCGTCCCCCCGTCGGTCAGGACGCGGATGGCCCGGGTCAGCCGTTCGAGCGTCACGTCCTTCAGCAGGTAGCCGCATGCCCCCGCCCGCATCGCGTCCAGCACCAGGGTGTCGTTGTCGAACGTGGTCAGCACGAGCACCGGCGGCGAGCCGCCCGCGCGCTCCTGCAACGCCCTGAGCACCCAGATGCCGTCGTGGCGGGGCATGCGCAGGTCGAGCAGGACGACGTCGGGGGCGTGCTCCTCGATCGCCGCCAGCGCGGACATGCCGTCGTCGGACTCCCCCACCACCTCGATGTCGTCGGTCAGGTCGAGCAGGCTGCGGATGCCCTGCCGCACCAGGGTCTGGTCGTCGACCACGATCACCCGGATCACCGCGCCGGCACCCTGGCGGTGACGCGGAAACCGTCGCTGCCGTCGAGCCGCACGTCGCCGCCGACCGCGCCGATCCGCTCGCTCAGGCCGCGCAACCCGTTGCCCGGCCGCAGATGGGGACTGCCGCGCCCGTCGTCGACGGAGGTGAGCCTCACACCCCGGTCCGGCGTGCTCTCGATCCGGATGCGCAACGAGGTCGCGTCCGCGTGCCGGACGGTGTTGGTGACGATCTCCTGGACGACGCGGATGAGCGTCATGGTCACCTCCTCGGTGGGGCGTACGTCGTCGTCGATCCACACACCGACCTCAAGGCCGGGAATGTCGCGTACTACGGCGGTCAGGGACTCGCGCAGATCGGGCGCGTCGGTGCGCAGCTGCCCGACGGTCGTGCGCACGTCGCGGAGCAGGTCCCGCGCCACCCGGTCGGCGCGCTCGATGTGCACGCGCGCGCCGGGGCCGTCGCGGTGCCGGGCGACCTCCAGCTCCAGGGTGAGCGCCGTGAGCTGGTGCCCCATCAGGTCATGCAGTTCCCGGGCGATGCGCAGGCGTTCGTGGGCGCGTGCGGTGTCGGCCAGGATGACACTCGCCGCCCGCAGCTCCAGATGTGCCTCGCTCAGCTCACGGCGCATCCGCTGCTCCCGGATGGTCGCCAGCGAGCTCAGCAGCGTCGCGACCTGGATCAGCAGGTACAGCAGCGCGCTGAGGCCGATCTGGGGGAAGGCGGCGCCGGTGAGACCCACGGTCACGGCGATGACGACGGTGTTGAGCACGACCACCAGCGGGCCCGCCCACGGCGGTGCGATGTACGCGCCCAAGGCCGCGACGAAGACCAGCAGGATCGGCAGCCACCCGGCGCCGGGCGCCGTCAGGATCGTCAGCCACCCCAGCACGACGGCCGCGCCGTAACAGGCCCACGCCCGCCTTCGCCGGCAATCCTCCCAGAGCACGGCGGTCAGCGAGGTGACCAGCAGCGCCACGAACAGCGCGCCCCACACCGGCCGGGGCACCCACGTCTCGGCCGCGCCGAGCAGTATCGGGGTGCCCACCGCGAGGCACACCAGCAGCACCGCCAGCCCCGCCCACGCGTCCGGCTCGATTCGCCGCATAGCATCACTTTACTGGCGCTCGCATCCGGGCCGAGGTGCCAAAAGTCATGGGTGCCGATACTGACCATCGGCACAGGCGCCTGGGGCTCGCCCTTTCTAACGTCGACGGCATGCATGCGACAACGTCATCTCCCGCCGTCGAGGCGGACCGTCTGCACAAGCGCTACCGCTCCAAGGTCGCCGTCGAGGAGGTCAGCCTCTCGGTCGCCGCCGGCGAGATCTTCGGCATCCTGGGACGCAACGGAGCCGGCAAGACGACCACCGTCGAGCTGATCGCCGGGCTCAGGCGGCCCGACCGCGGCACCGTCCGCGTGCTCGGCCTGGACACCCGGCGCGACCGGGCCCGGCTGCGCCAGGTTCTCGGAGTCCAGTTGCAGGAGGCCACCCTGCACTCCGCGCTCACGGTCACCGAGCTGGTCCGCCTGTACGGGACCTTCTACCGCGACCCGCTGCCGGCCGGCGACCTGATCGAGTCGGTCGGCCTGACCGCCTCCCACCGCACCCGCTTCGAGAATCTCTCCGGCGGCCAGCAGCAACGGCTGTCGATCGCGCTCGCCCTCGTCGGGCGGCCCCGGGTGGTGATCCTCGACGAGCTCACCACCGGGCTCGACCCCGAGGCACGCCGCCAGATGTGGTCGACCCTTGAGCGGCTGCGCGAGTCCGGCGTGACCGTCCTGCTCGTCAGCCACTCCATGGAGGAGATCGAACGACTGTGCGACCGGGTCGCACTGCTCGACGAGGGACGGGTCATCGCCCTCGACTCGCCCTCCGGACTCGTGCGAAGGGCCGGGTTCGCCCAGAGGGTCACCTTCCGCACGGCCGCCCCCGTGCCGGGCGGGCTGCTCGAAGGACTCGACGAGGTCGAGCGGGTACGCGCCGACGGCGACCGCGTCGTCGTCGAAGGCCACGGTGACCTGCTCCAGGCCGTCAGCGTCGCGCTCGTACGCGCCGGCGTCGTGGCGACCGGGACGCGCAGCGAACAGGCCGGCCTGGACGACGCCTTCGCCGTCCTGACCGGGCACCGGCTCGACGCCGAGGAGGAGACGGTCCGATGACGGACATCGTCGTCCACCGCCCCGGCCCGCGCGCCTGGGCCGGACTGCTGATCTGCGAGCTCAAGATGGTCGCCCGCGACACCGCCGGGCTGATCGTGCCGATCGGCATGCCCATGCTCATCCTGGTGATGAACGCCTCGTCCGCCGGCCGGGAGACGATCGCGCACGGCCGCACGGCGTTCGACGTCTACGTACTGCCGCTGGTGTTCACGATGGTCGTGGCCACCACCGGCATCGTCAACATGCCGAGCTTCCTGGCCTACTACCGCCGCAGCGGCATCCTGCGACGCCTCGGGGTGACGCCCGCCTCTCCCGCGCTGGTTCTCGTCGCCCAGGCGGCCGCCGGCGCGCTGCAGATCACCGTCGGCATCGCGGCCGCCTGGCTCCTGGCCCTGCTGGCGTTCGACGCCAGCCCCCCGGTGCGTGTCGGCGCGGCGCTCGGTGCGCTGGCGCTGACGGTGGCCGCCATGTACGCCGTGGGCCTGATCGTCGCCGCGCTGTCGCCCACCCCGAACTCCTCCGTGGCGATCGGCCTGAGCGTCTTCTTCGTCCTGGGCGCCACCGGCGGCATGTTCGGCGGGCGCGGCAGTCTCCCAGAGGTGATCACGACGATCGGGCAGTGGCTGCCGTTCGGCGCCGGGAGCCAGGCCCTGTCGGCCGCCTGGATCGGCGCCCCCGTCGAGGCCTCCAACCTGATCGGCCTCGCCGCCTGCGTCGTGTTCGGCAGCGTTGTCGCGGCCGTGTTCTTCCGCTGGGACTAGGAACCGTTCAGAGTTCGGATCATGTGGCTGAGGTGAGGAGCTTCAGCCACATGATCGCGCCTCGGAGGTGGAGTCCGGCCTTGTAGCTTTCCGGGGTTTTGTCGTAGCGGGTCGCCAGGCCGCGCCAGGTCTTGATCTTCCGGAAACAGCGTTCGACTGTTCTTCAACCCCCGGTGAAGAGTTCGGCGCTGGTGGAGTTGCTTCGCGGAGAAGGGGTGGCGTCGTTGCCGCAGCCGACCTGCGGCATGAAATCAGGAGAGTCGACCTTTTCTGGCACACGGGAGCGTGCATGCCAGGGTGACCCGGGTTTGAACACATCAAGTAGCCGTCAGCTCTGAACACACACCCCTGTGTCATCCGGGAACCGGCGACATGGGGCGCCGCGAGGGGTCACACTGCTGGTGCTACGCCAGACTGACCCGCAGGTCGAGGTTCATGTGCCGGTCAGTGAACCGCTGCTGACCGCTCCACTGTCCGTTCTGGAATTGGGACCACCAGAGAAAGTTGTCGTCACTGCCGACCCAGACCATCACGAGGCCCCGGTTCGTCCGGCCGAGCGCCGGGCTGCCGGTGGTCCATCCTACGGGCAGGTACTGTGGGGGTCCCTCCAACGTCGACCACCAGATATCGTTGTTGTCGACGCTTCGCCAGGCCATGTACAGATGTCTGCCATCGGACACGAGGGCAGGAACCTTGCTGGTGACCCTATGATCGGTGAAAGAAATCGGGTCTGACAGACGCGCTCCGTCCCAGTGCGCCAGCCGGATCTCCTTGGTTCCTTCCTCGCGCCAGGCGATGTACAGCTTTCCCTGGTGCTCCGTGGCCGCGACGCCGTCCTCGGTGCGGATGTCCGGGAGCCACCATGCGGGGGTGGGCGGGTTCCCCTCGCCTGGCTGCACCCACGTGTCACCACGTAGCTCCGACCAGCGCATAGAGGTGCCGCCGTCGCCTGCAGCCGCATCCGGGGTCGTCTTCCAGAACATGAACATCCGGCCGCTGTATTGAACCATGGTAGGAAAATTCTTGGTTTTGAAAGTGCGGTGGCCGTTTCCCGCTGGGACGTACGGCCCCCAGGCGTACTGCGTGCCGCCTGGGATCGCGTCAGGCAGCCGCTGCAGCCGCGAGAACCAGATGTGCTCGTCGTGACCGGAGCCCTTCCACGCCATGACGGTGTCGGTGCTGTTGCCCGCGATCGATGGGACGTTGCTGGTTCGCCGATCCCAGAGCAGTTGCGGCTCGGTCCAGCGGATGGTCGTCCCTATCACGTTGCGCGCCTCGGACCAGCGCGGGAAGTCGTCGCCGTCAGGATTCCACTCCAGCCAGGCCATTGCAGGCACCCGGATCGACATTATGTGTGGGCCTGTCATAATTCGCTACCTCCACTCAAATCACAGGGTGTATTGCGGGTGCGGATGATTCCACAACCTGGTGGTCCACCTCTGATCGCGAAATGTAAATCCTCCCTCCGCATGTCCCACACCGAGCGCGCCAGCGGCCGGATGTCGTTCCCGCCGGTCTGATCGTGGGGGCGCGGCAGGCCGTGTGGCCTGTCGCGGAGGGTGGTCAGCAGTGCTTGGCGAGGGACATGCGCTTGATGAGGGGGAACAGGTGCTTTTTGAATTTACCGGAGGCGAACCAGCGGTAGCGTTGCGAGCTGCTGGGCAGGCCCTGGACGAACTTGGTCGGGTCGGAACGGTCCTGGACGTCGACGTTGGTCAACGTGCCGAGCACGGCGTTGTTCTCGTCCTTGAGGCGCGCCCACATCAGCCAGGCGTCGTTGTCGTCGCCGCTGGTGACCGTGCCGTCGAACGTGGCTCTGCCGCTCGGGTACAGGGTCCATCGGGCGCCTTCGAACATCGTGCAGTTCCCCGCCGTCATCGGCCTGCTCCACGTGAAGGACATGGGGGACAGCGACGTGGAGGACGCGGCGCTCGGGAGCGTCGGTCCCAAGGCCAGGGCTACCAGGGTCGAGGTGGCGCCCACGGTCATGCGGAAGCGGGATCGGTTCATGACGGTTGATTCCTTTCGTAGTGAGGGTTGGTCGGAATGCGCCGGCCGAAGGTTGTCGGAGGCGGAATCGGGGTGAGCAGGGGGGTACCGCGGACGTAGACGGCGCGGATGTGGTGCAGGGCGTTGAGGTCTTCGAGTGGGTTGCCGTCGACGGCCAGGATGTCGGCGTCGTAGCCAGGGGCGAGTCGGCCCTTGCGATCTCCCAGCCCGCACACCTCGGCGGCGAGGGAGGTGGCGGCGCGCAGCGCCTCGGTTCTGGTCAGGCCGATGCCGGGGAACTGGCCGACGGCCCAGCGCAGGACGTCGGGCGGCTTGACCGGGCCGATGCCGGCGTCGGTCCCGGCGACGATTCGCGCCCCGGACGCGTGCAGTCGGCGGGCGTTGGCGGTCAGCGCCGGTACCCGGGCCGCCATTGCGGACGGCATCGCGCCCCCCTCCACCGGGACCACGCCGAGCGTGATCCCGAGTGCGATGCCGCGTTCCGCTATGGCCTTGACAAGGTCGTCCGGCGCCGGGTCGACGCCTTCCGAGGTCATGAAGGTGACGTGCTCAAGACCGTCCACACCCGCCGCGACCGCGTCGGCGACGGCTTGGGTGCCGTGCACGTGGGCGGTGACCGGCAGGTGGTGGCGGTGCGCCTCGGCCACGGCGGCCCGCAGCTCCTCCGGCGTGAACTGGGGCAGCTCAGGGTGGGTGCCGGGGGTCAGGTTGCCCCCGCTCGCCATGATCTTGATGATGTCGACGCCGCGCTCGGCGCGTTCCCGCACGGCCGCGCGGACCCCGTCCACGCCGGTCGCGGCGCCGCCCAGGTAGTGGCAGTGCCCTCTGGGCGTGGTGATCGGCGGCCCGGCCGCGACGATCGTCGGTAGAGAGCGGTCGGACGCGGCGGCGCCGCGCAGCGCGAGGCTCAGATAGTCCCGGTCGCCGAGATCGCGCACCGTCGTCACCCCGCCGCGGACGGCCCGCCTGGCGGCCGCCGCCATCGCGGCGAGGGCGGCGGCGGCGTCTCGGCCTGCCAGGTTGCCCACCGGATCCGGGCTCGCGTCGAAGGCCAGGTGAACGTGCGTGTCGATCAGGCCCGGCAGCAGCGTCGCACCGCCGAGGTCGACGACGGTGGCCCCCTGCGGCACACCGTCGAACGGGCCGACGGCCACGATGACGCCGCCGTCGAGCACGAGGACGGGATCGGGGGTCAGGGCCGGGCCGATGCCGTCGTACAGCCACGCGGCGCGCAGGACCGTGAGTCCGCCGAGCCGGAAGGAGCTGGTGTTCATGCACGTCAGCGTGCGGCCACCGGGGCCCTGCCCGCGTCCGGGAAACTACTCATGGCCGGTACTCATCCAGGGCAACCCGTGCGTCTACCCGGGCTCCGTGTCCGTCTGTCGCCGCGGACGGCCGGAGGCGACCCAGGCGGCGATCTGGGCGCGGCTGGTGAAGCCGAGTTTGCCCAGGATGTGCTGTACGTGATTCTCCACTGTCCGCTCGGCGATGTGCACGGCGGCGGCGATCTGCCGGCTGGTCAGGCCCTGGGACACCAGCACGGCGATCTCGTCCTCGCGCCGAGTCAGCGGGCCGGCCACCCGGCCGGACAGCGATCGCGCCAGCTCCGCGCAGCGCTCCCGCAGGGGAGCCATGCCGAGCCCTCCGGCCGCCGAGCCCGCCGACTCGGCCAGCGCGACCGCCTCGTCCCGGTCTCCCGGCCGTCGGCGCCTGGCCAGGGCACGGGCCAGTTCGTATCGGGCGAAGGCGGCCATGGGCGGCATGCCCGCCCGCTCGTTGATCTCGGCGGCGACGCGCAGGTGACGTACGGCATCGTCGAGGCGGCCCAGCGCGGCGGCCGCCCTTCCGAGCGGCAGCCGCATCGAGCCGAGGACCGCGATCACGCCGGCCCCACCGCAGGCGAACAGATCGGCATACGGTGCCATTGCACGGTACGTCTCGGCGGCCGCCTCCCGGTCGTCGAACTCCGCGGCGAGTTCGGCCGTGACGGCGAGCGCGCTCAGCAGAAGAAAACCCGGCACCGACGACGCGGGCGGCAACGTCTGGTAGATCTGCCGGGCCTCCTCCCGCCGTCCGGACGCCACCAGCAACAACGCCCAGGCGGGAGGCATCGCGACGGTGGCCGGGTTCACTTGGACCGCCGCCTCGATCGACTGGTCGGCGCTTCCGGCCTGGGTTCGCACCATCACCAGGAAGCCGTGCGACGGCACCAGGGCGCCCTCGTGGCCGGCCCGCCGCGCCAATTCCAACGCCTGTTCCCCCAGCGCGAGCGCATCACCGAAACGGCCGCGGGCCAGGGCGATCGCGGCCTGGTAGCGCAGCGCGTGCCAGCGTGCCAGTGGCGAGCGCAGCCGCCGGGCCACCGTGTCGATCGGGTCCAGTTCGGCCTCGGCCCGGTCGATCTGGCCCAGTTGCGCCAGCGCGTCGAAACGCCACAGCCGGCCCCACAGCACCGCGTCATCGTCACGGTCGGCCTCGCCCATGGCCAGCATCCGGTCCCCGAGGGCCAGCCGGTCGGCCACGCCGTCCGGGCCGCTGCGAGCGAGTTGTCTGGCCCGCAGCGCCTCCTTGACGGCCCTTCGGTCGCCGACCCGTTCGGCCATGGCCAGTGCTTCGGCCGAAAGGGCCCCGGCATCGCTGGACGAAGTCCACGAATCGTTCACCGCGAACTGGGCCAGGAGCCGCGCCCGCAGCGCGCTGTCCTGTTCGGGGATGCCCGCCAGCGCCTCGGCGTACAGCGCGCCGCCGGTGGCGTCCCACGCGAAGTCGGTGACCCCCTCCATGATCATGGCCGCCTCGCCGATGGTCCGCGCGTCGCCGGCCTCTCGCGCGATGGCGGCGGCCGCGAGCAACGACCGGCGGGCGCCGACCATCTCGTACGCCCTGACCTGCGCACGAGCTCTCGCCATCAGTAACCGGCACCGGTCCGGCCCGCCCAAGGCCGCGTCGGCCGCCGCGGCCACCGCGCGCCCGTACAGGGCGGCGGCCTCCTCCCACGCCAGTTGCGCCATCGCCTGCCCCGCGGCGCGCTCGGCCCACGCCACGGCCAGGCCGGCGTCCCCCGAGGGCAGCGACTCCAGCAGGTGAAAGGCCACCTCACTGACCCGGTCGGCCGCATCGACCCGCCCGATCAGGTACTCCGCCATCCGCAGATGCAACGTGAGCCGCTCCGCCGTGGACACCTCCAGCCGCGCCGCCTCCCGGATCAGATCGTGCCCGAACCGCACACCTGTGGGTCTCGCCTCCGTCGCGCCACCCGTGCTCCCGCCTGCGCGCGCCCCCGTGTCCGCCAGAGCGGTCAGGATTCCGGCCGCCGCCGCTTCGTCGAGCGCGTTCAGTACCTCCCCCACCTCCCACTCGGCCGCCGCGGCCAAGGCGAGCGGGTCCACTGCCGAGCCCAGCACTGCCGCCGCCGACACCACCCGCCCGCACCACGCCGACAGGCGATCCAGCCGACCCCGTACGGCGTCGCGGACCCCGACCGGCAGCTCTGCATCATCCCCTTGCTCGCCGCCCAGCACCCGGGCCAACTCGGTGACGAAGAACGGATTTCCCTGCGTACGCCGACTCACCGCGCCGACCACCGATTCCGGCGACGGCCAGCCGGTGACCCCGGCCAGCAAGTCGCCGACCTCGGCCTCGGCCAGGCCCGTCAGCCGCACCCGCGTCACCGACGCCTCCCCGGCCAGCGAGGCCAGCATCCGCCGCAGCGGCTCCCCGATCTCGGTGTCCCGGTAGATCGCCAGCACCGCCAGCCGTGACCCGGCCACTCCCCGAGCCAGGTACACCAGCAGCCGCAGCGACGCCTCGTCCGCCCAATGCAGGTCATCCAGGACCACCAGCAGCCCATCGGCCCCGGCCCCGGCCACCAGCAGCCCGCTCACCTCTTCGAACAGCTGGAACCGCTGCTCGGCCCCGCCCACTCCCGCGTGCACCAGGTCACCCAGCTCCGGCACGACGCCTCCCGTGCCCTGCCCGGCCTCCTGTCCCATGCCTTGCTCGGCGCCCTGCCCGGCACCGTGACCCGCGTGCTGACCCGGAGCGCCCCCGGATCGCCCGAGCGCCCGCAGGACCTGCCGGAACGGCCAATACGCCGGATTGCCCTCCTCATCGGTGGCCCGCCCCCACCAGCACCGCATCCCCATCCGCGCCGCCAGCGCCGCGGCCTCCTCCGCCAGGCGGCTCTTGCCCGCCCCGGGCTCCCCGGCCAGCAAAACCACCTGGCCCGCGCCACCGGCGGCCGCGCCAAGCCGGTCCGCGAGCAGCGCAAGCTCACGCTCCCGCCCCACGAACCCGACCTGCCCCTGTCGCGTCGCCTTCTCCGCTCCACCCGCGACCAGCCTTCACCGACCGCTTCCACCCGACTGTCGCCTCCGCAAGTGTGCCAGCGGTTCCACCCGGTTCAAAAGCACGGCGGCGAAGAGGGGGTTGATGCCGGCGGGAGTCGTTGATCAAGTGGTCCGTATTCGAGAGCACGGCCCCGGTGGCGGTCGCCCGGAGCGGTCGTTGGGGCGTAGCGATTCCAGGTCGCGTCGGCGTCAGCGGCGACTCGTGTGGCGGTGACGTGGTGATGGCCGAGAGACCTGGTGATGACGGGTGCCGGGGCCTGGAGAACGAGTTGGCGCCGGACCGCGGTAGGCCGAGTCCCGGAAAAGAGCATGCCATCACCGATGAACCAGACCGAACGCCCATGGGTCTCCCCGGCCCCACCCGCGGTGGGGCGACCTCGGCGACCTCCCGCCGCTCCCACGACCGGCCCCGGGAACGGCTCGGACGGGATTACCCGGAGGGGACGGCCCGCGAGCCGGCCCCCGCCAGGCTCGCGGCCTTCCCGGCAGCCGGTGCGACACCCGCGAGGAGCGGCACCGGCGTCATCGACACGATGACGAGGACGGATCAAGCCCTTTTCCCACCCACCCCCCGTGGATCGGTCAGGACGGGTCTTTCCGAACGTTAGGCAGGGACGCGCCGGAAAGCATGAGTATCCCCTACTCATCCCACCGGATCCCCGCCCAGCAAAAACCCGCGAATCCCCACGTCATAGACATTCTCCCCTCCGTACCCGGCAACGACGACGCCGAGGAGTGATCACCGAGGACGCGCGGCCGCGGTTCAGGGCATCGCCGTGTTGGCGTCCCTGCTCACCACGGCGAGCACCCCGTCGATCTCGGAGAGCGCCGTGGTGAGCTCCGTTATCGAGCCGGGGCCGTGCACGGTGAGCCAGAGCGAGACGGTCTCCGGGCTCTGCCCCTCGGGGCGCTGGCCGACGGACAGCTCGTCCACGCCGAATCCCCGGCGCGTGCATTCGGCCAGTGCCCTCCGCAGCACGCCGTGCTCGCCGAGGTAGGTCAGGTGGAGCCGCGAGGGCGCGTATTTGGACCGGGGAAGCCGGTCGGCCAGCGGCGTGAGGACGAACACCGTCGCGAAGTACCCGGCGGTCACGATGATCGCCAGCAGCCACAGCCCGGCCCCCGCCGCCATGCCCACCCCGGCGGTGAGCCAGACGGCCGCGGCGGTGGTGAGACCGCGGACCGCGTCACCGCGGACGAATATCAGTCCCGCGCCCAGGAAGCCGATGCCGGACACGATCTGGGAGGCCACCCGGGACGGATCGAGATTGACGTTCTCCCCCAGAACATCGGCGAAGCCGTATTTCGACACCAGCATGATCAGGGCGGCGGCGAAGCCGACCAGGGTGTGGGTGCGCAGGCCCGCGCTCTTCTGGCGGACCTCCCGCTCAAGGCCGATCATGGCGGAGAGCGCGAAGGCCAGGAACAGTGCCCCCACCTGCGCCCAGCCCTGTCCGGCGAGTTCACCGAGAGGTGCCATCCCCATCACCCCCGGTCCCGGTCCCGCGTCCCGGTGAAGGCGACACACCCCGCCAATCCCCGGCCCCGCACGACCCGTAACGTCGTTTGACCAGGACTTTGCCCGTCCGGCCGGCTCTCGGACCACCGGCCCGCGCACCGTCACACCGCGGCTCCCGGGTCGCGCACCGTCGTACCGCGGACCGCCGGGGGACGAGCACGGCCCGCCCCGTGGGGAAGACGGGGCGGGCCGGTGGGGGGTCAGGCCACTACGGGGTGGCCTTGTCGGGGCGCTCGGAGACGCGGACGCTGTTGAGCACGGTGTCGCCGGTCCGCTTGGCGAACCGCACGTTGAGCTGGCCGTCGGTGACCTTCACCGTGTACTGCCGGGTGGTGGCGACGTACGCGCCGGTCTCCAGGGCGAGGTCCAGCGCGGGGATCGCCAGCCCGCCCTCGACGATGACGTCGAAGACGCGCTGGCCCTCACGCTTGCCCCGGGTCTCGGCGAAGCCCAGCTCGACGGTGTAGGTGCCGTTGGGCACCTGGTCGAACCGGTACTCCAGCATCCCCTCGCGGACGCTCCTGAACAGCGCCTGCTCGGTGGTGCCGGTGATCGTCCTGCTCGTCGTGTTCGTCTTGGTGCCGGTGCCGACGTAGCCGTGACCGCCGGCGCTGTGCTTGCGGTCCGCGGTCCAGCGGTCGCCCGCGGCGTCGACGACGTCCCTGGTGCCGCCCACCTCGACGGCGACCTGGTGCCTGGGCACCACGACCGTCACGACGATCTCGATCTGCGGGTCGCGGCCGCTCGCCGAACGCACCAGCAGCTTGCCGGTGCGTACGGTGCCCGGCGGGACGCCCGCGCTGGAGGCGGTCACCTTCAGCGTCACCGACGCGCCCTTGGCGAGCTCGCCGGTGGCGGGCGCCACGCTCAACCAGCCCTGGGCGGGGTCGGTCACCACGGTGTAGGCCGTGGTGACGCCCAGGTTGGACAGTTCGACCGTGCCCGTCCTGGTGGTCTCCGCCGGTTGCACCAGGGTCAGCTCGGCGACCGAGGCCGTCACCCGGCCGGTGGCCAGCGCGATGTCGGCCCGGGTCACCGCCCCGGCGGTGACGGTGACCTCCTGGGTGAAGGTCCCGTAGTTCTCCTTGGAGACCTCGACCTGGTAGTCGCCCAGCAGGATCTGCCCGAGGAACCTGCCGTCCGCCCCGGTGGTGAAGGTCGCCACGTCACCGACCTTCACCGTCGCGCCCGCCAGCGGCTCGCCGTCGTTGGCGTCGGTGACGACGCCGGTCAGCAGGCCGTGCCGGCTCGCGGTGAAGGTCAGGCTCTGGCCGTCGCCGAGCGCGGCGCTGTTGAAGGAGTACTGCAGCGCGTCGGTGCCGTCGGCGTTCTCGATGCCCACCGTGGCGCCGATCCCGGCGTCGCGCTCGCCGTCGACGCTGTCGTAGCGGTATCCGACCGACCCGTTCTCGCCGAGCAGCGCCGAGAACGAGACGCGCTGGGTGGCGTCGGCGTAGAAGCGGGCGTTGCGCCACTCGACGACGAAGGTCCGGTTCGGCGCGGTCCCGACGGTGGCGGTGTAGACCCCGGACTGGTCGTCCAGCACGAGGTCGTCCCAGAAGGCGTAGAGCGCCGCGTTGGGCGCGCCGGGGGCGGGCAGGGCCACGTTGCCCGCCAGGGCGGTGCTGTCCTTGAAGGCCAGGAACCCGTTGCTGCTCACCCAGGCGCCGGTGTAGCCGGTGCCGTAGAACGGGAAGGTGAACGGCAGCGCGATCTGCTGGACCGCGTCGTCGCCGGTGAGCGTGCTCCTGGCGGTGCCCGCGACGTACGCCTCGGCGGCGCTGTCACAGGTGTAGCCGAAGGAGTCGGCGCGGCGCGGCAGGTCGACGTCCCTGGTCAGGTCGCCGGCCACCGTGATCGGCACGGTGAGCTCTCCCGCGCACCGGGAGCCGGGGGTGACCTTCAGCCGGTAGTCGCCGTCGGGCAGCGTGAGCCGGTACCGGCCCGCCGCGTCGGCGACCGCGCTGACCGGGGTGCCCACCGCGGTCAGCGTGGCACCCGGCTCGGCGGCGCCCGCGGCGGTGACCGTGCCGGAGACCGTGCCCGAGGACAGCTGCGCCGGCGACACGTCCTGGGTGACCTCCTGGCCGGACACGACGGTGACGGTCGCGGTGGCGTCGTCGTACCCGAACTTCCTCACGGTGAGCCGGTATTCGCCCGCGAGCAGGCGGGGCAGCGCGTACGTCCCGTCCTGGGCGGTGGTGGTCGTGCGGTTCAGCGGCCCGGTGACGGTGACGGCCGCCGCGGCGAGCGGTGTGCCGCCGGAGGTGACGGTGCCGCTCAGCCCGCCGAGCTCGCCGGCCGGGGTGGCCTGGACCGCCGCGAACGCGTCGAGCCTGCCCTCGCCCCAGATGTTGTTGTCCGCGGCGGTACCGCCGCAGCGCGTGTCGTCGACGTCGATCGCGGTCCGGTCGAGCAGCTCCCGGGTGGTGGCGATCTCGCCCAGCAGGGCGGGAGAGGCCGACCACATCAGTGCGACGGTGGCCGCCAGGTGCGGCGCGGCCATCGACGTGCCGGAGTTGGACCCGTAGCCGCCGTTGGTCACGGACGAGCGCACGTTCACGCCGGGTGCCGCGAGGTTGGGCTTGATCTCGCCGTTCTCGCCGGAACCGCGGGTGGAGAAGGTGGCGATCGCGTTGTTGACGTCGAACGCGCCGGCGCTGTATCCGGCGACGTACTGGCCGGGCGAGCCGCTGGAGTTGCAGCCCGCGTTCGTGACGTTGCCGTTGGCGAAGACGGGGAAGATGCCCGCCGCGACCCACGCGTCGACGGTCTCCTTGTACCAGGGGTCGAAGCCGTCGCCGCCCCAGGAGTTGTTGACGACGTGCGGCGCCAGGTCGGGACGCGGGTTGCCGCCGTCCAGGTCGGTGGGCGCGAGCACCCACTGCCCGGCGGCGAGCAGCGAGGCGTCGGAGCAGGTGCTGGACTCGCAGCCCTTGACGGCGATCCACTTCGCGGCGGGGGCGACGCCGATCGTGTTGGCGCCGCCGTCGTCGCCCACCATCGTGCCCATGGTGTGGGTGCCGTGGCCGTTGTTGTCGCACGGCGCGGTGCCCGGGCAGATGCCGGCCGGGTCGAACCAGTTGTAGGCGTGGTCGACGACGCCGTCGGCGCTCCTGCCGCGATACTTGGCGGCGAGCGCGGGGTGGTCGAACTGCACGCCGGTGTCGATGTTGGCCACGACGACGCCCTCGCCGCGGACGCCGAGCTCGCCCCAGACGCGGGGGGCGTTGACGCGGTCGATGTTCCACTCGATCGCGTTGATCCTCGCCACCTCCTTGCCGGGCAGCGGCTCGGGCACCTTGGTGACCCGGCCGGGCTCGATCCGGTCCACCTCGGGCCGCCCGGCGATCTCCTCGGCCAGCTTGGCGTTGCCGGTCACCTGGATGGCGTTGGCGATCCAGAAGGGGGTGAAGTCGGCGTTCTCGGCGGTCAGGAGCTTGCGCAGGCCCGCCTGCGACGAGGTGGCGAGCTCGGTCTTGGCCCGGAAGACCTGCGCGGCCTTCTCGGTCCTGGTCTTCGCCCTGCGAGCCGCGCCGAGGTCGGCGTCGCCGTTCAGGCGTACCCAGAAAGTGGCCTTGTCGTCGGTGGCCAGATCCGCCAGGACGGCCTTGTGGATCTTGTCTGGGGCGGGTGCGGCCTGGGCCACCCCCTGGGGGAGGACGAGCATCAGGGCGGTGGTGATCCCGGCCAGGACCGATCGCCGGTGTCGAGGGGGGTTTGACACACGATCTCCTTCACTCACTCCGGGCGGGAGTCTCCCGCCCGGCAGAGCGACGCGGGATGCGCACGATCTTTACAACCCACGTGGAGAATCCTGAATAGATCTTGTGTACTTTTCAAGCTTTCGGGTTACTAAAGCGCCATATGTCACCAGAATTAACATGAATGGACGGGCCCAAACAGCGGGTCGTACCGGCCGCGAACTCCCGCGCCTCCGCCGGA
Organism: Streptosporangium sp. LJ11; assembly: GCF_051918945.1. Classification (NCBI taxonomy): domain Bacteria; kingdom Bacillati; phylum Actinomycetota; class Actinomycetes; order Streptosporangiales; family Streptosporangiaceae; genus Streptosporangium; species Streptosporangium sp. LJ11. Next base: position 49,133 of record NZ_JBPXMB010000021.1, read on the forward strand.
CACACCGCCTCACCACCTCCCCCGCGGGCCCGGTACGGCATGTGGGCTTCACGCGATCAGCGGGACGCGGGAGGATTGGCGGCGTGAACCGCACCGCTGTACGCCTGGGAGTGTTCCTGCTGGCCGCCGTCGCGGTCGTGGCGGTGCTCCTCGCCCTGCTGCCCCCGTCCTCCACCGGCACGTACGGCAAGGAGGACGCCCGAGCCGCCGCCGTCGCGGTGAAGAAACTGGGCGAGCGCGACCACGAACTCACCGTCACCTCCGCCGCGCTCGGCCGCGAGGGCAAGGTCAGGGTCCTGCTGCCCGAGGGGTGGGAGCCGGGCTCGGGTCCGTGGCCGGTGCTGTATCTGCTGAACGGCTGCTGCCAGTCCCATTACGACACCTGGGTGACCAAGGGAGGCGCCGCGGAGCTCACCTCGGGCTACCCCGCGCTCGTGGTCATCCCCGAGAGCGGCCCCGTCGGTTTCTACTCGGACTGGCGTGAGGGGCCCGGCTGGGAGACCTTCCACCTCACCGAGGTGCGGACCGTCCTGGAGCGCGACTACGGCGCCGGGGACCGGCGGGCGGTGGCGGGGCTGTCCATGGGCGGGTTCGGGGCGATGTCGTACGCGGCCCGCCACCCCGGCATGTTCCAGGCGGCGGCCTCCTACTCCGGGGTGCTGCACACCCGCGACGGCAACGGCGGCGTCGACTGGCTGCTCGAGCAGTACGACGAGGAGTCCGTGAGGCTCTGGGGCTCCCCCCGGGACCCGGAGTGGGCCGCCCACAATCCAGCCGACCTCACCGGCGCGCTGCGCGGGGTGCGGCTCTTCGTCTCCAGCGGCGACGGCGCCCCCGGCCCGCTGGACGACGCCTCCGAGGCACGGGACGAGGGCGAGGCCTCCCTGCTCCTCCAGGCCGTGACCTTCGTCGAGCGGGCCAAGGCGAACGGCGCCGACGTGGCGGTCGACTTCTACGGCCCCGGCACCCACTCCTGGCCCTACTGGCGCCGCGGCCTCGAACGCTCGCTCCCCATGCTCATGGGCTCCATCGGCGCGTCCGTCTGAGGATCCGCGGGTCATCGGCGGGCCGGCGACCGGGAGGCCACGGGTCATCGGCGGGCGGGCGCTCGGAGGGCCGCGAGCGACCGGCGGGCCGGTGAGCAAGAGGCCGCGGGGCACCGGCGAGCCGGCGCTCCCGGTCGCGCGGAAAGTTAAGACGGGCGACTCTGGGCGTTCAGCTCAGACACCCCTTTCCGGTCACCCCCGTGGCTAGGTTCCTATGACACCCCAGCTCAGGGGCGTTCGCCGTATGTCATGAGGAGCCACCTTGCGAGTCCTGGCCGTTGTCCCCGCCCGTGGAGGTTCGGTGGGGGTCCCCCTGAAGAACCTGGCCGCGGTGGGCGGCAGTCCCCTGGTCGCCCGTGCGGTACGGGCCTGCGTGCGCGCCGAGCTGGTCGACGAGGTCGTGGTCAGCACCGACCACGAGGGGATCGCCGAGGCCGCCCGCGCCGCGGGCGCCACCGTGATCCACCGGCCGGAGGAGCTCAGCGGCGCGACCGCCTCCAGCGAGTCCGCCGTGCTGCACGCGCTGGACCACCTGTCCGAGGTCCCCGACGTGGTCGTCCTGGTGCAGTGCACCAGCGCGTTCATCGACCCCGCCGACCTGGACAGCGCGATCGCCAAGGTCCTGGACGGCAGCGCCGACGTGGTGTTCTCCGGGCTGGAGACGCACGAGTTCCTGTGGAGCGCCGCCGGCGCGGGCGTCAACCACGACCCGTCCCACCGCCCCCGCCGCCAGGACCGCGAGCCGAACTTCCGCGAGACCGGCGCGTTCTACGTGATGCGCGCCGAGGGCCTGCGCGAGCACGGCCACCGCTTCTTCGGCGCCGTCGCCGTGCAGCAGGTGCCCTCGCGCCACGCCATCGAGATCGACACCCCCGAGGACCTGGAGATCGTACGGGCGCTCGCGCCCTTCGTCGACGAGCCCGAGCCGATCGACGTGGACGCGGTGATCACCGACTTCGACGGCGTGCACACCGACGACCGCGCCTACGTCGACCAGGACGGCCGCGAGATGGTCGCGGTCAGCCGCTCCGACGGCATGGGCATCTCGCTGCTGCGCCGCTCCGGCGTCAAGCTGATGATCATGTCCACCGAGCACAACCCGGTGGTCGCGGCCCGCGCCCGCAAGCTCGGCGTGCCCGTCCTGCAGGGCCTGACCGACAAGCGGACCGTGCTGCGCGACTGGCTCGCCATCGAGGGGATCGACCCGGCCCGCGTCGCGTACGTCGGCAACGACGTCAACGACCTGGGCCCGATGAGCGACGTCGGCTGGCCCATCACGGTTCCCGACGCCCACCCCAAGGTCCGCGCCGCCGCCAGGACCGTGCTGACCCGGGCCGGAGGGGCCGGGGCCGTACGGGAGCTGTGCGACCGGGTCCTCGCGGCCCGCCCGCTGGAGGAGGTCGTCACCGCTCCCGCGCCCCGCGCCGAGCTGCGGCTCACCCCGGTCGCCAAGCCGGTCCAGATCGGCGACTCGCTGGTCGGCGCCGGCCAGCCGGTCTACATGATCGCCGAGATCGGCATCAACCACAACGGCGACCTGGACATCGCGCGCAGGCTGATCGACGTGGCGGCCGAGGCGGGCTGCCAGGCGGTCAAGTTCCAGAAGCGCACCCCGGAGATCTGCGTGCCGCTGGAGCAGCGCGACCAGATCCGGCAGACGCCCTGGGGCGAGATGACCTACATGGAGTACAAGATCAGGACCGAGTTCGGCCTGAAGGAGTACACCGAGATCGCCAAGCACTGCCAGGAGCGCGGCCTGGACTGGTTCGCCTCCCCGTGGGACGTGCCGTCGGTGGAGTTCCTCGAGTCGATGGACGTGGTCACCCACAAGATCGCCTCGGCGAGCGTGACCGACCTGGAGCTGCTGCGCGCGCTCGCCTCCACCGGCAAGCCGCTCATCCTGTCCACCGGCATGTCCACGCTGGAGGAGATCGACCAGGCGGTGGAGATCCTCGGCACCTCCAAGCTGGTGATGATGCACGCCACCTCCACCTACCCGCTTCCCCCCGAGGAGGCCAACCTCCGCGCGATCGTCACCCTCCAGGAGCGGTACGGCGTGCCGGTCGGCTACTCCGGCCACGAGCGCGGCCTGCAGATCTCGCTCGCGGCGGTGACCCTGGGCGCGGTGACCGTGGAGCGGCACATCACGCTCGACCGCACCATGTGGGGCTCCGACCACGCCGCCTCGCTGGAGCCGGCCGGGCTGGAGCACCTGGTCCGCGACATCCGGATCATCGAGACCGCCCTGGGCGACGGCGTCAAGCGGGTCTTCCCCGGCGAGGAGGCGCCCAAGTCGCGCCTGCGCCGCGTCACCGTGTGACCCTCCGACCGGGAAGCCGCCTCGTACGAACCTCCGACCGGGAACGGGAAGAACAACTTGATCAAGCTGTCCGTCGTCGTCCCGGTGCGGGACGCGGAGGCATACATCGGTGACGCGCTGACCTCGCTGGTCAGGAACGCGCGCCGGGACTTCGAGTTCATCGTGGTGGACGACGGATCCGCGGACGCGACCGGGCAGATCGTCGAGGACTTCCGCGACGACCTGCCCGGTCTGGTCGTGCTGCACAACGACGCGCCGGTCGGGCTGGCCGACGCGCGCAACCTCGGGGTCGCCCTGGCCTCCGGCCGCTACCTGACGTTCATGGACGGCGACGACTGGCTCGCGCCCGGCTACCTGGAGGACCTGGTCGGGGCGATCGAGCGGCTCGGCTGCGACTTCGTCCGGGTCGACCACGTCCAGGTGGAGGGCAGGAAGCGGGTGATCCACCGGGCGCCGCTCGCCACCCGGGAGGTGGTGCTGAAGCCGCGCGACCACATCCTGCCCGCCCGGTCGAAGACCATGGTCGACTACCCGTACGCGTGGGCGGGGATCTACCGCCGCGACCTCGGCGAGCTGCTGACCTTTCCCGGGCACCTGCACACCGCCGAGGACAGGCCGTGGATCTGGCGGCTGCACCGCGCCGCGAGCTCGTTCGCGGTGGTGTCGCTGGCCGGGCTGTTCTACCGGCGGATGGTGGCGGGCTCGCTGACGCAGATCGGCGACGCCAGGCAGCTGCACTTCTTCGACGCCTTCGACATGGTCTTCGACGGCCTGGAGGAGGAGTTCGCGCCCAAGGCGGTGCGCATGTTCCGCGCGCTCCTGGCCCACCACCTGGAGATGGGCGAGCGGTTCTCCCCCGAGCTGCGCGCCCGCTTCGAGGAGCGCGGCGCCGCCACCCTGAGACGGTTCCCCGCGGACCTGCTCGCCGAGACCCGCCTGGACCCGGAACGTGACCAGATCCTGCAGAGACTCCTGGAGGGCTGTTGACGCAGCTGTTCTACGCCTCGACCCTGTTCGGCGCGATGACGCTGGCGGCGGCGATCGACGACGGCCGCTTCGGTCCCCGCGAGGGGCGCCGGATCCTGCTGGTGTCCAACAACGCGGCCATCCCGGAGATCACCCCGTCCCTGGACGAGACCCCCGGTTTCGCCGCGCTGCGCCCGCGCTTCGACGAGGTCCACTCGTGGAACGAGATCGTGGCCCCGCTGCACCCCTCGGACTGGAAGGCCCGCGTCATCGAGGTGCCGATGCTGAGCCGCCTGGTCGGCTCGCACCTGTCCCTGGGCGACGGGCCCGCCGAGCTGGTCCTGGAGTCCATCGCGGTCCCCCCGGCCAGGACCCTGGGAGGGCTGGTCAAGGACTGCCCGATCTCGGTCTACTCCGACGGCCTGATGAGCTACGGCCCGACCCGCGACCCGCTGCCGCTGGAGATCTCCGGCCGGATCACCCGCCTGCTCCACCTCGACCTGGTCCCCGGCCTGACGCCGCTGCTGCTGTCGGAGTACGGGGTCCCCGCCGAGATCATCCCCGGCCGGGCCTTCCTCGACGTGATCGGGAAGGTCGGCGGAGAGGCCGGCGACGCGCCCTCGGGCCGGGCGATGATCCTCGGGCAGTACCTGTCCGCCCTCGACCTCGTCACCCCCGAGGAGGAGGCGCGGCTGCACGCCGACATGCTGCGCGGCCTCGCCGCCCGGGGATTTCGCGGCGTGCTGTTCAAGCCCCACCCGGCCGCCGGGCGCGAGCACGCCAGGCGGCTGCGCGAGACGGCCGCCGAGCTGGGCGTCGAGCTCGACGTGGTGGCGGAGACCGTACCCGCCGAATCGTGCTTCGCCGCGCTGAGGCCCGAGCTCGTGGTCGGCTGCTTCTCCACCGCCCTGATCACCGCGAGCCGGTACTTCGGGCTCCCGGTGGCGACGGTGGGCGGTGAGCTGGTCCTGGAGCGGCTCACCCCGTACGAGAACAGCAACCGGATCCCGGCCACCGTCACCGACGCCCTGCTGCCGCGGCTGTCGGCGGACGGCTCGCTGGAGGAACCGCCGCCGGTGGATCTTCCCGCCCTGGTGGGCGCGGTCGGCTACTGCATGCAGGCCGAGGTGTATCCGGGGCTGCGCGAGAACGCCGCCGCCTACCTGGAGGCGCACGGCCCCGCCCGCTACTTCAAGCGCCAGCGCCTCGGCGCCCTGGACCTGATCGCCCCGCGGGCCACCGCCGCCTCCCGGGAGCGGAGTCCCCTGGGCAGGCTCCGCGACCGCCTGTCGAAGGCGTTCCCCTAGACCCGCGGACCCGGCCCCGCCACGGCCCTGCCACGGCGGCGGCCGGTGAACGGCTCCGGGCCGGGCGGGACCCCGGCCCGGCGCGGAGCCGTTCACATCAGGTTTGCGGGCGGGGTCCTAGCTTCGCCTCATGCGAAAATCTCTTCCAGCCATCGCGGCCCTCGCGCTGACGGCGGCCCTGGCGGCGTGCAGCGCCGATCCGGCCGGCCCTGCCGGGTCGGCGGGCCCGCAGCCGCGACGGGCCGCGGACACCGGCGCGCCGCGGTGCGACCAGCGGCTGGACACGGCCTTCGGCGCGTGGGCGAGGGCCGGGTTCAGCGGATCGATCGCGATCATGAAGGGCGGCGAGGTCGAGTGTCTCGCCACCTACGGCACGGCCGACGCCGCCACCGGAAGGCCGAACACGCCGGAGACGGTGTTCAGCATCGGATCGGTCACCAAGGCCTTCACCGCGGCGGCCGTGTTCGCCCTGGTGGAGGAGGGGAAGCTGTCGCTCGACGACCGGGCGGGACGGATCCTGCCCGAGCTGGGCGGCGCCGCGGCCAAGGCGACGGTCAGGCAGCTGCTGCTGCACACCGGCGGGCTCAACGGCTCGCACGCCGACGACGACTACGAGCCGCTCGACCGGGACGCCGCGGTGGCGGCGATCGGCGCGCTGGAGCCGGCCTTCAAGCCCGGCCGCGGCTACCTGTACTCCAACGCCGGCTACACGTTGCTGGCGCTCGTCGTCGAGAAGGCGTCCGGCCGGAGTTTCCGCTCCTACCTGGCATCGAGGATCCTGCGGCTGCCCGGCGGACGGGTCGCGGGGGGATTCTGGGACGGTGAGCCGGCCGTGACCGGCCCCCGGGCCGTCGGCCGCCTCGACAACGACACGACCGGCCACCCGGGTGGTTTCGGCGGGCCGTACTGGGCCGTGGAGGGCAACGGGGGCCTCGCCATGACCATGCGGGATCTGGCGGCCTGGACGCACGCGCTGTTCACCGGGCGGCTGCTCTCCCGCGAGTCGGCCGAGGCCGTCGGCAGGCCCGGACACGACCTGGGCGGCGGCAGGGCCGAGACCCCGGGATGGGTGGCGTTCGAGAAGTCGGTGTTCGGCGAACCGTTCCTGACCGCGGCGGGGGGCGGCGGCGAGGTCGGCCACAACACCACCGTCGCGTGGATCCCCGGGCAGGATCGGGTGGTCGCGATATCGGCCAACAGGCCGGAGGTGAGCGCCGAGGACCTGCTGCGGGCGGTGGGCCCGGCGCTGCTCACCGGCGGCCCGCTGCCCACCCCCACCACCGCGCCCCGCGACGGCGCCGACCTCGCCGCTATCGTCGGATCGTACGAGCTGGAGACGGGAGGTTCCCTCGACGTGAGCGCCGCCGCGGGCAAGGTGACGGTCTCCGCCACCGGTCCCGACGCCGTCACGGCGCTGTTCCCGCCGCGCGGGCCCGGCGCCGGCGACACGCGCGGGCACGACGAGCGCGTCCTGGCGCTGCTGGCCGGTCGGACACAGGAGGGCCGCAAGGAGCGGGCGTCCCTGACCGCCGCCTTCGGGCCCGTGAACGGCGTCACCCTGGCCGGCACCGTGACCGGCGGCGGCGAGGTGCGCACCTACGTCACCATCACCGCGGGAGCCAGGCCGGTCCTCGGCTGGTACGCCGTGAACGAGCAGGGGGGCGTCCAGGCGGCGGAGGTTCCCACCAAACCCCCGAGGCTGACCTTCGTCGCCTCCGGGGACGGCCGCTATGTCCCCGACGACCCGACCGGCACCGGGCCGCAGGTGAGCCTCTCCCTCCGGGACCGGGACCTGGTCGTCTCCGGAGCGGACGGGACCTCGACCGCCCGGCGAACCGGCTGACCCGCCGTGCGCATCCTGATCGTCGAGGACGACCCCGATCTGGCCGAGCTGGTCGCCCTCGGCCTGCGCAACGAGTCGTACGCGGTCGACCTGGCGGCGACCTACCGCGAGGCGGAGGAGGCGCTGCGGACCACGGCCTACGACGTGGCCTGCTTCGACCTGTCCCTGCCCGACGGTGACGGGCTCGACCTCGTGCACCGGCTCGCCCGCGATCCCGACCTGCACCGGCCCCGGCGCACGCTCGTGCTGACCGCCCGCGACGCCGTCGCCGACCGGGTGGCCGGGCTGGACGCCGGTGCCGACGACTACCTCGTCAAGCCGTTCCACTTCGCCGAGCTCGTCGCCCGGCTGCGGGCGCTGGGCCGTCGCGGCGACGACCACGGATCGATCCTGCGGGTGGGCGAGCTGACGCTCGACCTGGCCGCCCACCGGGTGTGGCGATCCGGCGTCGAGCTCGCTCTCACCTCGCGCGAGTACGCGCTGCTGCGCTACTTCATGCACCACCCCGGTGCGACACTCTCGGCCGAGGACCTGCTGGAGCACGTGTGGGACGCGCACGCCAACCCCTTCACCGCCTCGGTACGGGTCATCCTCAGCCGGTTGCGCAGGAAGCTCGGCGATCCTCCCCTGATCCTCACGATCACCAATGTCGGCTACCGGCTGAAGGGGCCTTCGTCATGACCCGTCCCTGGCGGTCGCTGCGCGCGCGCCTGGCCGTGCTCGGATTCCTCGCGAGCTACCTCCCTGCGCTCCTGCTGTTCGGCGTGATCCTGGTGACCGACACCGAGACGACCCTCCAGACGCTCGACGGCGCGCAGAGCGTCCGGAGCACCTCCACGCACAGGTCGGCGTGGGTCAGCTGGACCGTCCTCGCGCTCGCTCCGGCCGCCGCCGCGCTCGCCTGGTGGTGGGCGGGCCGGGCGACGGCCCCGATCGAGCGGGTCCGCGCGGCGGCCGACGACATCGGCGGAACGGACCTGAGCCGGCGCATCGCCCTGGACCGCGGGCCGGCCGAGATAGTGGCACTGGCCGCCGCCTTCGACGCCATGCTCGACCGGCTGGAACAGGCCGCCGCGACGCAGTGGCGGCTGATCGACGAGACCAGCCACGAGCTGCGCGTGCCGCTGTCGGTCCTGATGACCAACGCCGAGGTGCTCCTCGACCACCCCGCGCCCACCGTCGAGATCTACCGGCGAGGGCTGCAACGCTCGCGGGAGGCGTCGGAACGGCTCCAGACGACGATCGACCACCTGCTGGTCGACGCCCGCGCGCGGGCCCGCGCCGTCGACCGGCGGCCGGCCGACCTGATGGTCCTGGTACGCGGCGTCGTCGAGCACGCCGGAGTGCTGGCGGCCGGGAAGGAGATCGGCCTGTCGGTCACCGGCCCGCCCACCGCCGTGTGCTCCGTCGACGAGCCCACCATGAGCCGCGCGATCTCCAACCTCGTCGACAACGCGATCAGGTACGCCCCGGCCGGATCGAGGGTGGAGATCGACGTCGAGGTCACCGGCGCCGAGGCCGCGGTGACCGTGACCGACCACGGCCCCGGCATCCCCGCCGGCGAACGCGAGCACGTCTTCCAGCGCTTCTGGCGCGGCCGGCGTGACGTCCCCGGCACCGGGCTCGGCCTGCCGATCGCCAGGCAGATCGCGCTGGCCCACGGCGGCGACCTCACGCTGGACCCTTCCCTGCCCGACGGTGACGGCTGCGCCTTCCGGCTCACCCTGCACCGCTGACCGGTTTCGAGGACGATCCCGGTCCGTGGCTAGCCGAGCGCCTTGAGGTAGCGGCGCATCCGGCGCTTGGCGCGGTAACCGACGCGCAGCACGTTCGGCGGGACCTCCACGCGCATGCGGGCGCGGCGGCGGGCCGCGGCGAACTCGGGGCCTTCGAGCAGGGAGCTCGCCGGGACCAGGCGCCCTGAGCGGGCCTGCCCGACCAGGGAGACCATCCGCGACACCCAGTCGCTCTCACCACCGGGGTGGAAGTAGTTGACCTTGCACCAGGCGTCGTCCGGGTCCAGGAAGCGCCCGGCGGAGAGGTCGTCGAGGGTGCCGAGCAGGCCGCTGTCCTCGAAGACCAGGTTGATCATCTCGGCGCTCACCCCGAAGTCCGACAGCACCAGGAGCGGCACCTTCTGGGCGATCGCCTCCAGCGCGGCGGTGGAGCTGACGGTGACGAACCCCGCCGCGTGGGCCAGGTGCTCGTGCATGGGCCCCACCGCGAAGCGCACGGCCTCGGCGCGCACCCGGCCCTCCGCGGCGAGCGACTGCCACAGGCGCTGGTAGTGGTGGCGCTCGTTGTGGGTCTGGCGCTCGGTGTCCAGGGCGCGGAGCTTGACGACGACGTCAAGGTCCGGCCGCCTCCCGGCCAGCTCGGCCAGGGCGAGCAGGATGCGCTCCCGCTCCTCCCTGCGCCTGGGCACCTTGGCCTGGGTGGCGAACACCACCCGGTCGCGCGGCCCGGTGACGGGGGTCTCCACGCCGTCGCGCAGGAACGGCAGCCGGGCCAGCCCGACCTGGCCGCCTCCGCCCAGCCTGCTGCCGATCTCGGAGAACTCCTCGACCTCCCGGCCGCTGTGCAGCACGAACAGGTCGCACCCGCTGCGGAACAGCCACGCCTTCTCGGTGGCCGGGACGGAGATGCCCGGCAGCCCCGAGACGAACACCGGCCGGGGCCGCAGCCCGGCCAGCACCTCGCCGACCAGCACGTCCACCACGGGTCCCGTACAGGCGACGAGCACCACGTCGGGCCTGAAACGCTCCGCGGTCCGGCGCAGCGCGCGGGCCGACAGCACGGGCGGGTCGGCCGCCGAGCCGGTGACGGCGGCGTGGATCTGCGCCGGCGACGGGGTGATGGGGGTGCGGATGACCGCAAGCTCCGTCTCGCAGCCCGAGGGCAGGTCCCTCAGCAGGCAGGCCGCCCACTTCAGGTAGGAGTCAGAGTCGGCCACGGCCAGGACCTTCAAAGAGAACCTCCGACGGGGAATCCCCGGTTTCGCGCGATTTCGTGGGTGAAGAGGATTCGTTCGTGGAGAGGCGGCACGGCGCGCGTCCCGCGAGCGGCGGGCCCGCCGTGCGCCGGCCGCGGGGTCATGGCCCGGTGACTCCCGAGTCGTGATGGGCGAACCTCGACAGGTGGGAGCGGAGCGAGGGAACCGCCTCGGCCGTCCACCACTCGTCGGGGACGTCCACCGTCTCCACGGCGACGCCCCGGGCCGAGAGCAGCACCCGCAGGGAGGTGACCGCGGTGGACGGCAGGCTCAGCACCCGCTGCTCGGCGGCGAGCCCGCGCAGGGTCATCTCGGCGGGGGTCCCGCCGTCGTAGACGGTGATCCCCGGCTGTTCCCCGACCCGGGCGAGGTCGTCGGGATCCTCGCGGCGGTGCGGGAAGTAGGCGACCGGACCGGCCGAGCCGAGCCCGGCCAGCCAGCTGAAGTAGCGGTCGCGGTGGATCAGGCCGTTGCGGACCAGGGAGGTGCCAAGGACGACGGTGCGCTCCTCGGGACGGGGCCCGCGCAGCGGCTGGGAGCGCAGCCAGGCGAAGTCGTGGGTGACCAGCTCGGCTCCCCCCGCGCGTACGGCCTTCGCCAGGTCGGGGGGCACGGGCAGCGCGGTGAAGATCGACAGCCGCCCCGAGCGGGCGGCGGCGCGCAGCCTGAGCCCGGCCGCCGCGCCGAGGACGGTCCTGAGCCTTCCGGCCTTCCCCCTGGCCCTCAGCAGGGGCGTTCCCATCCTGCCGGTGAGCAGTTCCAGGAGCCGGATGGTGGCGAGTCCGTCGTCGACGATCACGATCCGGCCCGGGAGGGCGGTGAGCCAGCGGAACTGGACCTTGCCGGAGAAGGCGTCGCCCACCACCCAGGTCTCGCCCCGGCGCGGCCGGGGCATGTCCGGCCTGGCCGCGGTGAGCTCCAGCCCTCTGGGCAGGGCGAGACGGCCCAGCTCGCGACCCGTCACGGCCAGCGGGCGGAGTTTCGCCCTGGGCACGAGATGGCTGCGGGCACCGAGCAGCCCGGCATGGTGGGCCTCCACCGCGCAGAGCATCTGCAGCGGGGACTCCACCCAGGCAACGGCCGAACCCTGTTCCCGCGCGTGGTCTCGGCCGTCCTCCACGCCGGGCGATGACCCGTTCACGACTGCCACAACCTAACCCGGCGGCCTTAAGCGCCCGGGAACTGCGGGTGAACAGCCGACCACGCGCGCTTGTGTGTGATCTTTCCGGCCTTTACCGTGGTGTACGGAACGGTTTCGTACACTTCGTGATCCAGCACAGATCCGTCGATCCGTAAGAGGAGCGAGCGATGTGGACAGCTGACGAGATCCCCGACCTGACCGGCTCCGTCGCGGTGGTCACCGGTGCGAGCGGCGGCATCGGCGTGCCGACGGCGCTCGAACTGGCCAGGCACGGCGCCCGGGTCGTCCTGACCGCGCGCGACGCGGACAGGGGCCGGGCCGCGCTCGACGCGGTCAGGGCGGCGGTGCCGGGGGCGGCGGCCGAGGTGAGGACACTCGACCTGGCCGACCTCGGCTCGGTGCGCGCGTTCGCCGAGACGGTCGACGGGCCGCTCGACCTGCTGGTCAACAACGCCGGGGTGGGTCCGATGCCCCGGCGGACCACCGCCGACGGTTTCGAGACCCAGTTCGGCGTCAACCACCTGGGGCACTTCGCGCTGACCGGGCTGCTCATGCCACGCCTGCTGGCCGCCCCCGCCGCCCGGGTGGTCACGGTCTCCAGCGACGCCCACTCCGTCGGCGCGATCGACTTCGACGACCTGGCTCTCGAGCGCCGGTACGGCAGGTTCTCCGCCTACGGCCGTTCCAAGCTGGCCAACCTGCTGTTCGCCCTGGAGCTGCAGCGCCGCGCCGACGCCTCGGGGGCCGCCCTGCTGAGCCTGGCGACCCACCCGGGCATGACGGCCACCGGCATCATGAAGCTGGGTGCCCTCACCCGCCCCCTCAGCGCCCTGATGCGCCTGGCGCTGCAGCCGCCCGCCAGGGGCGCCCTGCCGTCCCTGTACGCGGCGACCTCTCCCGAGGCGAGGGGCGGGCAGTACGTCGGGCCGGGGCCGAAGGTGCTGCGCCCCTCGCCGAAGGCGCTGGACGCGGTGGTGGCGGCCAGGCTCTGGGAGAGGTCGGAGGAGCTGACCGGCGTACGCTTCTGGGAGATCAGGCAGCACTCGTGAACCATCGGAGGCACCTTGCGTCTCGATCCCGCGCGGGAACGGGCGATCCTCGACGCGACTCTGGACCTGCTGTCCGAGGTCGGATACGACCGGATGTCCGTCGACCAGATCGCCAGGCGGGCCAGCGCCAGCAAGGCCACGATCTACCGTCGCTGGCAGGACAAGGAGGCGCTGGTCGTGGACCTGATCTGCAACCACCTTGAGATCGAGGTCGCGCCGCCGCCCGACACCGGGACGATGCGCGGGGATCTGATCGAGGTCGTGGACGGGTTCTGCCGGATCCTGGAGCGGAAGCACGCGATGATCTTCGGCCTGTTCCCCGCGCTCCTCACCTCCCCCGACCTGGCCGCCGCCCTGCGCGACAACGTGCCCCGTGCCGACATCACGGGCACCACCCCGCTGCTCGACCGCGCCAGGGAGCGCGGCGAGCTCCCGGGGCCGGTGGACGCGGTCGAGCTCAGGAAGGTCACCGAGGCGCTGGTGTGGTACCGGCTGTTCTTCACCGGAAAGCCGCTGGACCGGGAGTTCGTCGAGGAGACGGTCGACCGCTTCCTGCTTCCGCTGTTTCGCGCGTGGTCCGGCTCGGCGACCTGACCCCGGCGGGCGGCCCGCACCTCCCGGGAACGCGCTCCCCCGTCCCGCACGCCTTTACCTCCGCGGACGGCGAGGCCTCCTGGAAAGCGTGTTCCTTTACCTCTTATCTTTACCTTCGCGGGCGTCGGGCCCCTCCGAGCGCACGTTTCTTTACCCTTCGGGCGGCCAGGCCCGCCGACGGCCGGATCGCACCCATGCCCCATCGCTCTGAGCTGCGGAAACCTCGTCAGGCGCGGGTCGCGGACCTCTGGCTCCCGCGCGCCCTCTCCTGACCTTCCATGGGAGAACCCCTACCATCCGAATACTTTTTACTATCGAATGCCTGTTCGGAAACATAAGGACACGCCACCTTGGACCAGGGGGTTCGCCCGCACGTCATAGCACCCCCCGTCCGACGGCTCGCAGGCGGGTCCGGAAAACCGGGATCGCCGTGGGGGCAGGGGATCCCGGCCTCGGCGGGGCGTTCCCCCAGCCGCCGGAAGGAGACGCGGCCGGCGCGGCCTCACCCCGCTCCCGGGCCGGGCGGCACCCCGCAACACCGATCCGATTCGGACGTATTCCCAAGTCAGGGCAATATGTCCTACTTGTAATCGTCTGTCCGTCTGGCGTACCTTCGTCCTATTCATGGCGATTGCCTAGATCTATCCAGGTCTATGCATTGCCGTCACATTGCCCGACCGTGTCCCACCTGACGGAGACCTTCCGCCGGTGAGCACGGCCGCCGAATCCGCGAGGTCTGCGGAACCGGGGAACCACGTTCCTGGGGTGAATCAGCGCACCTGTGCGCCGTAGGGCACTTCCCAGCCCGAACCCGTCAGCTAACCCGGTAGGCGGAATGGAAGCGAAGCAAGGAGTCGAACCCCCGTATGGCTAAGCATCGCCTCATCTCCACCCCCCGCGCGGCATGCGCCGTCCTGGGCGCCTGTATCGCCCTGACGACCGGCACCACCGGCGTCGCCCTGGCCGACGGCCACGGCGTCGTGAACGCTCCGCCCGTCGACACCAAGGCGCAGACGTCCAAGGCCGCCAAAACCCCGCTCCAGACCGTGGCCGAGAGACTTCCCAAGGTCTCCGCGGCGAAGGTCCTGGACATCGCCTCCAAGCAGATCGGCATCCGCGAGAACGCCGAGGGCGGCGGGACCAAGTTCCACTCCTGGTACATGTCGAGCCCTCGCGCCAAGGAGACCCTCGCCCGCGACGGCGGCAACACCGTGTACGACTACGCCAACGCCCCCTGGTGCGCGATGTTCGTCTCCTGGGTCGGCGAGATGGCCGGCATCCGCCCCACGATGGGCTGGGACGCCTACACCGTAGCCCACGCCAAGTGGTTCAAGGACAACGGGCACTGGGGCACCATCCCCACCCCCGGCGCCGTCGTCTACTTCGACTGGGCCGGCGGCAAGAGCATCGACGGCATCGACCACGTCGGCTTCGTGAAGAAGGACAACGGGGACGGCACGATCACCACGATCGAGGGCAACACCGGCAACGGCGACGTCGAACAGCGCGTCCGGCCCGTCTCCCAGATCGTCGGCTACGGATACCCCGTCTACTCCGACTGACCCCGCGCCCGCCGCCCGCGCCCGCCTCCCCCGGCGGCGCGGGCGTCCCGGCCCCCCGCCGGTGAACGGCCGCCCGGTCCACCCGCCCCCGGGAGCGTTCCGCGTCCCCCACCCCGCACGGACACGAAATGCCCCGACTGTATGCCCGTGAGATGGGAGCGCTCCCAATCACCCTGATGAGGTGTTTGTGCATATTCGATGCCGATAGTCCTGCCTAAAACGACCGGATGTAACGGTTGAGTTTCGGCATATTGACGTCTCGGTTGCCTATCGTCCACTCTTCGTGGGAGCGCTCCCAAAGCACATTGAGGAACGACCTCGTCGCGAGGACCGCGTTTGTCGGGGACCGGCCCGCGATGTCGCCTCCCAATGATTCGGGCGACCACCTGAGAGGGGTCCGTAATGTTGAACAACAAGCGGCACGGCAAGCTGGCCGCCGTCGCGGTCATGGCGGCCACCGCCCTGGCCATCACTTCGTGCAGTTCCAGCGAGCCGTCCGCGCCCGCCGCGGGCACCGGTTCCGCCGCCGCTCCGGCCGAGCCGGTGACCATCACCGTGCACACCTTCGGCGGCGGCGAGAACTTCGGCTACGACAAGGCCGTGGAGACGTGGAACGCGGCGCACCCGAACATCCAGGTCAAGTACCAGAACCTGACCGACCGGTTCGAGGACGTCTACCTCCCGCAGCTGCTCCAGCGCCTGCAGGCGGGCAGCGGCGCCGCCGACATCATCGCCCTGGACGAGGGCGCGATGGGTCTCATGAAGGCCCGCCCGCAGTTCTTCACCGACCTGGCCGAGTACGGGCTGGACAGCCGCAAGGCCGACTTCCCCGCAGCGAAGTGGGACAACGGCATCAACGCCGACAACAAGCTCTTCGCCCTGGGCACGGACATCGGCGGCATGACCATGTGCTACCGCAAGGACCTGTTCGAGAAGGCGGGCCTGCCCACCGACCGCGAGGAGGTCGGCAAGCTCTGGCCGGACTGGAACGCCTTCAAGGCGATCGGCGAGAAGTTCAAGGCCGCCAACCCCGGCAAGACCGACCCCAAGTTCCTCGACGGCCCCAACACGCTCTACAACGTGATCCTGTCGCAGGAGGCGCCGAAGAACGGCAACGTCGCCTACTTCGACAAGAACAACCAGCTCATCATCGAGACCAACCCGGCCATCAAGACCTCCTTCGACACGGTGAAGAGCTTCAGCGAGGCGGGCCTGACCGCCAAGCTCGCCTCGTTCACCCCGCCGTGGAACGCCGCGATCAAGAAGGGCGCCTTCGCGACCATGGGCTGCCCGGCCTGGATGCTCGGCGTGGTCTCCGGCGCGGCCGGTGACAGCAACAAGGGCAAGTGGGACGTCGCGGCCGTGCCCGGCGGCGCGGGCAACTGGGGCGGCTCCTACCTGGCGATCCCCAAGCAGAGCAAGCACCCCAAGGAGGCCGCCGAGGTCCTGAACTACCTCACCGGCAAGGAGGGCCACGTCATGGCCTTCCAGGAGGCCGCGGCCTTCCCGAGCTCCCTCCCCGCGCAGCAGGACCCGGCGGTCGCCGACCTGAAGAACCCGTTCTTCAACGACGCGCCGACCGGCAAGATCTTCGGCGACTCGGTCAAGGACCTCCTGCCCGTCTTCCTCGGTGAGAAGCACGCCCAGGTCAAGACCTCGGTGGAGAAGGTGCTCGAGGGCATGGACCAGGGCTCGGTCAAGTACGACCAGGCCTGGACCAAGTTCCTCGAGGCCGGCGTCAAGGCAGCGGGCTGATCCCCGTACCGACCCGCATCGGCCCGGCTGCGGCGATCCCGCAGCCGGGCCGGTCGCCTGCCCCCGCTGAAAGGCTCTGATCGATGACACTGCACGTCGGCTCCCCGGCCGGGCCCCGCGGACCGAGTCGGGGCAATGGGTGGGCCCGGTTCGACCTCCGGGCGACCCCCTACTTCCTCGTATCCCCTTATTTTCTGCTTTTCGCCATCTTCGGCATCTTCCCGCTCGGCTACACCCTCTGGGTCTCCCTGCACGAGTGGGAGCTCGCCGGGGACAAGACCCTCGTCGGCCTCGAGAACTACATCGAGCTGATCACTGACGAGGCCTTCTGGAACGCGGTCTTCAACACCCTCGGCATGTTCGTCATGTCGACGATCCCGCAGCTCGTGCTGGCCCTCCTGCTGGCCAACGCGCTCAACAAGCGCATCCGGGGACGGCTCTTCTTCCGCCTCGGCGTGCTCCTGCCGCTGATCACCTCCGTCGTCGCCGTCGCGGTGGTCTTCACCCAGCTGTACGGGCGCGACTACGGCATGATCAACTGGTTCCTGAGCTTCTTCGGGGTCGACGCGATCAACTGGCAGAACGAGAAGTGGTCCTCCTGGATCGCGATCTCAACCATGATCGACTGGCGCTGGACCGGCTACAACGCGATCATCCTGCTGGCCGCCATGCAGACCATCCCCAAGGACCTCTACGAGGCCGCCGCCATCGACGGCGCCACGCCCAGGCGGCAGTTCTGGCAGATCACCATCCCGATGCTGCGCCCGACGATCGTCTTCGTCGTGTTCATCTCCACCATCGGCGGCCTGACGCTGTTCACCGAGCCGGTCATGTTCGACGGCAACCCGACGATGAGCGGCGGCGCCACCGGCCAGTACCAGACCGTGGCGATGTTCATCGTCAAGGAGGCGTTCCGCGACTTCGACTTCGGCTACGCCGCGGCCGCCTCATGGCTGCTGTTCGCGTTGATCCTGATCGGGACACTCATCAACTACTCCTTCACCCGCCGTATCGGGGGTTCCAAGTGACGGTCACCCAGATCCGGCGACCGCCGGCGCAGCACGCCCGGCGGCGGCCTTCCGGCCCGTCGGCCGCACGGAACCGCATCTGGGACGCCGGCCCCATGACGAAGGTCGTGCTGGCCTTCGCCCTCGTGCTGTCGGCGTTCCCCATCTACTACATGTTCATCATGGCCACCCGGACCAACGAGGAGGCCATCGACGTACCGCCGCCGCTGCTCCCCGGCGGCCACCTCGGTGAGAACATCGCGCGGCTGCTGTCCACCGAGGACGCCTACTTCATGACCGGTCTGATCAACTCGGCCATCGTCTCGGTCACCGTGACGGTCTCGGTCGTGCTGATCTCCACCCTGGCCGGCTTCGCCTTCGCGAAGCTGCGCTTCCGGGGCAGCAAGATCCTGCTGGGCCTGATCCTGGTGACGATGATGGTCCCGCTCCAGCAGATGGGCGTCGTGCCGCTGTACGAGCTCATGGTCACGCTCGGCTGGACCGGCCAGCTGAAGGCGGTGATCCTGCCCTTCCTGGTCAACGGCTTCGGGGTCTTCATGATGACCCAGTACGCCACCCAGGCGGTGCCGGACGAGCTGGTCGAGGCGGCCCGCGTCGACGGCGCCTCCACCATGCGCATCTACGTGAACGTCATCCTCCCCGCGCTCCGGCCGGGCATGGCGGTCCTCACGCTCCTGGTCTTCATGCAGACCTGGAACGAGTTCATGTGGCCGCTGATCGTGCTGAACCCGGACAACCCAGTGGTTCAGACGTCGATCGCGGCACTCAACCAGGCCCACGGAACCGACTACGTGATGCTGTTCACCGGCACCGCGGCGTCGGTCCTGCCGCTGTTCATCGTTTTCATCGCGTTCGGCCGCCAGATCGTCGGCGGACTCATGGAAGGTGCGGTCAAGGCGTGACGACGCAAGAGACGCGAATTCAGACCCCGGAACTGATCTTCCCGACGAACTTCGTCTGGGGCGCGGCCACCTCCGCCTACCAGATCGAGGGCGCGGTCTCGGAGGGTGGCCGAGGCCGCTCCATCTGGGACACCTTCGTCAAGCAGCCGGGACGGGTGGTGAACGGCGAGCACGCCGACATCGCCATCGACCACTACAACCGGTACCGGGACGACGTGCGGATGATGGCCGAGCTCGGCCTCGGCGCGTACCGGTTCTCCATCTCCTGGCCCCGGATCCAGCCCGACGGGCGTGGCACCGTCAACCAGGGGGGCATCGACTTCTACAGCCGCCTGGTCGACGAGCTCCTCTCCCGGGGCGTCGACCCGTGGGTGACGCTCTACCACTGGGACCTGCCCCAGCCCCTGGAAGACGCGGGCGGCTGGCCGGCACGGGACACGTCGAAGCGCTTCGCCGAGTACGCGGCGGCCGTGCACGACGCGCTGGGCGACCGGGTCCGCAACTGGAGCACGGTCAACGAGCCCTGGTGCTCGGCGTTCCTCGGGTACGCCTCGGGCGAGCACGCCCCCGGGCGGCGCGAGCCGGAAAAGGCCGTGCACGCCGCCCACCACCTCCTGCTCGCGCACGGCCTGGCCGCCCAGGCGATCCGGGCCCAGCGGCCGGAGACCGTCATCGGCGGCTGCGTCAACCTGTACGCGATCTCGCCCCAGACCTCCTCGGAGGCCGACCAGGACGCCGCCCGCCGCATCGACGGGCTGCAGAACCGCTTCTTCCTGGACGCCCTGCTCAAGGGCGAGTACCCGGCCGACGTCCTGGAGGACCTCGGCCGGCCGGAGGGGCTCGTCCACGACGGGGACATGGAGATCATCTCCACGCCGCTGGACAAGCTGCTGATCAACTACTACAGCCGCTTCACCGTCTCGGGCACCCCCGGCGGCGCCGCGTCGGCCGCGGCGGCGCCCACCGACACCGGGTCGCCCTGGGTCGGCAGCGAGCACGTGTCGTTCGTCGAGGGCGGGCGGCCCGTGACGGCGATGGGCTGGGAGATCGACCACTCGGGGCTGCTGGAGATCCTGCACCGGCTCGCCGCCGAGTACCCGCGCGTCCCGCTGGTCATCTCCGAGAACGGGGCGGCCTTCGACGACGTCGTGGGCCCCGACGGCGTCGTCCACGACCGCGAGCGGGTGGACTACCTCGACGCCCACCTGCGCACCTGCCACGCCGCGATCGAGGCGGGGATCCCGCTGGAGGGCTATTTCGCCTGGTCGCTGATGGACAACTTCGAGTGGGCGTGGGGGTACGGCAAGCGGTTCGGGCTGGTCCACGTCGACTACGAGACCCAGGTCAGAGTTCCCAAAGAGAGCGCTCTCTGGTATGCCGGGACCATCAGGCGTGGAGGCCTGAGCGGTCCGACAGAATAGGGGCCGGGAAATCCACCACTGGGGGCGTACACACATGAACGGCGACCGTCGTCCGACGCTCGAGGCGGTCGCGGCCCTGGCCGGTGTCGGCCGGGGCACGGTGTCGCGGGTCATCAACGGCTCGCCGAAGGTGAGCGAGAAGGCTCGCGACGCCGTGCTGCGGGCGATCCAGGAGCTGGGCTACGTGCCCAACCGGGCGGCCCGCGCGCTGGTCACCCGGCGCACCGACACCGTGGCGCTGGTGGTCTCGGAGTCGGAGCTGAGGGTCTTCGACGAGCCGTACTTCGCCGGGACCATCCGCGGCATCGGCTCGGCGCTGTCCGAGACCGGCCTGCAGCTGATCCTCGCGATGGCGCAGTCGGCGCAGGACCACGAGCGGCTGGAGCACTACCTGACCGGGCAGCACGTCGACGGGGTGTTGCTGATCTCCCTGCACGGCGCCGACCCGCTGCCGGGGCGGCTGGAGGCGATGGGCGTGCCGACCGTCATCGGCGGCCGCCCGGTCGGCCTCACCCCCTACAGCTACGTCGACGTCGACAACCGGG
This sequence comes from Streptosporangium sp. LJ11, assembly GCF_051918945.1. Classification (NCBI taxonomy): domain Bacteria; kingdom Bacillati; phylum Actinomycetota; class Actinomycetes; order Streptosporangiales; family Streptosporangiaceae; genus Streptosporangium; species Streptosporangium sp. LJ11. Next base: position 69,604 of record NZ_JBPXMB010000021.1, read on the forward strand.
CCGGGGCCAGGCAGGCGGTCAAATACCTGCTGGCCAAGGGCCGCCGCCGGATCGCCACCATCGCCGGCCCCCAGGACATGGGCGTGGGCGTCGACCGGCTCGCGGGCTACCGCGACGCGCTGCTCGCGACCGGCGTGAGCGAGATGGTGACGTACGGCGACTTCAGCGAGGAGAGCGGGATGGCGGGGATGCGCAGGCTCCTCGCCGAGCACCGCGACCTGGACGCCGTCTTCACCGCCTCCGACCCGATGGCGCTGGGCGCGATGCGGGTGCTGCGCGAGGAGGGCAGGACGATCCCCGGCGACGTCGCGGTGATCGGCTTCGACGACTCCCCCGCCGGGGCGCACTCCTCCCCCGCCCTCACCAGCGTGCACCAGCCCACCGAGTCGATGGGCCGGCAGATGGCCCATCTGCTCGTCGCCCGCATCAACGGCGAGCAGCTGGAACAGCCGGTGGTGATACTGGACACCCACCTGATCGAGCGCGGGTCCGCCTGACCCGGCTCACCTTCGTCTCCTCACCTGGCTCACCCTTGCCCGGCGCGCCCCCTCCCGGTCGCGCCGTTCCCCCCAGCGGCACCGAGGCAGGACAAGGCAGGAAATGGACAGCAGGACGAAACGCCCGCTCGCGCCCGCGGAACTCGACGCGCTGGCGCGGCGGGCCCTGGGCGCCGGCCTCTCCTCCGCCACCGAGCTGACCGACGGCTTCGCCAACGCCGTGTGGCGGCTGGCCCTGCTGGACGGGCGCGAGGTGGTCCTGAAGCTGTCGCCGCCGCCCGAGCTGGAGCAGCTGCGCTACGAGCGCGACCTGCTGCGCACCGAGGCCATGGTCTACGACCTGGCGGGCCCCGCCGGGGTGCCGATCCCCGAGCTGCTGCGCGCCGGGTTCGACGACCCGGTGCTGGGCGGCGACTACCTGATCCTGTCCGCCCTCGACGGGGTGCCGTGGAACCGGGCGAAGCCGGCGGAGGCGGACCGGCGGGCCCTGCGCCGGGAGCTCGGCGGCCACCTGGCCCGGCTGAACGCGATCACCGGCGACGTCTACGGCTACCCGCACGCGGGCCTGACCGGCGACACCTGGCGGGAGGCGTTCCTGACGATGACCGGCGCGCTCCTGGCCGACGCCGGCCGCTACGCCACCCCGCTGCCGAGGCCGGTGCCCGAGATCGCGGCGGCGATCGAGTCGGGCGCGGGCGCGCTGGACGAGGTCGTGACCCCCCGCCTGGTCCATTTCGACGTGTGGCCGGGCAACGTCTTCCTGACCCGCGACGAGACGCCGCGCATCCAGGCGATCATCGACCACGAGCGGGCCTTCTGGGGCGACCCGCTGGCCGACTTCGTCACCCCCACGATCTTCGGCAGGCTGGACGAATCCGACCCGATCATCGCCGGATACCGCGAGGCGGGCGGCGTCGTGGAGTTCACCGGCCCCGCCCGCACCCGGATGGCCCTCTATCGCCTCTACCTCGCCCTGATCCTCCTGGTCGAGAACGGCCCCCGCCAGTACCCGGAGAAGGAGTACGCCTCTCTGCGCGACCGCTCCGCCGCCGCCGTGCTCGACGCCCTCGACGTGCTCTCGGCGGCGCCGTGACCTGAGCCGGTCGTCGGTCACCGCCCGCCGGGGCGGGGAGGCGCGGCTCCCGGCTGCGGGGACCCTCCGGCCAGGCGCAGGACGACGGCCAGCCCCTCCGGCGTGCCGGGCCAGTGCCCGGCCAGCGCGCCGGGACCGGCACGCCTGATGACCGAGCGCAGGACGAAGGCGACGATGATCGCGTCGTCGGCGTAGCCGAGCACCGGGATGAAGTCGGGGATCAGGTCGAGGGGCAGCGCCAGGTAGCCCAGCAGCAGCCACAGCCGCACCCGCACCCCGCGCGGCAGGCCGTCGTCGCGCGCGAGCCTGGCGACCAGGCGGAGCAGGTCGGGCAGCAGGCGCAACGTCTCGCCCAGCGCGCCGCCCCTGGGGCGCGCCATCACCAGGAAGGCGGCCAGGGCCAGCCAGAGCAGCAGCAGGCCGCCCACGATCCCCGCCGGCACCTTCCAGACCTCGGACACCTTCCCGGCCCTCCTCGTCCTCGCCGCCCTCCAGGTTCAGGGCGCCGAGGCACGCAACGCCGTCAGGGCCGCGTCCAGCGCCGCGCGCAGCGGCTTGATCGACTGCGTCGTCTGGGTGAGCAGCAGGCCTCCCTGGAGCGCCGCGAAGACCGCCAGGGTCAGCGCCTCGGGGTCGGCGTCGGCGCGCAGCAGGCCGGTGGCGCGCATGCGGGTGAGCCCCGCCCGCAGGTATCCGCACCAGCGGTCCATGTGCCCGGCCACCTCGGCGGCGCGCTCGGGATCACTGCCGATGAGCTCGCTCGCCATCGCCCCGATCGGGCAGCCCCAGTGCGGCTGCGAGCCGTAGTGCGCGAGGACGGCGTCACGCCACCCCTCCCACGCCTCCCAGGTGTCGAGCGTGTCCAGGAACGGTCTCTGCGCCTGGAGCACCCGCTCGGCCTGGAACGACGCGATCGCCGCGACCAGGTCGCGCTTTCCGTCCGGAAAGTAGTGGAACAGCTGGCTCTTGCTGGTCCCCGTCCCGGCCCGGATGTCGTCCAGGGTCGTGCCGCCGACCCCGCGGGCCAGGACCAGGTCGGCGGCGGTCTCGACGATGCGGGCGCGCGTGAGCGTCCCTTTGGCGGTGAACTTCGCCGGGGTCGACATGTCTACAGCATAGCCCCCTGGACCGCACGGTCCAATCTATTCGGCGGCCCTGCAGGCCGGACGCCGCCTTCGCCCGTCTTCCACGGTCTTGGAGCCGGAGGCTTCCCCCGAGGGGTCGCGTTCCGTCCTCGCACCCCGCGATCCGACACTGGACGAGGGGCGAATCGCCGGTGAACCTGTTCCCTTCCGCCGTATCCTGTGCCAGAATTTCACTGGGTGATGAATTATGAGACGGAACACATGCGTGATCGCCGGGGGCGGCCCGGCGGGGGCGATGCTCGCACTGCTGCTGGCCAGGGCAGGCGTCGAGGTGACGCTCATGGAGAAGCACAACGACTTCCTGCGCGACTTCAGGGGTGACACCATCCATCCCTCGACCCTGCAGGTCCTCGACGAGCTGGGCCTGGCCGAGGAGTTCCACCGGCTCCCGCACCGCAAGACGTACGGGATGGAGATCCACACCGACGACACCACGGTGCCGGTCGCCGATCTGAGGAAACTCAACGGCAAATACCAGTACATCGCCTTCGTCCCGCAGTGGGAGTTCCTCGACCTGCTGACCACCGCCGCCAAGCGGTATCCGAACTTCCGCCTCATCATGGAGGCCGAGGTGCACGGGGTGATCCGCGAGGGCGACGCGGTGCGCGGGGTGCGCTACCGGGACGCCTCGGGCGAGCACGAGCTGCGCGCGACGCTCACCGTGGCCGCCGACGGCCGTCACTCCGACGTGCGCCGGGCCGCCGGGCTCGTCCCCGTGGAGCACAGCGCCCCCATGGACGTGCTCTGGTTCCGGCTGCCGCGCGAGCCCGCCGATCCCGGGGTGACGTTCCTGCGGATATCCAACGGGCACCTGATGGTGGCGATCAATCGCGAGACCTACTGGCAGCTCGCCTACCTGATCCCCAAGGGCGGCTTCGAAACCCTGCGTTCCCAGGGGATCGAGGCGGTCCGCGAGCCGGTCGCCAGGCTCCTGCCCTTCCTCGGGGACCGGGTCGGGCAGCTGCGGGACTTCGAGGCGGTCAGCATGCTGTCGGTCGCGCTCAACCGACTGCGCCGCTGGCACCGCCCCGGCCTGCTGGTCATCGGCGACGCCGCGCACGCCATGTCGCCGATCTTCGGCGTCGGCATCAACCTGGCCGTACAGGACGCGGTCGCCGCCGCGAACCTGCTGGCCGCGCCGCTCGCCGCCGGGGCCGAGATCCCCGAATCACTGCTCGCGAGGGTCCAGCGGCGCCGCACCCCGCCCACCGCCGTCACCCAGTTCGCCCAGCGCGTCGTCCAGAGCCGGCTGATCCGGCCGGCGCTGAGCGAGCGCCCCGGGCCGGTACGGCTGCCGCGCGACATCTCCCGGCTTCCCCTGATCGGCTTCCTGGCCAGGCGTTTCGTCGGTCTGGGCGTCCTTCCGGAACATGTTTCCAGCCCGGTGAAATCTCACCAGGTATAAAGACCTTCTCACTACGTGGACAATCAGGTCTGTTCGAAGAGCCGCTTGCAATAGCCTGGTATGTCGTGAGCATCAACCTCGATTCCTGGCGGCGGCTGCCTGCGGCGCAGCAGCCCGAGTGGCCCGACCGCGGCGAGCTGGACAAGGTCGTCGGCGAGCTGAAGGGCCTCCCGCCCCTCGTCTTCGCGGGCGAGTGCGACAACCTCAAGGCGGACCTGGCGGCGGTGACGCGGGGCGAGGCCTTCGTCCTCCAGGGCGGAGACTGCGCCGAGACCTTCGGCGGCGCCACCGCCGACGACGTGCGCAACAAGCTCAAGACGCTGCTGCAGATGGCCATCGTGCTGACCTACGCGGCGAAGGTCCCCGTGGTGAAGATCGGCCGGATGGCCGGGCAGTTCGCCAAGCCGCGCTCGAAGAACTTCGAGACCCGCGACGGCGTCAAGCTGCCCGCCTACCGGGGCGACATGGTCAACGGCTTCGACTTCACCCCCGAGTCCCGCGTTCCCGACCCCTGGCGGCTGCTGCGGGCCTACCACTCCTCGGCGGTGACGCTCAACCTGATCCGCGCATTCACCAAGGGCGGCTACGCCGACCTGCGCCAGGTGCACGCCTGGAACCAGGACTTCGTGATCGAGTCCCCGGCCGGCAAGCGCTACGAGCAGCTCGCCCGCGAGATCGACCAGGCCCTGGCCTTCATGCGCGCCTGCGGCGTGGAGCCCGAGGAGTTCCACACCGTCGAGTTCTACTCCTCGCACGAGGCGCTGATCCTCGACTACGACCAGGCGCTCACCCGGATCGACTCGCGGACCGGCCGCCCGTACGACGTCTCGGCGCACATGGTCTGGATCGGCGAGCGCACCCGCCAGCTCGACGGTGCCCACGTGGAGTTCTTCGCCAGCATCCGCAACCCGATCGGCGTCAAGCTCGGCCCGACGACCAGCGCCGAGGACGCCCTCGCGCTGATCGAGAAGCTCAACCCGGACAACGAGGCCGGGCGCCTGACCTTCATCACCCGGATGGGCGCGTCGAAGATCCGCGAGCACCTCCCCGAGCTGGTGGAGAAGGTGACCGCGAGCGGCGCCCAGGTGGCGTGGATCTGCGACCCCATGCACGGCAACACCTTCGAGGCGCCCAGCGGCCACAAGACCCGCCGCCTGGACGACGTCCTGAACGAGGTGGCGGGCTTCTTCGAGGTGCACCGCGCGCTCGGCACCCATCCGGGCGGCGTCCACATCGAGTTCACCGGCGACGACGTCACCGAGTGCGTGGGCGGCGGCGCCGAGATCGTCGAGGACGACCTGGCCAGGCGCTACGAGACGGCCTGCGACCCGCGTCTCAACCGTGGCCAGTCGCTCGACCTGGCCTTCCGGGTGGCCGAGCTCTACCGCTCGGTCTGACCTTCCGGGCCACGGGCCCCGGTCATGCGAAAGCCCCGCGCCATCGGATTCCTCCCTCCGGCGGCGCGGGGCTTTCGCGATCCGGGCATCAGCCCTTCTGGGCGCCCAGCTCGTTGGCGAGCTCGGCGCGGATCGCCTCCATGTCGAGGGCGCGGACCTGGCCGATGAGGTCCTCGAGGGCGGGCTCGGGCAGCGCGCCCGGCTGGGCGAAGACGACGATGCCATCGCGGATGGCCATGATCGTCGGGATCGAGGTGATCTCGAATCCCTGCGCGAGCGCCTGCTCGGCCTCGGTGTCGATCTTGCCGAACTTGATGTCGGTGTGCTTCGCCGACGACTTCTCGAAAATCGGCCCGAAGGTGCGGCACGGTCCGCACCAGGCCGCCCAGAAGTCCAGCAGGACGATCCCCTCATCGGCGATGTCGTTGAAGTTCTTCTCGGTTACCTCGATGGTGGCCACCGGTGGCTCCTCCTGTCGTTCACGTCTGTACGGCTGGCATAACCACTTCCCTCCCCCGAGCATTCCATCCCGCCGTCCCGCCATGCCGCCGGGGTGCGGGGACCCGCCGGGCCGGTGGACGCCGCCGGGGGCGACGAGTCCGGGCGCCGCCCCCGTTCTCGATCCGGTCACCGGGCCTCCCGAGCACGGCGCGCCGCTCCGAAACTTTCTGAGCAACGGACCCCGCGGAGGGAAGCACGCCTTCTTTTCAGCTACTTTCCGAAAGTTTTACTGACGACATAGAGATATTTCCAGTTCAGGAACATAAGAAAAGATCGGCTTTCGAAATATTTCGGCACCTGTGTTGACGTCTTTCGGTCACGTTCCCAGACTGATCGCCAGCACCCCACCCCGGAAGGGAGAGCCCTGGTGATCATCGACTTGACCCGCTTCAAGATCCCCTCAAGGGTCGTCGCGCCGGCGGTGGCGGCGATGCTCTCGGTCACCGGGGCGGTGACGGTGACCTCCGCCGAGGCCACCGCCGCCCTCGCCACCACCGCGGCCGCCGCCGGAGTCGAGAACGAGGGTGCCGACTGCGCGGTGACCGGCCTGCCCGACGCGGGATCGCTGCCCACCGACTCCAGGCTCCCCGACCCCTTCAGGAAACTGAACGGTACGCGCATCTCCACCACGTCCGAGTGGCGGTGCCGGCGCGAGGAGATCAAGAAGCTGGCGGAGAAGTTCGTCTACGGCGAGAAGCCCGTGAAGCCGGCCACCGTCACGGGGACGGTCTCGAGCAGCGGCATCACCGTGAACGTGAGCCACAACGGCAGGAGCTCCAGCTTCTCCGCGGGTGTCTCGCTGCCGAGCGGGTCCGGCCCCTTCCCCGCGGTCGTCGTCCTGGGAGGATTCGGAGCGGACACGGCCGCCATCAGAGCGGCCGGTGCCGCGGTCATCACCTACGACCCCTACGCGGTCGGCCGGGAGGGCACGCCACGCAACAACAAACAGGGCGCCTTCTACAGCGTCTACGGCTCCTCGAGCAGCACGGGACTGCTCATGGCCTGGGCCTGGGGGGTGAGCCGGATCATCGACGTCATCGAGCAGTCCAACGGCGGCGTCCTCAGGGCCGACGCCACCGGCGTCACGGGATGCTCGCGGTTCGGAAAGGGCGCCTTCGTGGTCGGCGCGTTCGACCAGCGCATCGCGTTGACCATGCCGATCGAGTCGGGGAGCGCCGGCGTGCCCATCTTCCGCGGGATCCCCGGGGAAGGCGCCCAGAGCCTGAGCAGCGCCTACGGAGAGCAGCCCTGGCTGGGTGACGCGTTCGGCTCCTTCACCGGCAGCCCGGCACGGCTACCGGTGGACACCCACCAGATGGTGGCCATGGTCGCACCGCGCGGACTGTTCATCATGGACAACCCCCACATCGCCAATCTGGGCCCCAGATCCGCGAGCGTGGCGGCCCTGGGCGGAGCGGAGGTCTACAAGGCGCTCGGCGCGGGAGGCAACATCACCTACTGGTCCGACATCCAGGACGGCAGCCACTGCGCCAACCGGTCCGAGTGGAGGACCCCCTTGCAGCAGAACATCCAGAAGTTCCTGCTGAAGACGGGCAGCGCCCCCGGCGCGATGAGGATCTCGTCCAGGGCGTCCGGCAACCTGGCCGAGTGGAGGGACTGGCAGACTCCGGCCCTCGGCGATTCGGGCGACAGCACCCCGCCGAGCACGCCGGGCACCCCGGCCGCGTCCGGCGTGACCGCCACCGGCGCCACGCTGACCTGGGCCGTGTCCACCGACCAGGGCGGCTCGGGCCTGGCCGGCTACGACGTCCACCGCGAGCAGGGCGACACCGACCCGCGACTCGGGCAGTCCACCACCAACTCGATCACCCTCACCGGGCTGGCCGCGAACACCCGGTACCAGGTGTACGTGCGGGCGCGCGACGGCGCGGGCAACCTGTCCGGCGACTCGCAGCCGGTCACGTTCACCACGACCGCCGGCGGCGGTGACGACACCTCTCCGCCGACGGCCCCGGCCGGCCTGGCGGCCTCGGGGACCACGTCCACGGGCACGACCCTGAGCTGGACGGCCTCGACGGACGACACCGGCGTCTCCGGCTACGACATCCTGCGCGCGCCCGGCGCGAGCGGCGGCACGTTCACCCAGGCCGGCACCTCGGCCACGACCTCGTTCGCCGACACGGGCCTGACCCCGAGCACCACCTACCGCTACCAGGTCAGGGCACGGGACGCGGCGGGCAACACCTCGCCGGTCTCGAACACCGCGGAGGTCACCACCCGGCCCGGCACGTCCACCGGAGCCTGCACGGCCGTGCCGACCGTGCAGACCCAGTGGAGCACCGGGTACGTCATCCAGCCGTTGACCGTCACCAACACCGGCACCTCGGCGATCACCGGATGGACGGTCACCTTCACGCTGCCGGCCGGGCACACGATGACCGGCTCGTGGAACGGCACCGCCACCGTCAGCGGGCAGACCGTGACCGTCAGGAACGTCGGCCACAACGGCGCCCTCGCCCCCGGGGCGAGCACCGGCGGCGTCGGCTTCCAGGTGAGCCGCCCGAACGGCGACACCGCGCTCCCGTCCGGATACGCCTGCGCCTGACGGGCCGGCCCCGGCTCCTGCCCGACGGCCGGGCCCCGGCTCGCCCACCCCTCTCCCGGGTGGGCGAGCCGGGGCCCGGCGCGTTCGAGGGGCCGCCCGCCCGCCGGGAGGATCTCGGCGTTGACCTGCCCGTTCGAGGCGAGGGCGGCGGCCGCTCCCGAGATGCCCGGCGTGCGGGACAAGACGTCACGAGTTTCTCCGAAGTTTTCGTTATCCACTCGCGGCCCGCGGGTCTCCTGTGTAGCGGTGCTTGCGGGTGCCGCCAGAAGTCCCCTGCACGACTTCCCAACAGGACAAGGACTCCATTCACTATGAGCACAACCGCCTCGCGCGGCATCCGAGCCGGACGCGCGTCCGTCGGACGTCAGGTCCGCCGCCTGTCGCTGGCCGGTGTTCTCGTCGGCCTCCTGAGCACCTCCGCGGTGAGCGTCGCCTCCCCGGCCGCCGCGGCCGAGGTGCCCCTCTCGCAGGGCCGTAACGCCATCGCCTCCTCGGCGGAGCGCGGTGACCTGTCGGCCGCGGCCGCCGTCGACGGCAAGACCAGCACCCGCTGGGGCAGCAAGTTCAGCGACCCGCAGTGGCTCGCGGTCGACCTCGGCAAGTCCACCGCCATCAAGAAAATCGTCATCAACTGGGAGAACGCCTACGCCACGGCGTTCCAGATCCAGACCGCCTCCGGTGGCAACGGCCCCTGGAAGACGGTGTACGGCACCACGGCGGGCAAGGGCGGCGTCCAGACCATCAACCTGTCGGCCACCGGCCGGTTCGTGCGGCTGTACGCGACCAAGCGGTCCGGCCAGTACGGCGTCTCGCTGTGGGAGTTCCAGGTCTTCGGCACCGCCTCGGGCACCTCGAACCCGACCCCGACGCCGACGCCGACCACGAAGCCGAGCTCGACCCCGAAGCCGAGCTCGAGCTCGACGCCCAAGCCGACGTCCAGCGCTACCCCGACCACCACCGCGCCCGCCGGTGGCTGGGTGCCGGTGAACCAGGCCGCGTGGAAGAAGGCCCTGGACGCCTACAACAAGGTCGCACCCCAGCCGGTCCCCGCGGGAATCGTGAGAGTCCCCGAGTTCCACACCAACTGCGAGGTGGCCAACGAGGCCAAGGACGACCCGATCGTGCTGCCCGGCCTGGTCGGCGCCTCCCACCTGCACACCTTCTTCGGCCCGAAGGTGTCGGCGAACACCACGACGGAGGACCTGCTCAAGAGCACCACGACCTGCGACGCGCCTGGGGACAACAGCGCCTACTGGGCGCCGACCCTGCTGCGCAACGGTAAGCCGGTCCCGATGAAGAACTTCCGGGTGTACTACGGCTCCCGGCTCAAGGACCCGTCGGAGGTCGTGCCGTTCCCGCCGGGTCTGGTCGTGGTGCAGGGCGACGCGAAGCGGCAGGTGGCGACGCCGAAGGGTGCCTCCGGCCAGTTCTGGTGCGCCGGCAGCGCGGAGACCGGCCGTAGCGCCGACGGCAACTGGCCCGTCTGCGCACCGGGCGGCAACCTGATCTACCAGCTGACGTTCCAGGACTGCTGGGACGGCAAGCACATCGACTCGCCCGACCACAAGTCGCACATGGGGCCGGCCAAGAACGGCACGTGCTCCGGCGACTACCCGGTCGCGGTCCCCAACCTCTCGTTCATGCTCGGCTACGACTCGCTCGGCGGTGACGGCCTGGCGCTGTCGTCGGGCCTGCCGTCCTCGATCCACGGGGACTTCATGAACGCGTGGACGCCGGAGACGCTCGGCGCGCTCGTGAAGGTCTGTCTCAACGCGAAGGCCAAGTGCGGCACCACGCCGGGCTGGGGCCGCTGACCGATCCACGGCGCCACCTCGCATGACGTGCCGGTGATCCCGCCTTTCGCGGGGCCACCGGCACGGCACGCGTAGCCGTGAACATGACGGCTCTCTTCCTCGTACGACGCGTACCTCCGCGGGGCCGGCGGCCCCGCGGAGGTACGCGTCACCGCCCGGCGGCCCGGGTCAGCGCCTCCCGCCGGACAGGGTCAGCCCGATGACCACGGGGTCGTGGTCGGAGGAGCGGAAGGCGTCGGGCTCGTAGAGGCCCGGCGGGTTGAACTCGGTGTTGTAGTCGAGGATCCGGCTCTCGTCGGCGTTGATGTGCCAGATCGTCGCGCTGGTCACGCGCTTGAGCAGGTCCTTGCCGACCAGGGCGTGGTCCAGCTCGCCGACCAGGCCGTCGAAGAGGTAGCTGTAGCGCAGCGGCGCCGGGACGAACCTCTTGGTCACGCTGGTCAGGCCGGCGGCCTCCAGGGTGTCGATCGGGTCCTCCTCGCCGTAGGCGTTGAGGTCGCCGAGGACCAGCGGGTTGGCCAGGTCCAGGCTGTCGATCAGGCCCAGTGTCGCCTGTGCCTGGCGCACGCGCTCGCCGTTGTAGCAGCTCTGCCCGTCGCCCTGGTCGGCGTCCGGGCCCACGGCCTGCTCGTCGCAGCCCTTGGACTTGAAGTGGTTGACCAGCACGGTGAAGGGCTGGCCGCCCTGGACCCGGCGGAAGGTCTGGATCAGCGGGGGCCTGCGGAAGACCGGGTCGGTGGAGGAGAGGGCGGCCCCCACCGGCTGCACCCTGCCCGGCTTGTAGATCGCCGTCACGTGGATCAGGTCGGTGCCCGGGTAGGGGTGGGCGATCGCCGCGTAGGTGCCCGCGCCGACCTCGGCGTTGAGCGCGTCGACCAGGGCCTGCACCGCGGTCTGGCCGTTGTTCTGGACCTCCATCAGGCCGACGACGTCGGCGTTCATGCCCTTCAGCGCGGCGACCAGCTTGGCCAGCTGGCGCTGCTGCTCCGCGGCGTTGCTCGCGCCGCGCGAGCCGAGGGTGGTGAACCAGTTGAGCGTGTTGAAGCTGGCCACCTTGACGTTGCCGATGACCGGGAACGGCACGGGCAGGCGCGGGTTGGTCCGGAGAAAGTTGATCTTCTTGGTCGGCTGGAGCCGGTACTTGCCGAAGCCGTACCCCATCACGCCGGTGACGCCGAGCGCGGTGTCGCCCAGGCGGACGGTGCGCGGGTCGGTGTAGGGGATCGTCGCGGGGTTCTCCACCGAGGAGCCGTCGTCCACCAGCAGGGCGCGCCGCGCGTTCCTGGCGGCGTCCACGCCCGGCCGGTCGGTCGGCTGGAACAGGCGTCCCTCGGAGGCGACGGTGACCTCGCCGTAGCGGCCCAGGTTGTAGTGGTCGTTGAGGGTGAGCGGCTCGGGGAAGGTGACGAGCATGCTCTCGACGGGCTCGAAGGTCGTGCCCTCGGCGCGCGGCAGGTTCTGCTCGGCGGGCGCGACGGCGCCCTTTCCGCAGACGTCCACGGCGGTGACCGGCGACAGCTCGGTCCAGCCGTTGAACTCCACGGCCCTGCCGGTCACCAGGACGCGGTCGCCGACCTTGACGTCCTTGAAGGAGTCGCGGGCGAAGGCGAACAGGCCCTCGGAGGTGGCCGGGTCGGCGTCCGGGGTCGGGTCCTGCAGGAAGAAGCCGCCGAGCTGCGTGGTCGCCTGGAAGTCGGCGGTCACGACACCCTCGACGCGGACGTTCTGGCCCGCCAGCGGGCTGACGTCACCGCTGCCCTGCACCTGGGCGATCTGGTGGGTGGCCGGGGTCTCGCACGGCTCCCCCGTCGGAGTGGGCGTCGGGGTGGGGGTCGGGGTGGGCTCCACCGTCGGGGTCGGTGTGGGGGTGGGCGTCGGCTCGACGGCGCCGCAGGGCGCGGCGGCGGCGGCCCGGTTGCGCGGCGCCGGGGCCGCGGCCTCCACGTCGGTGCCGTTGACGTCGGTGTCGGCGCAGCCGTGCTCCTTGCGCAGGCCGGCCAGGGTGGCCGAGAGCGCGGGGGCGGCGGCGCCCTCGAAGTAGTTGGCGCCGCCGTACCCGACCAGGTCGGCGATGAGTGCCGTCTGCTCCGGCGCGCAGGGGGTGGAGCCGCCGTTGCACGCCAGCCCCTCGGCCGAGCGGACCAGGGCCGCCTTGCCCGCGGAGCCGCTCAGGTTGATCGTCCCGGTGGTGTCCGCGGCGGGCAGCGGGGAGCCGTTGGCGCCTCCGGCCAGCTGGACCAGGTGGTACTGGCCGGGCGCGAGGGTCCCCGCCAGGGGGACGACCGGGTTGGCGGCGAAGTTTCCCGTACCGGTGGCGCTCGCGTACTGGACGGACCAGCCGTCCAGGGCGACGGGCGCGGCGCTGCGGTTGAACAGCTCGACGTAGTCGTTGGCGAGCGGCGCTCCGGCGTTGCCGCCGCCGCCGTAGACCTGGCTGATGACGACGGTGCCCGGTTCCGCCAGGGCCGGGGCTGAGGCGAGGGCCGCGACGCCGGTGGTGGCGAGGCCGGCGGCGACGAGGGCGGCGAACGCCCGGGATAAAGCACGCATGAACCGGAGCGTAAGGCTCTGTGCATCGCAGAACACTCACATATAAGTGGATAGACGGTGAAATCCAGAATGTTGACACTTCATGTCTATCCAGCCTGGCCAGATATGGCTTTCCTTGACCTAGAAGTCGCTTGCCCCGGCGTCCGCGGGTATCACTTGGACATGAGAACTCTGGACGTGGGTTGGGTGACCTGCGCCGCCTCCCCGGAGTGCGCCGGATCCGCGCGGCAGCCGTACGGCCGGTGCCTGGCCCATCTGGACGCCGCCGAGCTCGACGAGGTCGTCCGCGGGCTCTCCCCCGGCTCCGCCGTCGACCTGCGGGCCACCGTCGTCGGCAGGGATCTGCTGGAGCGGATCCTCGGCGCGACCCGGGGGCGTCTGGGCCGGGCCCGGTTCGACTGGGCGACCTTTCCCGAGAGCGTGCGGTTCGGCGACATCGCCTTCGGCGGGGACGTCTCGTTCGACCACGCGCACTTCCGGTGCCTCGCCTCGTTCTTCGACGCCCGTTTCGCGCGCAACGTTTCCTTCCGGGAGGCCAGGTTCGACCGGGGGCTGTCCCTGCACGGTGTCGCCGTCACCGGGCACGCGGCCTTCGACCGGGTCTCCATCGACGGTGACGCGCTGTTCGGGGGCGCTCTCTTCAACCGGACCGCGTCGTTTGAATGCGCGGATTTCCATGGTTTTGTCACCTTTGACGGCACCGGCTTCGCGGGCGACGCGACCCTGAGAGGGTGCAGGTTCCGCCGTACGGTGTCCTTCCGCAAGACGAGTTTCGGCGGGCTGGCCGGGTTCGACGGGGCGCGTTTCTCGGCGGGCGGCTACCTGGCCCCGATCTCGGTCGGCCGCCACCTCACCCTCGCCGGGGCGTGGGCGGGCAAGGGCCTCGACGTGACCACGGGCGGATGCTCGGTGGACCTGCGGCGCCTGGAGGTCGGCGGGCGGCTGAACGTCCGGCTCGACGACGCCGAGGCCGACCTGGAGGGGGCGACCCTGCACGGCCCCGCCACGGTGCGGGGCCGGGACGGCGCCCGGGTGACCTCGCTGCACGAGGTGGACGCCGAGGAGCTGGAGCTCGCCGACCTGGACCTCAGCACCTGCCTCTTCACCGGCATCCGCCACCCCGAGGGGCTCAGGATGAGCGGCTGCGCGCTCGCCGTCGTCCCGCGCGGTGCCCGGCTGGGGCAGCGCTGGTGGTCCCTGTGGCGCGCCCCCGACCACGGATGAGACCTCCGCGCCGACCGGAGTGGTCCCGGGGGCGGCCCCGAAGGCGGTCCCGGGGGCGGTAAGACTAGGAGATCGCGCGGGTGCCCTCCCCCGGACCGGTCCCGGCCAGGAAGGCCGTGACGTCGGCGGCGAGCCGGCCGCTGCGGAAAACCCCCAGATGACCGAGGCCGGGATAGATGATCAGGCGGCCGTCGCGGACCCCCTCGGCGGTCTCCCGGAAAAGCTCGACAGGGTAGTCGAGGTCCCGCTCACCGCCCAGGACCAGGGTGGGGGCGACGACGTCGGCCAGCCGCCCGCCCAGGTCGAACCCGTCCTCCGCGCGGGCGAAGGCGAGCATGTCACGGGGGTCGCCGGGACGTACCAGCGGGTCCAGCAGCCATAGCAGCACCCTGGCCAGACCCCGCCCGGCGGGCGAGGCGGCGGCCGTGATCGCCTGGTGCTGCAGGCCGCGCCGCCCGGCGGCGACCTCCTCGGTGTAGCGGCGCTGGAGCCGCCTGACGTCCGGCGTGAGCCGGTGCGCCGCCCCGGCCACGACCAGCGCGCGCACCACGTCCGGGTGGTCGGCCGCCAGTTGCAGCGCCACCGAACCCCCCGACGACAGGCCCAGCACGTCGACCGGCCCGCCGAACTCCGCGTGGAGCGCCTCGGCGTGCCGGGCGGCGATGTCGGCCATGGTGGTTCCCGGAGCCATGCCGGGAGCGCGGCCCACGGCGTACAGCCGGAAGTGGCGGGCCAGCGGGGCCAGCACCCGCAGTTCCACACCGCGCGCCGGCCCGGCCGGGTTGGCGTGGACGGGGGTGAACCAGCGCAGCACGACGAGCGGCGGGCCGTCGCCGAGGGCGTAGTACGGCAGATCGTTGGCGAGCGTGCCCTCCCGCACCTTGAGGTCCCTGAATCTCACGACGAAACCCTCCCTCCCGCCGGTGTCGCTGAATTCGAGAGTATTCGCAGGTGGGCGCGGGTCGACTCGGGGTCTTCTCAGGGTCGTCCCCGATGCGCGGCTCCCGGCCGGGAGACCAGGATGGGAAACGCGTACCCTGGACGGGAATCGGGCGACTGGAGAGCACATGGCAGGCACCGGGGTCATCGAGGATTACGTGACCGGGCTCAGCCGCACTCTCAGGGGTCCTCGGAGACCGAAGCTCGACCTGATCACCGAGGCGCGCGACAGCCTGCTCGACACCGCCGAGGCGCTGGAGGGCGACGGCCTGAGGCGCGACGAGGCCGAGCGGGCCGCGGTCGAGGAGTTCGGGCCGATCCGCGAGATCGCGCCCGGTTACCAGGAGGAGCTGTCCAAATCGGCGGGCCGGAGGCTGGCCGTCCTGCTGTTCGTCGGCGTGCCGCTCACCGCGATCATGTGGAACGTGATCTGGAAGGTCTTTCCCACCGCCCCGACGGCGTACGAGCGCATGCCGGACTGGTTCATCCTGGTCGCCCGCGGCGTGGACGCGCTCCAGATGTTCATCGGCCTGGTCGGCGGGCTCGCGTTGCTCGCGCTGGGCCGGGGACTGCGCAGGATCAGACGGCCCCGGCTCGTCACCCGGGCCCTGGGCCTGTTCGTCTGGGCCATGCTGCCGGTCATGCTCGTATCGTGCGGGGCCCTGATGTTCGGCTCGCAGAGATCGGCCGGGTTCGGCGACTACCCGGCGGGGGCCGTCGCGTCGCTGGTGAGCTACGCGATCTGGTCCGTGCAGCTGTACTGCGCCTTCCGCTGCCTGAGCATCACCCGGCGCGAGCCCGCCGTCGCGACCGCCTGAGCCCGGTTACCGCCTGAGCCCGGCGGCTCCGGGAGGCGTCAGCGGTTGGTGCGCGGTTCCAGGACGCTGCCGATGGCTCCGGCGAACTCCCGCCAGGCGGAGCGTTCGCCGGCGAGGGCCGTGCGCCCCGAGGAGGTCAGCCGGTAGGTGCGCCGCCTGCGCCCGCTCACCGTGGCCCACTCGCTGGCCAGGTATCCCGCCTGCTCCAGCCGTCGCAGCGCCGGGTAGACGGTGCCCGTCGGCACGTTCAGCGCGCCGCCGCTGCGCGCCTGGAGCGCCTCGATGATCGCGTAGCCGTGCAGCGGCTCGTGCTCCAGCACGGAGAGCAGCAGGGCGTCCATGTGACCGCGGAGCGCGTCGGGGTTCACCCGGCCACCTCCGCCCGCCGGACGGATCCCGTGTCACCGCACCCGGCGGTTCGTTCGCTTCGCTCGCTCACGTCGTCAGCCTACCTCTCCTATAGACATACTACATGTAGGCCTTCTACATGTAGTATGTCTATAGGTAGACAAACACAACAATGGAGGTGAGACCGTGGACGTGCTCGACCTGGCCCGGACACAGTTCGCCGTGACAGGGAGCCTCCACTTCCTGTTCGTCGTACTGACCCTGGGCCTGGCCCCCCTGATCGCGATCATGCACACCCGCTACGCCGTCACCGGCAAGCCGGTCCACGAGCGGGTGACCCGCTTCTGGGGCCAGATCTACGTGATCAACTACGCGCTCGGGATTCTCACCGGGCTGGTGATGGAGTTCCAGTTCGGTATGAACTGGAGCGGTCTCTCGCACTACGCCGGGGACATCTTCGGCGCGCCGCTCGCGATCGAGACGCTCGGCGCGTTCTTCCTGGAGTCCACCTTCCTGGGCCTGTGGATCTTCGGCTGGCACCGGCTGCCGAAATGGTTCCACGTGGCGTGCATCTGGGTGGTGACGCTGACCGCCTACCTCTCCGCCTTCTGGATCATGGTGGCCAACTCGTTCCTGCAGAACCCGGCCGGAGCCGTGGAGCGCGACGGCCACCTGGTCCTGACCGACTTCGGCGCGCTCCTCACCAACCCGACGCTGACCATGGCGCTGCCGCACGTGCTCGGCGCGGGCCTGTGGACCGGCGGTTTCGTGGTGATGGGGGCCAGCGCGTACCAGCTGTTCCGGCGCACCGCCGAGCGGGAGTTCTTCACGAGCTCGCTCCGCACGGGAGTGATCACCTCGCTGGTCGGCTCGCTGCTCACGATCGGCTTCGGCTACGCCCAGTTCGGCGCGATCGGCGCGGTCCAGCCGGGCAAGTTCGACGACGGGGGCCTGGCCGGGCTGGGGCTCGGCTTCATGATCCTGATCGGCCAGCTGATCCAGCTCCTCATCCTGTTCGTACTGGCACCGACCGTGTACTGGCTGCCGCGCTGGCGCTGGACGCACCCCGTGCTGATGGCGATCACCCCGCTGCCGTTCGTGGCGGCGATCCTCGGCTGGCTGGCCAGGGAGTCCGGCAGGCAGCCCTGGCTGATCAACGGGAAGCTGACCGTCGCCGACGCCATGTCCCCCGGCCTCACCTCCGGGATGGTCACCGTCTCGCTCATCGCCTTCGGCGGCGTGCTCACCCTGCTCGCGGTGATCGACTACGTGCTGATCGCCCGTACCGTGCGGCGCGGGCCCGCCGCCGTCGCCCTCGGCGCGGACGCGCCGGCCGACCCCACCGAGCGCGCGCACGCGCTCAGCCACTAGGGAGAGACCGTGGACATCCTCTGGCTCGGCGTGTTCGCCCTCCTGCTGATCGGCTACTTCGCCCTGGAGGGCTTCGACATCGGCGTGGGCATGCTGCTGCCCGTCCTCGGCAGGACGCGGAAGGACCGGGACGAGATCGTCGCCGCCATGGCGCCGTTCATCCTGGCCAACGAGGTCTGGCTGGTGGCCGTGGCAGGCGTGCTGTTCGGCGTCTTCCCCTCGATCGAGGGGGACGTGCTGTTCGGCCTCTACCCGCTCGTGGTCTCCCTGCTGGTGTCGTGGATCGTCCGCGACGCCGGGCTCTGGTTCCGCCGCCGCGCCGACGGGAGCGCGTGGCGGTCGACCTGGGACTGGGCGATCGTCGTCGGCTCGTACGGCCTGGCGCTGAGCTGGGGCATGGCCCTGGTCGCGGTGGCCGGCGGCCTGACCGGTCCCGCGATCGGCCTGCCGGGACTGGCCGGTGGGCTGGTGGTGGCCGCGCTGCTCGCCTTCCACGGCTGGACGTTCGTCTCGTGGCGGCTGCCCGGGCGGGTGACCGGCGCGCGCCGCACCGGCCGGGCGCTCCTGCTCTCCGCGTGCGCCGCCGCGGCGCCCGTCGCGGTGCTGCTCGCCGTACTCGCCCCCTGGCTGCTCGACCGTACGGCACCCACCGGGACGCTAAGTGTGCTCAGTGTCATGATTCTTCCCTTCGCACCGGTCATGGTGGGTGCGCAAGTATGGGTATGGCGGACGTTCGGTCCCGGACGCGCCGCCTCCGATCGGGTTCCTTCGTTCTTCTGAGCTCTCTAGGGTTGGCATGCACAAGGATCTTGTACGGCTGGCACTGGGCGAGCGGGCCGTCCGCCGCCACCTGGCCGCGTGCCTGGCCGCCGCCGTCCTGACCGGGCTGCTCGTCCTCGTCCAGGCGGAGTTGCTCGCCGGAGTGCTGTCCGGGCGGTTCGCGGCCCCGGCCCTGATCCTGCTGGCGCTGGTCGTCGGCGTCCGGGCGCTGCTCACCCTGGGGCAGGGGATCGCCGCCGGGCGCATGACCACCGGGGTGAAGTCCGCCCTGCGGCACCGCCTGCTGGCGCGGGTGCGTGACCTGGGGCCCGTCAGGCCGGCCTCCCAGCGCTCGGGCGAGCTGGTGACGCTGACCGGCCGGGGTCTGGACGCCCTCGACCCCTACCTGACGGGCTACCTGCCCGCGGTGGCGGTCGCGGGCGTCGTGCCGGTCGCGGTGCTCGTCCGGCTGTTCGCCGCCGACCTGGCCAGCGCGGTGATCGTGCTGGTCACGCTGCCGCTCATCCCGATCTTCGGGGCGCTGGTCGGCATGCACACCAAGGCCGTGACGGAACGTCAGTGGAGAGCCCTTTCCCGCCTCGGCGGGCACTTCCTGGACGTGGTCAGGGGCCTTCCCACGCTGCGCGCCTTCGGCAGGGCCCGCTACCAGGCCGAGGTGATCCGGCGGGTGGCCGACGCCCACCGGGCCGCGACGATGCGCACGCTGCGGGTGGCGTTCCTGTCCTCGCTGGTGCTGGAGCTGGCCGCGTCGCTCTCGCTGGCCCTGGTGGCCGTCCCGGTGGGCCTGCGGCTGCTGTCCGGCTCCCTGGACCTGTCGGCCGCACTGCTGGTCCTGCTCCTGGCGCCGGAGGCGTACCTGCCGCTGCGCAACATGGGCGGCAGGTTCCACGCGGCGATGGAGGGCGTCGCCGCCGCCGACGAGGCGTTCGGCGTACTCGACGGCCAGGCGGAGTCGACAAAGGCGGAGGCACGGCTTCCGCACGACGAGCACGCGGGCACGCGTACGGCGACGGCGAGCACACCGGGGCGGGAACAGGGCCCAGGCAGGGCGCCGGAGATCCGGCTGGAGCACGTCACGGTGCGTTACCCGGACCGTGAGGAGGCCGCGCTGGAGGACGTGTCGCTGGTGATCGCGCCCGGTGAGCGGGTGGCCCTGGTCGGCGAGAGCGGAGCGGGCAAGAGCACCCTGCTCCACCTGCTGCTCGGCTTCGTCACCCCCTCGGAGGGCAGGGTCCTGGTCGACGGCGCCGAGATCGGCGATCACGACTCCTGGCGCGCGCGGCTGGCGTTCGTACCGCAGCGCCCGCATCTCTTCGCCACCTCGGTGGCCGACAACATCGGGCTCGGCGCCCCCGGCGCGACGATCGGCGAGATCAGGACCGCGGCGCGGGCCGCGCAGGCCGACGAGTTCGTCACGGCGCTGCCCGAGGGCTACGACACCGTGCTCGGCGAGCGGGGGACGAACCTGTCCGCCGGGCAGCGGCAGCGGGTCGCCCTGGCCCGCGCGTTCTGCCGCCCGGACGCCGGGCTGCTCCTGCTGGACGAGCCGACCGCGCGGCTCGACGGCCGCAGCGAGGGCGCGATCGTGAGCGCGACCCGGGACCTCGCCGAGGGCCGCACCGCCGTGATCGTCGCCCACCGGCCCGCGATGATCGACCTGGCCGACCGGGTGATCCGGATCGCCGACGGCCGGGTGGTGGCCGGGGACGCCGGGGGCAGAGCACCGGCGGGGACCCGAGAGGAGATCACCTCGTGACCGACGTCAGCGGGATCCCGGTGGGCCGGACGGGCGGGCGGCCGACGAGCGAGGCAGCCGGACGACCTGCGGACCACTCGGACGAGCGACCGGCGAGCCGCACGGACGGACGACCAGCAGGTCAGGCAGACGAGCGACCGACGGGCCGGACCGGAGGGCGGCTGGTCCTCGCCGCGGCGGGGGCGGCGGCGGCCGAGCTGGCCGGGCTCGGGCTGATCGGGTCCGCCGCGTGGCTCATCACCAGGGCCGCGGAGCAACCGCCGCTGGCGGCGCTGAGCGTGGCCATCGTCGGGGTGCGGGCGTTCGCGACGACCAAGGGCGTCTTCCGCTACGGGGAGCGCCTGGCCGGTCACGACGTGGCGCTGCGGGCCCAGGCGAGGACCAGGGAGCGGCTCTACCAGGCGCTCATTCCCACGGGATCGTCGAACAAGCGCGGAGCCGACCTGCTCAGCCGCATGGTCGACGACACCGACGCGGTACAGGACCTGCTGGTGCGCTGCCTGCTCCCGGCGGTCGCGGCGCTGGTCACCGGGGTGGCCGCGGTGGTGATCGGGCTGTTCCTGCTCCCCGTGGCGGCGCTGGCGCTCCTGGCCGGGCTGCTGGTGGCCGGGGTGCTGATCCCGGCGGGCACGGCCGCCGCCGCGCGGCGCTGGTCGGCGCGGATCGCCCCCGCGCGGGCGGACCTCGCGGCCCGGGTCGCCGACCTGGTGCACGGCGCGGCCGACCTGGCCGCCTACGGGGCGGACGGGCGGGCGCTGGCCGCCGCCGCCGAGACCGACGCCCGGCTGGCGGCGCTGGAGCGCAGGCAGGCGCGGGCGAACGCGATCGCCTCGGCCCTGGGCCTGCTCACCCAGGGACTCACCGTGGCGGCCGTCGTGCTGCTGGCGATGAACTCCGGGGCGGGTGCCGTGGCCACCGCGGTGCTCGCGCTGGTCTCGCTGGTGTCCTTCGAGCCGGTGCTGCCGATGGCCGCGGCCGGGGAGCGGCTGACCGGGGTGCTCGCCGCCCTGCGCCGCCTGCGGGAGGTGGGCGCGACCCCGCCGGCGGTGACCGAGCCGGCCGTTCCCGCCGCGGTCCCCGCCGGGCCGCCCACCGTCGAGATCGAGGACCTGGTGGTCCGGCACGACCCCGGCCTTCCCCCGGCCCTGGACGGCGTCAGCCTGACCCTCACCCCCGGCAGGCGCGTCGCCCTGGTCGGCCCCAGCGGAGCGGGCAAGAGCACCCTGCTGTCGGCCCTGATGCGCCTCGTCGAGCCCGAGTCGGGGACGATCCGGGTCGGCGGGGTGGACGTCCGGGAGCTGGCGGCCGACGACACCCGGCGGGTGATGACCGGGCTGACACAGGATCCGTACGTGTTCCAGACGTCGCTGCGGGACAACCTGCGGCTGGCGGGCCCGGAGGCCGGCGACGAGGAACTGGCCGGGGCGGTGCGGCGGGCGCGCCTGGACCGGTGGGTGGAGCGGACCGGCTGGGACGCGGTGCTCGGGGAGGACGGGCGCACGGTGTCCGGGGGCCAGCTGCAGCGGCTGGCACTGGCGCGGGCGCTGCTGCACGACCCTCCGGTGCTGCTGCTGGACGAGCCCGCCGAGGCCCTGGACGAGACGACGGCGGACGCGCTCATGGCCGACCTCCTGGACGCCACCCACGGCCGTACGACGCTGCTCGTCACGCACCGCCTGCGCGGGCTGGAGCCGATGGACGAGATCGTCGTACTGGAGAACGGCTCGGTGACGCAGCGGGGCACCCACGCGGAGCTGGTCTCCTCCCCCGGCTACTACCGCGACCTGTGGCGGTCGGAGGCCCTGACCGCCGGCCGTTGAGCGCCTGGCGTGGAGAGTCAGCACCGACCGAGCGGGTGGCGTTTGTCGCGGCATGTGATCTTGTGTTTTCGTACCCTGAGTCCAGAGAGGAGGTCTCCATGGGCGGATGGCAGCTTCGGGAGGCGAAGCAGCGCTTCAGTGAGGTCCTCCGGAGGGCGGTGAGCGAGGGTCCCCAGGTGGTCACCCGGCATGGGGAGGAGGTGGCCGTGGTCATCGACATCGCCGAGTACCGCCGTCTCAGGGGCGAGGCCCCCGACTTCGGACGGTTCCTTCTCGCCGCCCCCGACTGGGACGACGACATCGAGTTCCCCAGGAACCGGGACCTTCCCCGAGAGGTGAACGTCAAGGACTTCGAGGGGACGGGCGTGTCCGTGGTCAACCCCTTCGAGCCGCCGCACTGACGAGAGAATGCCGTGGCCCGGCGAGTGATCACATCCTGGTGTGTCGGTGCTCGGCGCCGGACGGGAAGCACTCGGGGTCGCCTGCCTCGCACGGAATGCCGTAACACCGAAAGGGCTCGCAAAGCGAGTTCGGCCGGCAACACCACGGCGAAAAGCCGGTCACCGCCCCGGAAGGGGAACAGCTTAGATCGTGTCCGCTTTCACCGAGGTGATGAAGTCGGCCCATGCCTCGGGGGTGAACGCCAGGGCGGGGCCGTCAGGGTTCTTACTGTCGCGGACAGCCACGATGCCGGGGAGGTTGGTGGCCACCTCGACGCAGTCGCCGCCGTTGCCGCCGCTGCGGCTGCTCTTGAACCACCGGGCGTCCGTCAGGTCCATGATCCCATCGCTTTCTCCATCAGAGCCACCGAGGCGGACTGCGACAGAGCGCACGCCCGGAGCGCGTCGAGCTGGGTCAACAGGGTCTCGATCTCGGTGGGACCGTTGACGATCTGACCTTCGGCTGCGGTTTCCAAATAAACTATATCGGGCGATCCTCTGAAGCTCGCGATCACGAAAGCCCCAGTCAGACCGGCATGCGCGCCCACGTCCAGCGGGATGACCTGGATGGTGATCCGGGGCCGCCGGACCAGTTCGAGAAGCTGCTCCAGCTGCTTGCGCATGACCTGCGGGCCACCGACCGGACGGATCAGCACGGCCTCGTCAAGGGTGGCCCAGAACATGGGCGGGTCAGGCTTGGTGAGGATCCGTTGCCGTTCCATGCGCGTGGCGACGAGTTCCTCCACCTGCTCGTCGGTGTCGCCTGGTCGTCCTGCCCGCAGAACCGCCCGCGCGTAGTCCTCGGTCTGGAGCAGTCCCGGCACGAGGACAGGCTGGAAGCTTCGCAGGGTCCGGGCCTCTCGCTCCAGCTCGACGAACGGCCGGAACCACACGGGGTAGACGTCTCTGCCGATCAGGGGCCACAGGCGGACGAGAGCACCATCGGCTTTCAGTACCTCGTCACACTTCGCCGCGAACTCCCTCGTCGGGGCACGCCTGGCCGTCTCGATGAGCCCGACGAGGGAGGTGGAGTAGGAGATCCTGCGCGCCAGTTCCTTCTGGCTCCATTGTGCTTGCTCCCGGTATTTGCGCAGTTCAGAACCCCAGTAAGCAAGAACGCTGGCATTCGCGTCCAGCTCGCTCGGTGAGGGCATCTGCACTCCCGTCCTTCAGGGCTCTACACGAATCGTTGAGGGTCCTACATGAGACGCAACTGAATGTGCGGATTTACCGTTGGAGGCGCACACCTACCGAACGTAGTCGCCCGGCGACACTCTGGGAAGGGGAATTCGACCACGCGCATCGACCGCACCGAGAGGAGACGGACAACGATGATCGCTCCCGCTCTGCTGACCGGAACGCCTGCCGTATACGCCGCTGACCAGCTGAGTAACGCGCTGGAACAGCGTGGGATAGCCGCTGACGTCCATGACGGCTACGGCGTCGCCCTGGTGTCGGTCTGGGTCGATCTTCTGGTCTGGACCGACGGCTTCGTCTACCGCTGGTGGACGGGACAGTTCTCGGGGCGAAGCCGCCGACGGCTCTACACGGCCTACACCGTGGACAACCCGGCCGCCGCCGCCCGCTGCGTCGCCCGCCGGTACGAGGAACTACAGCAGGGCCACCCGGTGTCGTCGCAGCTTCGTGGGGACCCGTTGTGATGCTGGTTGAGAAGTGCCTGAGTCCGCATGTGGCCATGGCGCACCGCGATCACACTCGGCTGCAGTGGCGGCCTCCGGATCGGATCGCTGATCGCGTAAGGCCGGTGAGCTGGACCTGTGTATGCCGCGCCACGGTCTACGAACTGTGCCAGGGCGGCGGGCAGGCGTTCATCCGGCGAACCGTTCAACTCGACCGCAAGCACGCGATCCACGAGACGTGCCGATGGTCTTTCCCCGAAGCTCGGGCGATCTGGGCGGCACTGCTGTCCGGTAGAGCCCGGTAGAACGGGCGTGGCGGCGCGTGCTTCGGAGGGACGGCGCCGCCACGCCTGCCAGGAGTCACCATGCAGGCTCCTGGCCCATTTCTTCCTCGCCCCCGACAGCTGCCAGATCGTGTGCCCGGCCGAGGGGTCAACTCCGTCTTCGCGCGTCCGTTTCCCACGACGTACACCGGTACCCCACGCCCAACAGGTACAGACGGAGTTGACACCGACCGAAGGGCACGAACACTCCGGCAGCGGGGGCGGGGAAATCACGGCCCGCAACCTGGCTCCTGATCGCGCTTATCAATGATCACTGCAAGACTGAATAATCACCTACTTTCAGGCAGGCAATCCCTCGGGAACCGCAGAAGCCCCTTGGCTTGAAAGTGATGTACGGCCCACCGTCGCTACCAGTCGGCTACCTTCTAGCCATCAGGCACAGCGGTAAGCATCAAGACAACGCACATCCGAGTCAGATCCTTACACACCAGACCTCTTGTCGACTACCCTAGGCAGATGAACCTTCAAGCGCAGATTGAGCTTATTACTAACCCTCAAGATTTAGATCTATCCGCAAATGATGCTGCACTCAAAGCCTTCACTAAGGAATTCACGCGGGCTCGAAAAAGATCATGGATTTGAAACTAAACCTAGGGCCGACCTTCCGGTCACCCTGTATATCATTTCCCTACCAATCCGTTGGCCATCTACTTGTCGCGAGAGTCCTCTAGCTTGCAGATCTGTATTTTTCCACGTCAAGGTTAGACATCTGCTCCTGCCATACAGTCCTGGCGATCCTCGCGCCAACCGGCGATCTCGAAAGAATGGTTGCCTGAACCAAGGTTCTCCGGATACTCCGTCGCGACGGCTCAGAGGCTGGGCACGATCGGGCGGATCGTGCCGTCGGTGTTGAACTCCATCCGGTCGACGGCCACCTCCCGGTTGGTGCCGTTCCCCGCCGGTACGGCGAACCGGTGGTAGGCGACGTACCAGGTGTCGGTGCCGGGCGCCCGGACGACCGAGTGGTGACCGGGGCCCTTGATCCCGGCCTCCAGCCGCTTCTGCAGCACGACGCCGCGCCTGGTCCACGGTCCCGTCGGGCTCGTCCCCGTGGCGTACGCCACCCGGTAGTCCTCGCTTCGGGTGTCGTTCTCCGACCACATGAGGTAGTAGATCCCGTTCCGCTTGAACACGAACGGCGCCTCGTTGTAGCCCGAGGGGGTGATCACGCGCACCTGCGCGGGATCGAAGGAGGTCATGTCGGCGTTCAGCGGCACGACGCGGGCGGCGCCCTGCCCCCAGTACAGGTAGGACCGGCCGTCGTCGTCGGTGAAGACCATCGGGTCGATCGCCTGGCCCGAATACTGGCCGGCGGCGACGAGCGGCCGGCCGAGCGCGTCGCGGAACGGGCCCGTGGGCGAGTCCGACACCGCGACCCCCAGCTGCTTGGCGGTGTTCCCGGAGGCCGCGCCGCCGCTGAAGTACAGGTAGTACCGGCCGCCCGCGGCCGCGACCGCGGGCGCCCAGGCCGAGTCGTCGGCCCACGACACATCCGGGCCGTGGTTCAGGACGACGCCGTGGTCGGTCCAGTTCACCATGTCGGCGGAGGAGAACGCCTTGTAGTACGTGCCGCCCCAGCCCGCGTAGCCGTCGGTCGTCGCGTACAGGTAGTAGCGGCCGCCCGCGGCGACGACGTGCGGGTCGGCGAACAGGCCGGGAATCACCGGGTTGCGGTTCGTCTTGGGCGCCCACGGCGCGACGATCTTGAACGAGCTGTCCGCGCGGAACCCCGCGGTGTCCTGGTAGGTGTCCAGCCAGAGCCCGAAGTCGCGGTGCCTGATCCGCCGGCCCGGATAGTTGTAGGAGGTCAGGGACGTCGAGCCGGCGACAGACCCGTCCACGGCACAGAACGTGGCGTCGGCGCGGAAGGTCGCGTCACCGGTGTTGGCGTCGACACGCAGCCGCCAGTCGTAATGCCGCAGGAACAGGCCGTTCTTGGTCTGGAAGGAGTAACACGACGGCGAGGCCAGACCGTTGACCACGGTGAACGTGGCGTCGAGCCTGGTCTGGGCCGGGCTCGCGGAGGTCACCGGGTCGAGGCGGCCGAGCGCGTCGGCGTGCCGGACGTAGTGGCCGGGGTAGTTGACCGCCTCCAGCGACCGGGCGCCGGTCGGCAGCGTCGCGGCGTACGCCGGAGAGGCCGTCGTCACCAGGACGGAACTCGCGAGTACGAGCGCGGCCGTCCCGGCCGCCCATCTGCCGACCGTCATACGGACCTCTTTCCGAGCGCTGAAATGTTATCGCTAACATTCATTGACGAAGAACCGCCGCGCGAGGGGGCGGGGGACGCCGATGCGCGTGGTGCACCATCCGCGGCCGCCGGGGGGCGGCAGGTCAGCGTCACATCAGTGTGTGCGCTCACATTCGATCGGTCAAGCCTGTCAGATCCGGCGAAGCCGCATTCCGGAACCCTCGCGGTGGATCTGTTGACATCCACGATGGCAACGTAAACACCCTGCGGAAACACAGCGGAAACATCGACGCGCCCTCATCGTCGCCGTCCCACGGGGTCCGCCCGTTTCCACGGGCCAACGCGAACCGTCGGCTGTTAGCGCTAACACAGCCGCATGCCATTCCGTTCCTCGCAGAAGGGTGCCTGTCGTGTCCCCGCGCCGAACGATTCTCGCGAGCGTCGCGTCACCGGCGACCGTACCGGGCCGCGTCGTCCCCCTTGCCGCCGAACGGCCCACGGCGGCGGCGAATCCGACCGGCCTCACCGGCTGCCGCCGGGCGCGTCCAGATCACCCACCAGGCCAGATCACGCATCAGGAGGTGTAGATCACCATGAGAACGAGCTTACGCAGGGCGATCGGCAGAACGATCGCCGCCGCCCTGCTCGTCGCCGGTGCCGTCATCGCCCAGCCGGTGGCGCCGTCCCAAGCCGCTCATACCGCCCAGGCCGCGCAGGTCACGATCACCAACGGGACGCAGTTCCGCGACACCGCCGGGAACCCGCTGCACGCACACGGGGGCGGGGTGCTGAAGGTGGACACGTACTACTACTGGTTCGGCGAGAACCGCAACGCCGACAACACCTTCCGCGCCGTCTCGGTCTACCGGTCCACCGACCTGCGGAACTGGGAGTTCCGGCGCGACGTCCTCACCCGCACGTCGAGCGCCGAGCTGAACGTCTCCAACATCGAACGACCGAAGGTCATCTACAACAGCTCCACCGGCCGCTACGTCATGTGGATGCACAAGGAGAACGGCGTCGACTACGGGCAGGCCCGCGCCGCCGTCGCCTCCTCCGCGACCGTGGACGGCGACTACACCTACCACGGCAGCTTCCGCCCCCTGGGCCAGCACATGTCCAGGGACATCACCCTCTACAACGACAACGGCATCGCGTACATGATCTCGGCCGCGAACGAGAACCGCGACCTGCACATCTACCGCCTCACCTCCGACTACCTGAACGTCAGCGCCCTGGTCGGCAACTTCTGGCCCGGTGGCACTCGCGAGGCCCCGGCCATGTTCAAGCGCGGCGGCACGTACTTCCTGCTGACGTCCGGGGCCACCGGATGGAGCCCGAACCAGGCCAGGTACGCGACGGCCTCCAGCGTCTCGGGCCCGTGGAGCGGGTGGACCAACGTCGGCGACGGCACGACGTTCGGCTCCCAGCCGGCGTACGTCCTGCCGGTGCAGGGCACCTCGACGACGAGCTACCTCTACCTGGGCGACCGGTGGGCCGGCGCGTGGGGCGGCCCGGTGAACGACTCCCAGTACGTGTGGCTGCCGATCACGTTCCCGTCCGCCACGAGCATGAGCCTGAGCTGGAGCCCGCAGGTCACCGTCGATACCGCCACCGGCGAGATCTCCGGTTCCGTCGCACCGGCGTACCGGATCACGGCCCGGCACAGCGGCAAGGTGATGGACGTCGTCAGCGCCTCCACGGCGAACAACGCCGAGGTGAAGCAGTATCCGTGGAACGGCGGCGGCAACCAGAGGTGGCAGTTCCAGGACACCGGCGACGGCTATCTCCGCCTGGTCGGCCAGCACAGCGGCAAGTGCCTCGACGTCGCCAACGCCTCGACCGCCGACGGCGCCAACGTCATCCAGTACACCTACGGCACCGGCACCAACCAGCAGTGGCAGTGGACCGCCACCGGCGGCTACCACCAGCTCAGGGCCCGCCACAGCGGCAAGTGCCTCAACGTGGCCAGCGCCTCGACCGCCGACGGCGCCGACATCCAGCAGTACGCCTGCGGCACCGGCACCAACCAGCAGTGGACCCGCACCCAGTCCTGATCACCCGCGCGACCGGAGAGCCCCTGACATCCTGCTCGCGAAGCGAGAGGCCGGCGTCTCGGAATCCCCGGACGGCGGGGCCCGCGGCACCGGGTCGTGGAAATGGGAACGCCGCCGGGGTCGTGGCCCATGGGCCACGACCCCGGCGGCGTTCCCGCCCCTGAGCCTTACGCGCCGGGACCTACTCGCCGGTCTTCTCGGCGAGGGTCACGGTGACGGTGCCGGGCTGCCCGTCGCGGACGTAGGCGATGGTCACCTGCTGGCCGGGCTTGAAGCCGCGGACGGCTCCGACCACGGTTGCCGCCTCGTCCACGGTCGTGTTGTTGATCTTGGTGATCAGGTCGCCCTGCTGGATGCCCGCCTTGGCCGCGGGGCTGCCCTCGGTGACCTGGCCGACCAGGGCGCCACCCGCGTCCCCGGTGGCGTCGGTCACGCTCACGCCCAGGAAGGCGTGGGAGACCTTGCCGCTCTCGATGAGCTGCTGGGCGACCTGGTTGGCGGTGGTGATGGGGATGGCGAAGCCGACACCGATGCTGCCCTCGCCGCCGTTGGTGGCGATGGCGGTGTTGATGCCCACCACCTCCCCGGCCGCGTTGACCAGCGCCCCTCCCGAGTTGCCGGGGTTGATCGCCGCGTCGGTCTGGATGGCGCCGCCGATGGTGGTGGCCCCGCCGCCCTGCTGCTGCCCGCCCCAGCCGGGCGGGAGCTGCTGCCGCCCCTGGTCACCGCCGACGGTGAGGGTACGGTTCAGCGCGCTGACGATCCCTGCGGTGACCGAGCCGGACAGGCCGAGCGGGCTGCCGATGGCGAGGACGGAGTCACCGACCTTCAGCCGGTCGCTGTCGCCGAGCGTGGCCTTGGTGAGGCCGGAGACGCCCTCCGCCTTGATGACCGCGAGGTCGGTGGCCGGATCAGTGCCGATGATCTTCGCGGTGGCGGACTTCCCGTCGCTGAACTTGACCGTCACCTGGCTGCCAGGACCCCCCTGGCCCCCGGCCTCCACCACGTGGTTGTTGGTCAGGATCAGGCCGTCGGCGGACAGCACCACCCCGGATCCCTCGCCCCCGCCGGCGGCGGTCCTGATCTCGATCGACACCACGGAGGGCTGGACGGCCTGGGCGATGTCGGCGACCGTGGTCGCGTTGCCGACCGGGCTGACCACCGGGCCGGCCGACGAGACCTGGGCGACGGCGCCGCTGTTGAGGCTCGTCGCGGCGAAGGCCCCCGCGACCCCGCCACCGACGGCCATGGCCGCCAGCGCGAGACCGGCACCTACCTTCTGCCCTGCGGTGAGCCGCCCCCGCTGCGGGGGGACCGCCCCCGGCCCCCCGTGTCCCCCGGGCCCCCCGGCCCCTCCGTACCCTCCGGGCGCCTCGGCGGCGAGCTGCTCCGGCACGGGGTGGATCAGCGTCGGCTGCGGTCCGGTGTCGGCGGCGCGGTAGGCGCCGGCGCGGGGCGGCACCTTGCCGAACTGGGTCCAGCCGTCGTTCCCGGGGGTCGCCGCGGCCGGTGTGTCCTGCTGCTCATTCCTGTTCGGGTCCATGTCTTCCCCCACGTCCTACGTCCCCCCGATCGAACGGGCGGAGGCCGGTGGTCACCGGCTACTGAAAACAATGCCCGACCGCGTATAAGACCTGGTTAAGAGCCTGATCGCGGTGATCGGGATCCTCTGACAACGGCTTTATCCGCCGTGCTCAGCGAGGGTCCCGATCATTCGAAATCACCGGGCGAACACTTCGCGGCTACTTCTCACCGACCCCGAAGACCTCCGCCTGGTTCTCGATCAGCAGGCCGCCACCCTTGATCTGCGCGACGGCGGGGCCGTCGAGGACGCCGTCCTGGCCGGGGAGCTGGCCCGAGCCGCGCTCGGGGCCGAGCGGCACCACGATGACGGGCGGCATCGGCTCGTAGGCCCCCACCTCTCCCTCGCCGGTGATCAGGGCGCGGATGTTCGCGGCGACGACCTCGGCCTGCATTCCCGCGTGCGCCGCCATCGGCGGGCCCAGGGTGGTGATGTCGCCGAGCGCGAAGACGCTGTCCTGCCCGACCAGCCGCAGCTCGGGGGTCACCTCGACGAGATGCCTCGCCGTGAGGGCGGGGGCCAGGTCGTCGGCGAGGTAGCCGGTGAGGGGCCTGACGCCGTGGCAGCGGTACCAGATGTCGGCGGTGACCTCCGTGCCCGCCTCGGTCGTCACGGTGAAGGGCGCGGCGGTGCCGGGCTCGGTCGCCGGCGCCTCGCGCAGCGGGCTGCCCAGCAGCAGCTCGATGCCGAGCTCGTCCAGCTGGCGGCGGAGCTCGACCCGCAGCTCGGGCTTGTACGGGCCGGGGAGGATGTCGTCGCCGATGTCGGCGACGGTGATGCGCTTGTCGGGCCAGACGGCCCTGATCTCTCCGGCGAGCTCCAGTCCCACCGGGCCCGCGCCCAGCAGCAGCACCCCGTCGGCCGCGGCGAGGGCCCGGTGCGAGGTCCGGTAGTGCTCGTGCGCGGCCTCGGTCTCGACGGCGTCGCTCTTGCCGGGGAACGGGTAGGAGGAGCCGGTCGCGAGCACGATGTAGTCGGCGGCGATCTCCTCGCCGGACCCGAGGACGACGCGCTTGGAGTCGACGCTGACGGCCCGGTCGCGGACCACCCGGCCCCGGGTGAGCAGGGTGTCGTACGGGAAGTAGATGCGCGGCAGCCAGGCCGGGTCCACCAGGGCCCGCAGCGCGGCGACGTTGTGCACGAAGGCGTCCTTGGGGTCGACGAGCACGACGTCGGCCACGTCGTCGAGCGCCTTGGCGACGCGGACGCCTCCGTAGCCTCCGCCGACCACGACGACGGTGGGCTGCCATGCGGGTGCGATATCGCTCATCACAGGTTCCCGATCTCTTTCTGGTTCGGAATCACGTTGGTCCGGCGCGGGCGGAGCCCGGACGGCCGTCGGCTGGATCCGGCCGCCTCGCGGTGGACACGTCGGCCGGAACGTCGAAAACGGGTCTGACCAGGCCGTACGTGCCGATGCGGCGCCCGGCATGTCGTTGACACTAACATATCGTTGAAGGGCGTCAACTATTTAGGTTCACCGATCATTCGGTCCGTGTTACGGTACGGGCATGGGAGTCGAGGACATCCGTGCGCCGAGGGCCGTGGACCGTCTCGGCATGCTTCTGGCCCGCCACGGCACCGTCACGAACATCCGCATGCGTCACGCACTCGGCGTGACCGGCCTGACCCCCAGGCACGCCGTCACGCTGATGAACCTCGAGGAGAGCGGCCCCATGGGCCAGCAGGCCCTCATCGAGGCGCTGGCGGTCGACCCCAGCGTGCTGGTGGCGATCCTCAACGATCTGGAACGTGACGGGCTCGCCGAGCGCCGCCGCGATCCCGCCGACCGGCGCCGCCACATCGTGGAGATGACCGCCGCGGGAGCGGACGCGCTCACCAAGGTGCAGGAGGCGCTCACGGCGCTGGAGCGAGAGCTGTGCTCCGGCCTCGACGAGGAGGAGATCGCCCAGCTCTACGGGCTCCTCAGCCGCATCAACACCTCGGCCGAGGAAGAGAAACAGGCCTGCGCCGAGGAATGACCGCCCGGGTTCCCGGCGACCGCCGCCGGCGGCCCCGGTTCCTCGCGGGCCGGCCCGTCACCGTACGCGACCCTCTCCCGTCGCGGCGATCCCGCCGATCAGGTGGACGCGGGCACCACCGCTGGACGGCTCAGGAGCCGGCGGGCCAGTACTCGTCGCGCAGGAGGCGCTTGTAGAGCTTTCCCGTGGGGTGCCTGGGCAGTTCCTCGCGGAAGTCGACCGACCGGGGACACTTGTAGAGCGCGAGCTGGGACCGGCAGTACTCGATCAGCTCGGCTTCCAGCCCCGGGCCCGCCAGGTCCATGGAGAGCGGCTGGACGACGGCCTTGACCTGCTCGCCCATCTCCTCGTCGGGAATGCCGAAGACGGCCACGTCCGCCACCTTCGGATGGACGGACAGGACGTTCTCGGCCTCCTGCGGGTAGACGTTGACCCCGCCAGAAATGATCATGTAGGAGCGGCGGTCGGTGAGGTAGAGGAAGCCCTCCTCGTCGAGATAGCCGATGTCGCCGAGGGTGGTCCAGCCCCGGCCCCGGGGGTCGCGCGAGGCCCGCGTCTTGTCCTCGTCGCCGTGGTAGACGAACTGGGGGCCGTCGGAGAAGTAGACGGTGCCGTGCTCGCGCGGCGGCAGCTCGTTGCCGTCCTCGTCGCAGATGTGGACGACGCCGAGCAGCGGGCGGCCGACCGTGCCCTTGTGACCGAGCCAGTCCTGGGAGCCGGCGTACAGGAAGCCGTTGCCCTCGGTCCCCGCGTAGTACTCGTGGACGATCGGGCCCCACCAGTCGATCATCCGTTCCTTGATGGGGACGGGGCAGGGGGCGGCGGCGTGGATCGCGCAGGTCAGCGACGACAGGTCGTAACGCGCGCGGGTCTCCTCGGGCAGCTTGAGCATCTTGATGAACATGGTCGGCACCCACTGTGAGTGGGTGACGCGGTACTTCTCGATGAGCGCGAGCGCCTGCTCGGGGTCGAACCTCTCCATCACGACGAGCGTGGCGCCCAGGCGCTGGAAGGTCATGCAGTAGCGCAGCGGAGCGGCGTGGTACAGCGGCGCCGGGGAGAGGTAGACGCTGTCGGCGGAGGGCGCGAACAGGAACTGGATGAGCTGCAGCAGCGGCCCGGGCGTGTCCAGCGGGGCCTGGGAGAGGGTGGGCTCGACACCCTTGGGCCGTCCGGTGGTACCCGAGGAGTAGAGCATGTCCACGCCCTGGCACTCGTCCTCGACCGGGGTGGCGGGGTGGGCCGCGACGGCCTTCTCGTACGAGTCGAAGCCCGGGGCCACGCCGTCCAGCATGAGCCTGAGCCCGACGCCCGGGGTACGGTCCGCGATGGAGACGGCCACGTCCGCGAGGGCGGCCGAGGAGATGAAGATCCGGGCCTCGCAGTTGTCGACGATGTAGGCGAGCTCGTCGGTCTTCAGCCGCGGGCTGATCGCGGTGTAGTACAGGCCGGAGCGGTGCGCGGCCCACGCGACCGCCAGGAACAGCGGGTGGTTCTCCAGCATGAAGGCGATGTGGTCACCCGGTCGCAGCCCGGCGGCGCGGAAGAGGTGGGCGAGGCGGTTGGACTCCTCGTCCAGCTCGCGGTAGGTGACGACCCGTCCGGAGCCCGCCATGATCACAGCGGGTTTGTCGGGCGAGACTGCTGCGATCGCTCCCGGGTGCATGAAACCGAACATTACTCGGTGAGAAGTTCGGTGAGAAGTGCCCGCACGCGGCTGGGCCGCGACCTCGCGTGAGGTCGCGGCCCAGGGGGTGCTCAGGCCTCGGGAGAGTCCTGGCCGGGTGGATCGGAGGTGGCCGTACCCGGGAGGGTCCCGGCCGGGTGGATCAGCGTGGTCGTACTCCTGGGAGCTCGGGCCGTGCGCAGCGCGGCCGTGTTCCGGGGAGCCTCGGCCGTGCGGATCAGGCGTGGCTGTAGACGTGCTCCCAGCCACTCTGGTAGCCGTTGGGGTGGCCGTGGTTGCCCCGGCTCACCTTGACGTAGATGTGCTCGGCGTCCGTGCCGGAGAAGGAGTAGAAGGCGGGCTTCTTGGAGCAGTTCTTGAAGCTCTTGAAGGTGGACGAGCCGTCGAAGCCCACGACCTTGAAGGTCTCCCACGCACAGAAGTGCTTGGGCTTGCTCCACCACTTGTGGTTGGTGAGCTTGCTACCGACGGTGTAGTGGTATTCGTGCTCCCACTTCCACGCGCGCTTCTTGAACCACTGCTTCACCCACTTGCACTTCTTTTCACCCTTGTGCCAGTAGCACTTCTTGACGATCTTGGAATACTTCTTCCAGTACCAGTGCTTCTGTGACTTCTTCTCCACGGCGACCTTGCCTTCGGCCTCCGCCTTCTCGTCACCGGAGTAGTACGGTCCCCAGGAGTCGACGAAGTAGGGGGTCGCGGCGGTGGCGGTCTGGACGGGGGTCGCGGTCTCGGCGTTGGCCATCGCCGGGGCGCCCGTGGCGAGCAGGGCGGCCATACCGGCGCCCAACAGGATTCGGCTGGCGAATCGCATTTCGAGGGGTTCCTCTCGGGAGTGAGGATTCTGACACACATGTTGTACGATGCGCCGATTGCCCCTGACTTTCACGTCACTTGAAACACCAGGCCACGCCAATGATCAAATCAGATTGCTTACCGGATAGATCATGAAATAGAATTAAATGATCAATGTGACAATCCGGTCAGTTACGCGCGAGACGGCGGGCGACGGTGTCGCCCAGGGTCTGCACGATCTGCACGACGGCGACCAGCACCACCACGGTGACGATCATGAGCGTGGTCTCGAAGCGCTGGTAGCCGTAGCGGATCGCCAGGTCCCCGAGTCCTCCCCCGCCGATCGCCCCGGCCATCGCCGAGTACGAGATCAGCGCGACCACGGTCACCGTGAGCCCCGCGACCAGGCCGGGCATCGCCTCGGGCAGCAGGACCTTGCCGACGATGGTCACGCGCCCGGCCCCCATGGCCTGGGCCGCCTGCACCTTGTCCCTGCCGACCTCGCGCAGCGCGGTCTCCACCAGCCGGGCGAAGAACGGCGCCGCGCCGAGCGTCAGCGGGACCACCGAGGCGATGGTGCCGATGGTCGTGCCGACGATCAGCCTGGTCAGCGGGAGAATCGCGATCATCAGCACGATGAAGGGCAGCGAGCGGCCGATGTTGACGACCAGCCCGAGCACCCGGTTGAGCGCGGGCGAGGGGAACAGCCCGCCCCGGTCGGTGGCGACCAGGGCCACCCCGAGCGGGAGGCCGAGGATCACCGTGAACAGGGTCGACCACAGGACCATCTGGACGGTCTGGCCGGTCGACTCCATCAGCAGCGGGAACATCTCTTCCCAGGTCATCGGGCCTCCTCGACGAGCAGGCCGCGTTCGGCCAGGTAGGTGAGCGCGGCGGCGCGCTCGTCACCGGTGACGAGCAGGCGCAACCGTCCGGTCGAGACGCCCGCCACCTCCTCCAGGGCTCCGCCGAGGATGTTGACGTCCACGTCGAACTTGCGGACCACCTGCGACACCACCGGCTCGTCGGCCTGCCCGGTGAAGGTGATCGTGACCTGGCCCGGCTCCGGCTCCGGCAGGGGGAACAGCTCCGCGGCGAGCCTGGAGCCGGGCCTGGAGATCAGTTCGGGGATGGTCCCCGACTCCTCGACCAGGCCGTCCCGCATGACGGCGACCGAGTCGCAGATCGACTTGACGACGTGCATCTCGTGGGTGATCAGCAGGATCGTCAGGCCGAGCTCGCGGTTGAGGCGCTTGAGCAGGGCCAGGATCGACTGCGTGGTACCGGGGTCGAGCGCCGAGGTGGCCTCGTCCGAGAGCAGTACCGGGGGGCTTCCGGCCAGCGCGCGGGCGATGCCGACCCGCTGCTTCTGCCCGCCCGACAGCTGCGCGGGGTGTGCCCCGGCCTTGTCGGCCAGTCCGACCAGCTCCAGCAGCTCGGCCGTACGCCTGACGCGCTCGGCCTTGGCCATCCCCATGACCTCCAGCGGGAAGGCGACGTTCCCGGCGACCGTGCGGGAGGAGAGCAGTGCGAAGTGCTGGTGGATCATCCCGATCCGCTGCCGGGCCCTGCGCAGGTCGCCCTCGCGCAGGGAGGTCAGCTCCTGGCCCGCCACCGAGACGGTGCCGGAGGTGGGTCGCTCCAGCAGGTTCACGCAGCGCAGCAGGGTGCTCTTGCCGGCGCCGCTCTGCCCGAGCACGCCGAATATCTCACCCTCGCGGACGTGGAGATCCACGCCGTCGACGGCGACCACCTCTCGGCCCCGATCCTGATAGACCTTCCGCAGGCCCGAAACATCGATCACAGCTGGTCCCCAACGTGCCCTTGCTTTGCCCTCATTCCCGACATGTTATGTGAAACCGATCACCGGTCACGAACGTCCGTCTCCGGCGGGACCCCCCGTGGCCGTACCCGGTCGATCCCGGCGACGCCTGGTCATCACCGGTACGGTGCGGGTGTTGAGCCCGTCGGCGTCGACCCGCTCCAGGAGCATCCACACCTCCCCCGCCTCGGACAGCCTGCGCCCGGCCCGCTGGGCCTGGACTTGATGATTCGTCCATTTATATTCGTTAAGCCCGTTCCGTACGAGAACGGCGACGGCCCGGCCTCTCCGGGGAGAGGGCGGGCCGTCGCGGGGAACACGGGTCAGGCGGCGGTGTGCTGGGCCACCTTGGCCGGGGTGAGCGCGATCTCCAGGACCTCGCGCACGTCGCTCACCGTGTGCACGGTGAGCTCGTCGCGGACGGCCTGCGGGACGTCGTCCAGGTCGGGCTCGTTGCGCGCCGGGATCAGCACGGTCGTGATGCCCGCCCGGTGGGCGGCCAGCAGCTTCTGCTTGACCCCGCCGATCGGGAGCACCCGGCCGGTGAGGGAGACCTCGCCGGTCATAGCCACGTCGGCGCGGACCTGACGGCCGGAGAGCAGCGAGGCCAGGGCCGTGATCAGGGTGACGCCCGCGGACGGGCCGTCCTTGGGAACGGCTCCGGCCGGGAAGTGGACGTGCACCGAGCGGTCCTTGAGGGAACCGACCGGCAGCTCCAGCTCCGCGCCCCGCGAGCGCAGGTAGGAGAGCGCGATCCGAGCCGACTCCTTCATGACGTCGCCGAGCTGGCCGGTCAGGGTCAGGCCGGTGTCGCCGGTCTCGGGATCGGCCAGGGACGCCTCCACGTAGAGGACGTCACCGCCCGCCCCGGTGACCGCCAGGCCGGTGGCCACGCCGGGCACCGCCGTACGCTGGCTGGACTCGGGAAGCGAGGACTCCGGCACGTTACGCGGGCGGCCCAGGTAGGGGACCAGGTCCTCCACCGTCACGGGCAGCTCGCTCTCGCCGAGCGCGACGTTGGCCGTCACCTTGCGCATGATCCTGGCGATCGAGCGCTCCAGGGACCGGACCCCGGCCTCCCTGGTGTACTCGCCGGCGAGCTTGCGCAGCGCGTCCTCGCCGACGGTGACGTCCTCCGCGGTGAGACCGGCCTTGTCGAGCTGGCGCGGGAGCAGGTGGTCGCGGGCGATGGCGACCTTCTCGTCCTCGGTGTAGCCGTCGAGCGTCACGATCTCCATGCGGTCCAGCAGCGGGCCGGGGATGGCCTCCAGCACGTTGGCGGTCGCCAGGAAGAGCACGTCGCTGAGGTCGAGCTCCACCTCCAGGTAGTGGTCGCGGAAGGTGTGGTTCTGCGCCGGGTCGAGCACCTCGAGCAGCGCGGCCGTCGGGTCGCCCCGGTAGTCGGAGCCGACCTTGTCGACCTCGTCGAGCAGCACGACCGGGTTCATCGAGCCGGCCTCGCGGATGGCCCGGACGATCCGGCCGGACTGGGCGCCGACGTAGGTGCGCCGGTGGCCGCGGATCTCGGCCTCGTCGCGCACGCCGCCGAGGGCGACGCGGACGAACTTGCGGCCCATGGCGCGGGCCACGGACTCGCCGAGGGAGGTCTTGCCGACTCCAGGGGGACCGGCCAGCGCCAGCACCGCGCCGCTGCGGCGCCCGCCGACCACGCCGAGGCCCTTCTCGGCCCTGCGCCCGCGGACGGCCAGGTACTCGATGATGCGGTCCTTGACGTCGTCGAGGCCGGTGTGGTCGGCGTCGAGGACGGCGCGGGCCGCGGCGATGTCGTACGAGTCCTCGGTCCGCTCGTTCCACGGGATGTCGAGGACGGTGTCGAGCCAGGTGCGGATCCAGCCGGTCTCGGGAGACTGGTCGGAGGTCCGCTCCAGCTTGTCGACCTCCTTGAGCGCGGCCTCGCGCACCTTCTCGGGCAGGTCGGCGGCCTCGACGCGGGAGCGGTAGTCCTCCTCCTCGGAGGAGGAGGTGTCGCCGTTCAGCTCGGCGAGCTCCTTGCGGACCGCGGCGAGCTGCTGGCGGAGCAGGAACTCTCGCTGCTGCTTCTCCATGCCCTCCTGGACGTCCTTGCGGATCGTCTCGGCCACGTCGAGCTCGGCCAGGTGCTCGCGGGACCACTCGACCAGCTTCTCCAAGCGGTCGGCCGGGTCGGCGGTCTGGAGGATCTCGGCCTTGCGCGGGGTGCTCAGCCAGGGGGCGTAACCGGAGTTGTCGGCGAGGATCGAGGGGTCGTCCATCTGGTTGACCGCGTCGACGACCTGCCACGCGCCCCGCTTCTGCAGGATCGTGGTGGCCAGCGCCTTGTACTCCTTGGCGAGCTCGTGGGCGCGCTCACCCGCCGCGACGGCGGGAATGCGGGTGGCCTGCACCCACAGGGCCGCGCCGGGGCCGGTCGTGCCGGTGCCCACGCGGACCCGGTCGACACCGCGCACCACGGCCGCGGGCTCGCCTCCGGGGAGCCTGCCCACCTGCTCGACGATCGCCCTCACGCCCACCGAGCCGTATCTGCCGTCGATCCGGGGAACGAGAAGGACCTCCGGCTTGTTGTCAGCGAGAGCCTGTGCCGCGTCGATCGCGGCCCGGACTTCGGTCTCCGACAGGTCAAGCGGGACCACCATGCCCGGCAGCACGACCTCGTCGTCGAGCGGCAGGACCGGGAGGATCAAGCTCTCACTCATGTGAACTCCAAGGGTTGAGTTATACACACTCAATTAATGGGAGCCTGAGAATGTTCCCGAGGTTGAGCGAGTTCGCTGTGAGCGATCGTAATCGTGTAATCAGCATTGCCCGGGTGGCCGGGCGAACCCCAGGTGGGCACATGTTTCAGGTCCGGACCGGGTGAAGGCGCACCCCCGCGGGGGTGCGCCTTCACCCGGTCCGGACCTCCGGTTCCGCCGTCGGACAGGCTCTGACCGTTCAGCGCGGGGATGTCATCGGGCCGGTCCCCTTCCTCACGCCTGGTCGCACGGGATCCCGTTGACCCGGAAGAGGGCCGGGGTGGGGTTGGCGCCCGTGTGGGTGCCCTGGAAGCCGATGACCAGGGACTGCCCGGGAGCGAGGTCCTTGTTCCAGGGCGGGCTCGCGGCCGTCACCGCGCTCTCGGTCTGCGACCAGGCGGCCGCCCAGCCCGAGGTCACCCGCTGTCCGGAGTCGGCGAAGGCGAACGTGAGCCGCCAGTTGACGAGGGGTGTGGAGCCGTTGTTGGAGATCCTGATGTTCGTGTTCATCCCGTTGCCCCACGTCCAGGAGCTGTACTTCACCTCGCAGGTGCCGGGCTCCGGGGGGAGGTCGTTGTAGATCGTGACGGCCGTCGTTCCGGACGGGGGGCTCACCTCACCCTTCGAGTCGACGGCCACGACGTACACGTGGTGGACCTCCGACGCGACGCCGCGCGGGGGGAACGGAAAGAAGATCGTCGTCTCGGTGACCGCGGGCTGGAGGGTGGCCAGCCGGACGGCCGTGCCGTTCTTGTTCTCGTACACGTAGTAGCAGGCGATGCCGTGCGGATCGGTGGAGGCGGTCCAGCTCAGGCGCACCATGGTGAGCGTGACGTTCACGACCGTCGGCGTTCCCGGCGCGGTCGGCGGGGTGCTGGAGGGCGCCGGAGTCTGCGGCGCCGTACGGCACGGGAGGGCGGGGGACGGAGAGGGCACCGGTGACGGTGCGGCCGTTGCGTTTCCGGCCGGCAGGAAGACGAGAGCGGCGGCCACCACTCCTCCGCCGACCCAACCGGCCAGCCATGTCGTTACCCGCATCGATGTGCCCCCTTCAGTGATCGGCCCTTCCAAGGAAAATCACACTCGGGACGGAACCGGTCAACGTCGCGCCACCACCATGGCCGGATGACCCTGGTGGACGGTGCCGGCCGATGAAACGTTCAGCGAAGGCGGGCGCACGGGGAATCATCTGGAAGAGAGCGAGGGCGTGGCCGTCCCCGCTCTCTTCGCGACTCCGCCCGGAAGGCGACCCGGCGTGTGAGG
Source organism: Streptosporangium sp. LJ11 (assembly GCF_051918945.1). Lineage (NCBI taxonomy): Bacteria > Bacillati > Actinomycetota > Actinomycetes > Streptosporangiales > Streptosporangiaceae > Streptosporangium > Streptosporangium sp. LJ11. The sequence continues at coordinate 110,163 of NZ_JBPXMB010000021.1, forward strand.
CGGCCGGCGACCCGGTCCGGGCACGGCCCGAGCCCACCGGACGGCACGGGTTCCCTCCCCGGTCGCATATCGGAGGTCACCCCCTGGTGGGATGCGGGCCACGGCCGAGCCGCCTACGCTGATCCGGGTGATCCCCAGCCCCGCGCGGCGGTTCCTCGCACGACATACGCGGCGGGCGTGGGAACCCGCCGTACGGCTGGCCCGCCCGCTCACCGAGGCGCTGGTGACCGGGGCCCCCGACCCGGCCCGTCCCCGATCACGCCGCCTCACCCGCCGCGTGCCGCGCGCCCTGGGGCTGCTGCCGTTCCGGACGATCGACCTGGTCCTGCTGGGCGACCTGGCACTGACCTTCGTCCTGTTCGGCGGCGGCCTGTCCTACCTCGAGACCGAGGCGGCCGCGGCGCGTTCCCCCCTCGACCAGCAGGGGCTCATGTTCGCGGCCCTGGCCTTCTCCCTGCCGCTCGCGCTGCGCGACCGGTGGCCGCTGGCCGCCTGGCGGTCGGCCTTCCTGCTCGTTCCCCTGGGGACGGTCGTATCGCGGCAGTTCCTCCACGAGGTCCCCTACACCGCGGCCGCCTCGATCATGTACGTACTCGTGGTCTACGCGGTCGCGGTCCGCTGCGAGCGGCACATCACCGTGGGCGTGTGGATCGTCTCGTTCCTCGCCGCCTGGATGATCCACCCCAACTCGACGGCCCTCGTCGTCGGCACGGTCTCGGTGACCGTCCTGTTCGGCTACAACGTGCGCGCCCGGCGGCTGGCCGCCGGGCTGCTGGCCCAGGAGGAACGGCGCAGCGAGCGGGCCCTCGCGGCCCAGGCCGCGCTGGAGGAGCGGGCCAGGATCGCCAGGGAGCTCCACGACGTCGTCGCCCACCACATGTCGGTGATCGCCATCCAGGCCGAGGCCGTCCCGCTGCAGGCGTCCGGGGACGCGCGGCGCCTCGAGGAGGGACTGAAGGAGATCCGCGCGCTCTCCCTCGCGGCCATGACCGAGATGCGCCGCGTGCTGGGCGTCCTCCGGGAGGGGGACGGGCACGCCGACACCGCGCCGCAGCCGGGCCTCGGCCGCCTGGAGGAGCTCGCCGACACCGCGCGCTCCGCCGGGCTCGTCGTGACGCTCAAACTCGTCGGTGACCTGGCCCGGCTCCCCACGGCGGTGAGCCTGTCCGCCTACCGGATCGCCCAGGAGTCGCTCAGCAACGCCATGCGGCACGCCCCCGGTTCCACCGTCTCGCTGAAGGTCGCCCGGTACGGCGCCGAGCTGCACGTCCAGGTGACGAACAGCGCCGGGCACCGCTCCCCCGAGCCCTCCGAGTCCCCCGAGTCCCCCGAGTCCCCCGATGAGCGGGGACACATGGGACACGGCCTGATCGGGATGAGGGAACGGGTGTCCGTGCTCGGCGGGAGGCTCTGGGTCGGTCCGACCGGGACGGGCTTCGCGGTAACCGCCATACTGCCGATCAGCGAGGACGCATGACCCCCTCCCCCGGCGCGCGCTCCGGGGGCTCCACGCTCGAGGAGATTCGATGACGACCCGGGTGCTCATCGCCGACGACCAGGGCATGGTACGGACCGGTTTCACGGTGTTCCTGAGCTCGCAGCCCGACATCGAGGTCGTCGGCGAGGCCGCCAACGGCGCCGAGGCCGTGGCGCGGGTGGCCGAGCTGCGGCCCGACGTGGTGCTGATGGACGTGCGGATGCCGGTGATGGACGGCCTCGCGGCGACACGGGAGATCATGAGGTCCGTCGATCCCGCGCCGAGGATCCTGATCCTGACGACGTTCGACCTCGACGACTACGTCTACGAGGCGCTGCGGGCCGGGGCGAGCGGGTTCCTGCTCAAGGACGCCTCGGCGCAGCAACTGGCCGAGGCGGTCCGGGTGGTGGCGGCCGGGGAGGCGCTGCTGGCCCCCTCGGTGACCAGGCGGCTGATCGCGGAGTTCGCCCGCATCGGCCCGAGCCGCCCGCGCGGGCGGCTGGACGACATCACCGAGCGCGAGACGGAGGTGCTCACCCTCATCGCGCGGGGCAGGTCCAACCAGGAGATCGCCGAGGAGCTCGTGCTGTCGGAGCAGACCGTCAAGACCCACGTCGGCCGGATCCTCGCGAAGCTGAACCTGCGCGACCGCGCCCAGGCGATCGTCCACGCCTACGAGACGGGCCTGGTCCGGCCGGGAGAGTGAACCTCGGAGGTGGCCCGTGGCCCGGGCCGGGACACCGGCGGGATCAAAGGAAGGTCGCGGATCCCCTGGTGTCGCCGTCTCCGCGGGCTTTCGAGCGAAACCGCCGACGTCCTGCCCCCTGAGGCGCTCGCCGCTACGGTCGCCCGAGCCGGTACAGGACGTGGGGGCGCAGCGGGTGACCTTCGGGCACCGCCGGATGGTCGAAGTCGCGGGCCGGGTCGCGGGTCATGCCCAGCCGCTCCATCACCGCGCGCGAACGCGCGTTGCGCACGGCCGTCATGGAGACGATCTCGTCCACCCCGGCCACCGCGAAGCCCTCGGCGACGGCCCGCCTGGCCGCCTCGGCGGCGTACCCGTGCCCCCAGGTGTGCCGGGCCAGCCGCCAGCCGACCTCCAGGACGGGGGTGAAGGGCGCCTCGAACCGCTGCCACGCCAGCCCGGTGAAACCGATGAACCGGCCCGTCTGCCCGACCTCCAGCGCCCAGAGCCCGTAGCCGTGCTCGTCGAAGGCCCGCTCGATCCTGTCGACCATGGCGTCGCTCTGCGACCTGGTCAGCGGGGCCGGGAAGTGCTCCATCACCTCGGGGTCGGCGTTCAGTGCGGCGAACGGCTCCCGGTCGTCATCCCGCCACCTGCGCATGACCAACCGCTCCGTCTCCATCCGCCGAGTTTATCGCCGGGCCCGTCGACGGCGGCGTCCCGCGGCCCGGGATCGGCCCGGGGACAGCCCCGCCCCGGCCCGGAAAGGGCCCGGAAGCGGCGCGGATCACCCCCCTCGCTCCCGAGGGGGACGGGGAAGGTGGCCACCTCGGGGTGACGCGGGTTACAGGCCGTGATTCCTAGCGTTCTGTTCGGTTCTTCAGACCGGACAGGAGGCTCCCATGTTCCGCCGCTCGCTCGCCGTGGCCGTCGCCGCGGCGCTCGCCTACGTGACGGTCCCGCCGCCCGCGGGCGACCGGGTGGTGCGGGTCTACGGCGACCTCGGCACGGCCGAGCACGTCGCGGTCGTCGTCCCCGGCTCCGACACCACGGCCGCCACCTTCGACGGCGGCAGGGCCAGGCCGTACAGCACGCCGGGGGGCGGGGCACGGGCGCTGCTGGCCGAGGCGCGGACACTGGATCCGGGAGCTAGGCTGGCGGTGGTCGCCTGGCTCGGCTACGACAGCCCGGCGACGCTCAGCCTCGGTGTGATGACCGGGGAGGCCGCGGAACGGGGTGCGGTGGAGTTGCGACGGTACGTCACCGGGGCGCTCAGGGGGAAACGGGTCAGCCTGCTGTGTCACAGTTACGGCTCGGTGGTGTGCGCCGGGGCCGTGCCCGGTTCCGGGGTCGCGGACACGGCCGTGTTCGGCAGCCCGGGGCTGGGCGTCTCGTCGGCCGCCGAGCTGGGCGGCACCCGGTTGTGGGCGGGCAGCGGCGCCCGCGACTGGATGCGCGAGGTGCCCAAGCTCAGGATCGGGCCGCTCGGCTTCGGTCCCGATCCCGCCGCCCCGGCCTTCGGCGCCCGCCTGTTCGGTACCGGCTCCGCCGGGCACAGCGAGTATCTCCGACCGGGCGGCGAGTCCCTGCGCAACCTGACCCTGATCGCGCTCGGCCGTGGCGGCGAGGTGTCCCGTGGCTAGTCTCGCGGCCGGGATCGAGGCGGCCACCCCCGAAGGCAGGGACCGGGGGGTCGACGCGCTGCGGGCGCTGGCGATCGTGGGCGTGGTGCTGGGGCACTGGCTGGTGACGGCGTGGGCACCGGGCGCGGCGGGGGCGGTTCACCTGTCCAGCCCGCTCGCCCACCTGCCGGGGTTCACGCCGCTGTCCTGGGTGTTCCAGACGCTGGCGGTGTTCTTCTTCGTCGGCGGCTACGCGGCGGCTCGCGGTTCACGCCGGGAGGCCGGTGGCGGCGCGTACCGGGCCGGAATCTGGGTGCGGGCCAGGGTGGGGAGGCTGCTGGGGCCGGCGGTGCCGCTGGTCCTGGTCTGGGCGGGGATCGCGGCGGGGATGGCGCTGCGCGGGACCTCGGCGGGAACGATCAGGGCGATGGTGGTCCCGGCGATCGGGCCGCTGTGGTTCCTGGCCGTCTTCGCCGCGCTGACCGCGGCCACTCCCCTCCTCCTGCGCGCGCACCCGGGCATCACGGCCGCCGTGGCGTTCGTCGTCGTGCTCGGGGTGGACCTGGCCAGGTTCGGGCTCGGCGCCCCCGCCTGGACCGGGTGGGCGAACCTGGCGGCCGGATGGCTGGTGCCGTACGCGCTGGGGATCGCCTGGGCGGGTGGGCTGCTCGGCTCGCGCCGGGTGGCGGCGGGCCTGCTGGCCGGCGGGGCGGCCGGGGCGGCGCTGCTGGTCGGCGGGGCCGGGTATCCGGCGAGCATGGTGGGCGTGACCGGGGACGCGGTCTCCAACCTCAGCCCGCCCAGCCTGGCCGTGGTCTGCTTCGGCCTCGCCCAGGTGGGGCTGGCGCTGCTCGTCCGCGCGCCGCTGGCCCGGATGATGCGGCGTCCCCGGCTGTGGGCGGTGGTCGCGCTGGCCAACCTGTCGGCGATGACGCTCTTCCTGTGGCACCAGAGCGCGGTGGTCGTGCTCGCCGTCGCCGCTCTGCGCTTCGGCGACGTGCCCGGCCTGCTGGCGGTGCCCGACGAACCGGTCTGGTTGTCGCACCGGCTGGGCTGGTTCCCGGTGTTCGCGGCCGTTCTGGCGCTCGTCTGGCTTCCCCGATCAACGCGCAGACGATTTAACGACAAGGTGTCGTCATCTGCTTGACGGGGTGCCGCGGCTTTTGTGACACTGCGTCATAATAAAAGGTTTCCTCGTCGCGGAGTGATCATGAGCGAATCGCCCTTCTCCGAAGTCCTCAGGAACGCCACCTGGGGTGATCACGAGTCCGCCGAGGACGAGAGCTACCTCAAGGCGCTGATGGCGGGCGACCTCAGCCCCGAGGCCTACGGCGAGATGGTCGCCCAGCACTACTTCGCCTACGTGGCCCTGGAGAGCGCCTCCCGCTCACTGGCCGCCGATCCCGTCGCGGCGCCGTTCGTCATTCCCGAGCTCTACCGGGAGGAGGCGCTGGTCCGCGACCTGGAGACGATCTACGGGTCCGGCTGGAGGTCCAGGATCGAGCCCTCCAAGCCGACCCTGACCCTGGTGGCCCGCATCAACCAGGTGGCCACCTGGCCGGGCGGTTACATCGCCCACCACTACACCCGTTACATGGGCGACCTGTCCGGCGGGCAGTTCATCCGGATGGAGCTGCAGAAGATCTACGGCTACCGGCCGGGCGGCGGCGTCGACTTCTACCTCTTCGACGGGATCGGCAGCCTGCCCCGCTTCAAGAACGAGTACCGGGCCCGGCTGGACGCGCTTCCCCTGAACGAGGCCGAGAAGGGACGGCTGATCCGCGAGACCAGGCTCGCGTACCTGCTCAACACCGAGGTCCTGGGCGAGCTCGGCCGGGTGGCCCGGTCCGTGTTCGCGGCGCCTTCGCGCGCTTGATGTCGTCGTTCTCCGCCCGGTATCTGTCGTGGTCAGCCCGCGCGGGGGCTGGTGGAGGCAGCTTTCCGGACGGCGCCGCCCCGGTCCGGAGGTTCGGACCGGGGCGGCTGCGGATGTGAGGTGTTGATCGTCGCTGGTGGATCTCGGTTTCCGTCGACCGGTGCGGTCAGATCGCCACGAGGGCGACGTTGTCGACGTAGTTCTCGGTGAGCCAGAGGTTGTTGTCGGGTCCGAGCGTGATGTCGAAGGGACCGGAGACGCTGGTCGGCAGCGGGTACTCGTTGATCGTTCCGGAGGTGGTGACGCTGGCGACGTTGTTGGCGCTCTGCTCGGTGAACCACAGATTGTTGTCCGAGCCGACGGTGATGCCCCACGCGAAGCTGTTGGGATCGGTGAGCGAGTACTCGGTGAAGGTGCCGGTGGTGGTGAGGTTGCTGACCTTGCCGTTGCCGTCGGTGTACCACAGGTTGCCGTCCGGGCCGGCGGTGATCCCGACGGGCATCGCGCCGGAGGACGGGACGGTGAACTCGGTGATCGTCCCGCTGGTGGTGATCTTCCCGATGTTGCCCGCCAGCGACTCGGTGAACCACAGGTTGCCGTCCGGGCCGGCGGTGATGCGCGTGGGATAGGAGCTCGAGGTGGGTATGGGGTACTCGGTGATCGTCCCGCTGGTGGTGATCTTCCCGATCTGGTTGGCCTCCGTCTCGACGAACCACAGGTTGTTGTCCGGGCCGACGGTGATGCCCCACGGATAGGCGTTCGCGGTGGGCAGGGAGTATTCGGTGATCGTCCCGCTGGTGGTGATCCGCCCGATCTTGTTGCCCACCGCCTCGGTGAACCACAGCGCGCCGTCCGGGCCGACGGTGATGTGCCCCGGCTCGGAGCCGCTGGTGGGGAGGGTGTATTCGATGAAGGTGCCCGTGGTGGCGAGACGCCCGATCTTGTTGCCGTAGTTCTCGGTGAACCACAGCGCGCCGTCCGGCCCGGACGTGATCCCGATGGGAGACGCCGGGCTCGTCGGTACCGACAGTTCACTGATCGCCGGTGCCTGGCGGTTCTCCGCCGCGAGCCGGGCCCGCGAGGCGAGGCGGGGTGCGGGCGGGAAGTGGCAGCGGATCCGCCGGTGCTGCGGCATCAGCTTGAGCTTGAGACAGAGCGTGACCCACGGGCGTGGGGGGTGTTGCGGACGATCCGGCGGGGCGGCGGAGGCGGACACCGACGCGGGGACGCTTACCGCCAGGGCCAGGGCCATGGCCACGAGCGAATACCCCAGGCGTCGAGAGCGATGACGCATGACATCCCTTCCACAGGACAGGAGACCGAAAAGGAACGCCGGTCGGCCGTTGGACGTATTCGAGCGGTCGAAGCCGCGGCGTCGAGCCGCCATGAGCGGGAATCGGCGTGAATGTCGTCAAAGACCCGATCCGGGCGGCGTTCGTCACCGCTGTCCGGTCCCGGCGATCCCACTATCTCCCGCGATCGCGGGCCGCCTTCGATCACCTGCGTTCGTGGCTGGTCATGAAAGTGCCAACTCCTCGCGGAGCCGCCCAGGGGTCCGCCGGATTTCGCGGGCGGCGACCTCGGCCCCGCCACGCCGAGGACATGTGGAGGGGAGACGTTCCTGGTGGAACGCCAGAACACATGGAAGGGGACGACTCTCGCGGGCGGCGGCGGAAAGGCCGGGGCTCAGGCGACCGAGTGGGTGATGACGCCGGTGTAGATACCCGCGGTGGCGGAGGCCGGGACGGTGATGACGAGCGTCGGCTGCCAGCTCGTGGAGGTGGGGAACGTCCCCTTGCGCCCCCGGAACGCGATCATCTGCGTGGTCAGGGGAACCTTGTCGGCCGCGCTGGCCTGGCCGGGGACGCGGCTGCCGCCACCGGAGGAGGCGACGGGCGGGCCGGACCAGTAGGCGATGTTGGCCTTGGAAATGGTCTGGGCCGGTGATCCGGCGAGGGTGAGATCAGTGGCCGACACGGTCGCCGTCCACGGGGGAATACCCACCCGGGAGTCGGCCACGGTCACCGTGCCCAGCGAGGCGCTGTAGTTGCCGCCCGTGCCGCCGGCGCCGAGGTTCGCCGAGTCGGGCAGGCTGATCGCCAGTGGATCGGCGCGCATCGCGACCATCGCGACCGCCGCGATTCCGGTGGCCGGAACCGAGGCCGCAGCCGCGGGCGCCGACGCGCCGAGGGCGAGCAGCAGGGGGAGCGACGCCGCCAGCGACAGGGGCGCCGGTGCGGCGAAGTCGTCCGCACGGGTCTTCCTCATGGCGATCCCTCTCACGTGTCTCGCGGGCGATGCGTGGGGCGCATCCATGTCGGTGGTGCGCGGAAAAACCGGTAGCAGCCTAGATCATCCCGTTCGGGCCAGGCCGGCCGGCTCCGTCCGTGGACGGCAAATCCGGCGCAAAGGCAGTGGTGCGAACGCCCGTAACGGGGCAAATGGACACGCCCACCGGGGTCGCGGCCGGAGAGCATCCAGGGTGCGTCGCGAGGCGGACGCGGTCGAAAAGGGCTGCCGGACGGGTTGCGCCCGCCCCGGGCGCCCGGCCGCCGCACCGGAACGGCTCGCGCGTATTCGACCCCCGCCGCACCCCGTCAGGCGGATCACCGGCCCGGAGATCACCGGAAGTGATCATATGATCGCCAAAAGTTTCCAGATGTCCTCTCGTCCGGTCATCCGGCGGCTGAACGTTGAGCAGTATGTGATCACCTAGGAACGGCCCGGGTGGGACGGTCGCGCGACGAAGGAGATCACCAGTGTCGAAAAGCCGTCTGGGCATCCCTCTGGCAGGCGCCGCCGGCGTGGTGGCGGCCACGGTGATGGTGGCCCTGCCCACCCGAGCCGGCACCTGCCCCCCCTCGACCACCTGCCCCACCACGGTGACCTTCACCGTGACCGCGGCGGGCGGGCTGGCGATCACCGTGCCCAACGGCCCGGTCAGCGTCGGAGGCGGCGCGCCGGGCGACCAGATCAGCGGGCCGCTCGGCGCGGTCACGGTGTCCGACAGTCGCGCCGCGCTCGACGCCACCTGGGTGGCGTCGGTGATCGCCGCGCCGACGGGTTTCACCACCGGCAACGAAACCGCCCCCGAGACCATCCCCGCCGGCGACGCCCGGTACTGGTCCGGCCCCGGGACCGCCACCACCGGTACCGGCAACTTCGTCCCCGGCCAGGCCAACGCGGCGGCCGCGCAGTCGCTGGACGTGTCGCGCACCGCCTTCAGCAAAACGACCGGCTCCGGCAACAACTCCGCCACCTGGAACCCGACCATCGTCATCAACATCCCCGCGCAAGCCGTGATCGGCACCTACACCGGCACGGTGAACCACTCCGTTGCCTAGCCCACCGCTGCGGCGGCCGCGCCACCGGCTCGTCTGCGCGACGCTGCTCGCCCTCCTGTCGCACGCGATGATCGGCGCTCCCGCGACCGCGGACGTGGGCCGGGATCGGGGGCGTCCGACCGGCGAGCCCGTCCTCGGCATCAGGCTGCTGGAGATTCCCGCCAACCGGATGGACGACCCGCGCTCGCACTTCTTCATCGTCGACCATGTCAACCCCGGCACCACCTTCACCCGCCGCCTGGAGGTCTACAGCACCTCACCCGAACCCCAGCACGTGAAGTTGTACGCGGCCGCCGCCGGCATCAAGGGCGGCCGCTTCACCTTCGCCCCGGGCCGGGCCGCCAACGAGCTGAGCTCGTGGATCACACTCAACCACGCCACGGTGAACCTGCCGGCGCACGGCAGGGTGCCGGTCAAGGCCACCGTCACCGTGCCGCCATGGGCGACTCAGGCGGAGCGGTACGCCGTCATCTGGGCAGAGGTGACCTCTCCCGAACCGGGCCCGGAGCGGAACATCGCACTGGTCAATCGCGTCGGGATCCGCGCCTATCTCGACGTCGGCCCGGGCGGGGAGCCGCCCTCGGACTTCCGGATCGGCGAGATAGTCCCCCAGCGAACCGACGACGGCCGACCGAAGATCGTCGCGGCCGTCGCCAACACCGGACAGCGCGCCCTCGACCTCGATGGACGGTTGTCGCTGTCGGAAGGGCCGAGTTCCCTGAGGGCCGGTCCCTTCCCCACCGACCGCGACACGACCCTGGCGCCCGGCGACCGTGGAGAGGTCACCGTGCTGCTGGGCGACGACCTCCCGGACGGGCCGTGGACGTTCCGCCTCACCCTCCACAGCGGACGCGTCGGGCACACGGCGACCGGAACGCTCACCTTCCCCGCCAAGCCCGGAACGTGGGGCCTGGCGGCCTCGATGGACTCCCCGCTGACGCTGATCCTCACGCTCGCCGGATCGGTCGCCCTCGTCGCCGCGGCACTCCTCCTCATCGGTTTTCGTCGTTTCCGCGCGCGCCGGCGGATTCCGAGCGCCGATCGTCTCCGCGGTGGCCTCACCTGACGGCACCCCGGCGGGACAGCCCCGGCGCTGTACCCGTTCGATCGACACGCACCACGACAACCATCCGGAGCTACGTTGCACTTGATCGCACGGACCCGGGTGAAGGGCCTGCATGCCGCGAACCACGGCTGCTTCCGCTTACGCCACCGAGCACGGCGGCTCCCAGCCCGGGAAGCCTCGAGCCGGGACTCCGGAGCCCGCCTCTCAGAAGGAGTAGGGACCGAAGCGGCCCCAGGCCACGAAGGCGGCCAGCACGAGAAGCACCACGTTGACCACGATCCCCGGGTACTCCTTGCGCCGGAGGTGCACGACGAGGGCGCCGATCATCGTGATCACCAGGGCCGCGGCGGCGATCGGGGTCAGGACGGGCAGGATGCCGGTGACGGCGGGCAGGATGAGGCCGACCCCCGCCAGCACTTCGAGGATCCCGATGATCCTGACCTGCCCGTCCGAGAAGTCCTCCACCCACGGCATCTGGCCCGACAGGTCCGCACGGGACTTGGTGGCCTTGGTGAGACCGGCGAAGAGGAAGGCCAGGGCGAGCAGGCCCTGCACGACCCAAAGGGCGATGTTCATGGTGTACTCCGAGAGAATAAGTGAAGGTAACCCTTCGCTTTGGGTCACCGTAGCATAACCGCAGGAAGGCCTTCACTTTGTAGAATCGGTTCATGGACGCGGGCAAAGGGCGGGGATTGCGCAGGGACGCCGAGATCAACCGGGAGCGGATCGTGGCGGCGGCGCGGGTCGCGTTCCGTGAGGGAGGGCTCGACGTGCCCCTGGAGGAGATCGCCCGCCGCGCGGAGGTGAACATCGCCACCCTCTACCGGCGCTTCCCCGACCGCGAGGCGCTCATCGAGGCGATCCTGGCCGACCGCATGGCCGAGTTCGTCGAGGCCGCCGAGGCGGCGGAGCTCGCCGGCGACCCGTGGGAGGGGTTCGCCGGGCTGGTCGAGCACATCTGCGGCATGCAGGCCGCCGACCAGGGGGTGACCGAAGGCCTCACCTCCTGCTTCTCCGGGGCGGCGCTGGAGTCGCAGCGGGCACGGGCGCTGGCGGCGATCGACCGGGTGATCGAGCGGGCCCGTCGCTCCGGGACGCTGCGCGCCGACTTCACCGGCCAGGACCTGATGTTGATCATGATGGCCAACGCCGGGGTGCTCGGCTCCACGCGCTGCGCCGCCCCGGAGGCGTGGCGGCGGCTGGTCGGCCTGATCCTCGACGCGTGCCGTACCGGCCGCGCCGGCCGGGCCGCCCCGCCGCTCCCCCCGGCTCCCAGCGCCGAGGACATGCACAACGCGATGCTCACGGCCCGCCCGCATCGCTGACCCCGCCCCGGGCTCCGCCTGACGAGGTGCCGGTGCTGTGCGACCATGGGGCCATGCCCCGGATTTCGGCCGCGACCATCGGCGAGCACCGCGTCCAGACCCAGGATCGCATCCTGCGGGCGGTCTCGCGTCTCTCCCGGGACCAGGGCATCGACGCCATCTCCATGACCGACGTGGCGAACGAAGCCGAGATCACCCGCACCGTCCTGTACAACTACTTCCCGGACAAGGCGGCGCTGCTGCTCGCCTTCACCGAGCGGGTGACGCACTACTTCATCGACAGCTACGAGCGGGAACTGCCCGGCCGGGCCTCGCCCGCCGAGCGGCTGCGGGTCTTCGTCAGGCTCCAGTTCGACGGGCTGCTCGCCCACCCCCATCCCGGTCCCGCCGACCTGTCGGCGGCGCTGGGCCCCGACGCCTACCAGCGCCTGGCCGACCACGTCGAGCCGATGCAGCGCATCCTGACGGGCATCATCGACAGCGGCGTGTCATCGGGCGACTTCCAGGCCCCCGACGTGGCCGCCGCCGCCCGGATCATCCTCGCCGTCATCGGCGCCGAGCGGGTCCCGCTGCTCGGCGGCGAGGTGACGCCCGAGGAGGCCGAGAAGATCGTCTCGGGTTTCGTGCTCCGCGGCCTGGGCTTCCAGGGCGTCCCGGACGAAATCCGAGCTCCGGCCTGAGCCCCGGCCCCCTCGAACCGCACGCGTACCGGCGTCTCCGGCCGTCCGGGCTCTCCGGGCACCGGGCCCTTCGGCGACTCCCGCCTCTTCGGTGGGGCGGCCCGTGCCCGGACGCCTCCGCATGGCGGCACTATCCGAGCCGGTCGGCGCTCGGACCACTCGCCGCGGGATCGCGATCCCGGTTCAGGCGAATCAGGGTGACGCCGTACGCGATGATCCAGACGACCCACATCAGCCAGCCGACGAGGCCCAGAAGACCGAGCGGTCCGGTGTGGTCGATGACCAGCGGGGTGAGGGTGGCCGAGCCGAACAGCAGCGCGGCCGAGACCAGCCCCACGGTGCCGTGCCACGGCCGGATGAGACCGGCGCGCAGGCCGGCGACGGACAGGCCGATCAGGGCGAGGGCCAGGAAGGTGCCGTTGAGGGTGAACAGCGCGTCGTGCAGCACCCACAGTCCCCCGGTCGCGGGACTGCGCCGCGCGGTCGTCGACGTGAGCGCGAGGCGGATCGCGATGACCGCGGCGAAGGTGACGTTCTGCAGGGCCAGGCCGGTGAACCCGAGCAGTGACCACGCTTCGTCCCGGCCGCGTTCGAAGCGCCGCAGCGCGGAGACCGCACCCGCGCCGAACAGCGTGGCCAGCAGCCAGGCGGCGGGAGTGAGCGCGGACGCGATGGCGACGACGTCGCCCCGGGTGCCGAAGAACGCGTCGACCTCGCCGATCTCGGCACCGGTGAGCGGCAGGCCGGCGGGCACCATTATCGCGTTGGCGAGGACGATCGTGCCGGCGAAGCCGAGCGCGGCGAGGCCGGTGATCCGGGAGAAGCCGAGGGCGGCTCCTCCCTGAGATTTACGCAACATATATTCATTATAAGCATCGTAAAGTCATTGGAGGGAAACCGGTGAGCGAAGAGCCGGACCGGCGCCGCTACGATTCGTTGCGCCGGGCGACGCAGGCACGGGAGACCCGGATGGAGATCGCCGGCGCCGCCCGCAGGCTGTTCGTGTCCCAGGGGTGGGCGGCGACGACCGTGCGGGAGGTCGCCCGCGAGGCGGGAGTCTCGGTGCCGACGGTCTACGCGGCGTACGGGAACAAGGCAGGGCTGACCCGGGCGCTGGCGGACGCGGCGGACCTGTCGGCCGACGTACCGCGGATGCTGGAGGCGCTGGAGGCCTCGGCGGCGGATCCCGAGCGCCAGCTCGCGGCGATGGCCGCCTACGACCGGCGGCTGTTCGAACGCGCCGGTGACGTCGTCGCGCTGGTCCGCGAGGCGGCCCGTACCGAGCCCGAGCTGGCGGCGGCCTACCGCGAGGGCCGCGGACAGGGTGACAAGACCCGTGAGCTGGTGTTCTCGTCCTGGCCCGACGGCGTCCTGCGACGCGGCCTGGACGTGCGCTCCGCCGTCGACGTCTACGCGGCCCTGTGCAACATCGACGTCTACACCACGCTCACCGTCGAACGCGGCTGGTCACCCGACCGCGTCGAACGGTGGTGGAGCGAGGCACTGGCCCGCGAACTCCTGCGCTGACATCCCCTCCGCGACGGCCCGGGGGGAGCCGGGCGGGGATCCGCTCCAGGATCCCCCCGGCGAAGACGTCGTGGAGGCCGGTCGTCTCCAGGTGCGCGTAGCCGATGTGGCGGTCGCGCATCGCCGCCGGACACACCGCCGTCCGCGGCCCCGGCCGGGACCCGCGCTCATCGCCATTGCCCCCGCTCCATCGTGAACTCCCCGTAGGGCACGGTCCAGACGACCTCGTGGCCGATCCTGTGCCCGGTGTACCCGTCTTCGCCGTAAGCGGTGCCGTGATCGGAACAGACGATCGCGAATCCCGGCCGCCGCTCGCTCATCAGCGCGAACAGCCTGCCGATGTGCCGGTCGACGTATTCGAGCGCGGCGGCCTGGCTCCGGCGGCTGTCGCCGTGCTCGCGGGTGGCCCCGGGCAGGTGGAACCAGTTGGGCTGGTGCAGCGCCGAGACGTTGACGAACAGGAAGACCGGCCGGTCGGCTCCCGCCACCGCCCGCTCCGCGCGGGCGATCTGCGCCTCGAACGAGGCGGGCGCGGTGACCCCGAACCCCGGCTCCCAGTGGCTCTCGGCGAACATCCCCGGCAGCGCGGACCCGAGCGGGGTCAGCTTGTTGAAGAACCCGACCCCTCCGACGCAGACCGTGTGGTAGCCCGCTCCCGCCAGCCCCGCGGGCAGGTCGGGGGCGTCGAACACCCAGGTGCCCGGGGCCGTGGTCTCGCTGCCGGGGAACGCGGCGGCGAACGGGCGGGGGTGCGGTCCCGGAGCGACGGGGGTCGGCAGGAAACCGGCGAGGATCGCGGCGTGCGCGGCGTAGGTGAAGCTTCCCGGGCTGTGGCGGCGCTCCCAGCGCCCGCCCGGCAGCGCCCGCGCCAGCGTGGGCAGCCGCCCGGCCGCCATCAGCTCCTCCGCCACGTCGTAACGGAGGGTGTCGAGCGTCACCAGCAGCAGGTCGTGGCTGCCCACCACCTCGTTCATGTCACGCACGGGGCCTCCCGTTCCCGCTCTCCCGCCGGGGCGTGCCGGGCGAGGATCGCGCGGACCTGGGCGCCGTAGGTGTCGAGGTCCTCGGCTCCGCCACCGGGCAGGCCCTCCAGCCGGGGAAGCAGGTCGCCGAACGCGTTGACCTCGGCCACCGCGAACTCCCGCCAGTCGACCCCGATCATCAGGTCGACCCCGACGGCCAGGCTTCCGGGGAAGCAGGCCGCCGCCCGCGCGCAGATCTCCAGGGCCCGCTCCCACCCCCGGGGGCCGAGCCCGGTCGTGACGGCGCCCAGATCACCCCGTACGCCACCGAGGTGGAGGTTGGTCATCGGCCCGCGGCCCGCGCGGACGACCGCGTGGGTGGGTGTGCCGTCCACGACGACCACCCTCAGGTCGATCGCGCGCCCGCCGAGGCTCGCCTTGGGAAACCAGCGCTCGACGTGGAGGCCGTCCCGGGCCAGCAGGTCGACGATCACCGCCAGATCGGGCTCGTCCTCGTAGCACCTGATCCGCAGGGAGTTGTGCAGCTCGCCGGAGGTCAACTCCGCCGAGGTCACCGCCCTGACCCGGCGGCCAGACGCGTGCAGGGCGATGATCCCGGAGGCCGACGAGCCGTGGGCCGGTTTGACGAACACCCGGCCCCAGCGGGCCTCTCCCATCCGCTCGCGCAGCTCGGCGTAGCCGCCGACCGGCCCGGCGAGGGCCGGCGGCACCGGCACCCCGGCCGCCGACAGCCTGGCGTGACAGCGCCGCTTGTCGAACATCACCGCCACGTCCTCGACGTCGGCGAGCAGCACGGCCCCCGGCGCCGCGGCCACGGCCCGGCGGACCCGGGCGGCCCCGGCGACGAACCCGGCGTGCCAGCGGGCGCCGCCGCCGATCCTGGACGGCTCGCCGGGGCCCCGCAGCAGCGCGTCCGCCTCGGCGTCCTCCCCCGGTGAGTCGATCCGTACGAGCGTCCCCGGCTCGATCCCGATCTCCTCGCCGCGCAGCACGGACGTCCACGGCACGACCGCGGGCTCGGCCAGCCCTTGCCGGGCGCAGGCGTCGGAGAACATGGTCACCCGCCGGTCGCCCGGCGTGCCGACGACGGTGAGGGCGGTCACTCGGCGACCGCGACGTAGCGCCACTCGCCGTCGGGCTCTTTCTGGTCGGACACGTCGAGCCGGACGCCGGAGCCGGAGAACGTCGTCGTGAGGCGCTCGACCATGGCGTCCGTCAGGTAGTGGTGGTGCAGGTCCAGGCGCTTGAGGTGGGTCAGGGGCTGCCCCGACAGCAGGGCCTCGGCGCCCTCGTCGGTGAGCACGCCCATCGACTGGGCGAGCGACTCCAGCCGGGCCACGACGGGGGCGACGGCGACGAGACCGGCCACCTCGTCCTGGATCTCGCTGTTCTGCAGCCCCAGGTGCCTGAGCGCGGGCAGCCTCTCACCGGACAGGATGTTCTCCAGGTCGGCGGCGGTGGTCTCGCCGCCGTACTCGCTCGTACCGAGCCAGGCCTCCAGGTGTTCGAGCGCGGGGAACTCGCTCATGCCGACCCCCCTGACCACGGAGGCGGGCAGCCCGCCCGCCTCGAAGCGCAGCACCCTGAGGTGCTCGTGCCCGACCGGCCGCAGCTCCAGCCCCGTCCCGCCCCGGACCTCCAGCCGCTCCAGCAGCGGGAAGGCCTCCAGCAGCGGCGTGACGTCGCTCTGCTGGATCCAGGAGATCTCGCACTCCTCCTGCGGCATCGCGGCGAAGAAGAGCGAGCGCAAGGCGGGGAAGCGCGTCGCGCTCTCCGCCAGCAGCCGGACGGGACCCGACGCGTCCTTCTCGTAGGCCTCGCCCCAGCCTCCGACGATGAGCGCCCTGACCTCGGTGGTGTCGACGGTCTCGGCGAAGCGCGCGAAGTGCTCCTCGAAGGTCTCCTTGGCGTCGTAGACGCGGACCGAGACGCGCCACGCCGCCTCGCCGGCCGGGGGGTGGGGGGCGCCGGGGGGACGCAGGCTCACGATGGGCAGGCCCGCGTAGTCTCCGCGGTAGAGGCCGTCGACGTCGTCGTTGAACTCGGTGTGGTCCATCGGAGACTCCCCGTCAGGCTCGACTGTGAAAGGACCGTCCTACCAGAGGCGCGCGACACTTCCGGCCGCACTCCAGGGATCGCTCCCCCGATTCTTCCCGGAGCGCTTCCCGGATCCTCCGTGATCATTCTGAAAGCGCTTCCAGAACCGATCACGGGATACTTCCGGGAGCGCCCCCGTGAGGCCGGACGCCGGTCGGACCGGTCCGCGAGGTCGGCGATGATGAACGGCATGGACACTGGTCACATCCGTTTCGCCTCCGTGAAGGGCCGCTGGGTCCTTCTCACCACCGTGCTCGGCTCCGGCATGGCCATGCTGGACGGCACGGTCGTCAATGTGGCCCTGCCCTCGCTCGGCGCCGATCTCGGCGCCGACATGGCCGGCCTGCAGTGGACGGTCAACGCCTACACTCTCACTCTGGCGGGCCTGATCCTGCTCGGCGGATCGCTCGGCGACCGGTACGGCAGGCGCAAGGTCTTCCTGATCGGCGTCGTCTGGTTCGCCCTCGCGTCGGCCCTGTGCGGCCTGGCGCCCAACGTGGAGACGCTGATCGCGGCCCGCGCCCTGCAGGGCATCGGCGGTGCGCTGCTCACCCCGGGATCCCTCGCCATCATCCAGGCCTCCTTCGACCGCGGGGACCGGCCCAGGGCGATCGGGGCGTGGTCGGGCCTGGGCGGGATGGCCGCGGCCATTGGCCCGCTGCTCGGCGGGTGGCTGGTGGAGACGGCCGGATGGCGCTGGGTGTTCCTGATCAACCTGCCGCTCGCGGCGCTCGTCGTGGCGGTCGCCGTACGGCACGTCCCGGAGAGCAGGAACTCCTCGGCAGGCGGGCGGTTCGACGTCCTGGGCGCGGTGCTGGCGGCGCTGGCGCTGGCCGGGATCACCTACGGCCTGATCGACCTGGAGATCGTCCCGGTCGCGGCGGGCGTGCTGCTGGGCGCCGCGTTCGTCTGGCTGGAGATCAGGCGCTCGCCCGAGGCGCTCGTACCGGTCGAGGTCTTCTCCTCGAAGGTGTTCACCGCGGTCAACGTCGTCACCTTCATCATGTACGCCGCGATGGGCGTGGTGTTCTTCCTCCTGGTCGTCCAGCTGCAGGTGTCGGCGGGCTTCTCCCCGCTGGTGGCCGGGACCTCGATGATCCCGGTGACGATCCTGATGCTGCTGCTGTCGTCGCGCGCGGGCGAGCTGGCCAAGCGCCTCGGGCCCCGGCTGCCGATGACGGGCGGCATCCTCGTCTGCGCCGGGGCCCTGCTGCTGATGTCGCGGATCGGCCCCGGCTCGTCGTACGTGGTGGACGTGCTGCTTCCGGCGACCCTGTTCGGGCTGGGCCTGTCTGCGGCGGTCGCGCCGCTCACCGCAACGGTGCTGGCCACCGCCGCCGAGCGCCACGCGGGGGTGGCCAGCGGCGTCAACAACGCCGTCGCCAGGACAGGCGGGCTGCTCGCGGTGGCCGCGATCCCCCCGCTGGCCGGGCTCACCGGCGACGCCTTCGGCTCCCCCGAGATCTTCACCGCCGGATTCCACACGACGATGCTGATCAGCGCGGCGATGCTGGGCGTCGCGGCGCTGATCACCTTTCTTACCATCCGGGAGAACGTGCTGGTCCAGGAGGAGACGAAGCTGGGCTGCCCGGTGACGACCCCCCAGCCGGGCAGGTGAACCTCAGAAGGTGAACGCCTGGCTCCGGACGCTGTTGTCGAAGTTGGACACCAGCAGCTCGGGCTCGCCGACCGAGCGGATCTCCGGCAGCCGGGTGAACAGCGCGCGGAACATCGCCTTGATCTCCTGCCTGGCGAGGTTGGCGCCCAGGCAGAAGTGCGGCCCGGGGCCGCCGAAGCCCACATGGGGCTTGGTGTCGCGGGTGATGTCGAACCGGTCGGCGTCGGGGAAGACCGTCTCGTCGCGGTTGGCCGAGCCGTAGAAGAGCACGACCTTGTCGCCCGCCTTCAGGTGCAGGCCGCGCAGGTCGTAGTCCTCGGTGACGGTGCGGCGGAACTGCATGATGGGCGAGACGTAGCGGACCATCTCCTCGATCGCGCCGCCGATGTGCGCGTCGAAGTCGCCGGCCAGCAGGCTCCGCTGCTCGGGGTTGTCGGTCAGCAGCTTGATGCCGTGCGCCATGGTGTTGCGGGCCGTCTCGTTGCCCGCCACGAGCAGCAGCGTGAAGAACGACCCCAGCTCGCGGTCGGTCAGCCTCTCGCCGTCGACGTTGGCGGTGACGAGCGCCGAGACGAGGTCCCCCCGCGGCGCCCCCGCGCGCTCCTTGCCCAGGTTGATCACCAGGCGCTGCAGGGCGAGCAGCGCGAGCGTGTTCTGGGCGGCCATCCTGACGGTGTGCGCCAGGCTGGGCCGCACGCCGGAGTACGCGGTGGAGATGTCGACGTGCTGGTGGACCTTGGCCCGCACGTCGTCGGGGACGCCCATCATGTCGCAGATGACGTGGATGGGCAGCTTGGCGGCCACCTGGCCGACGAAGTCACCGGGCCCCGAGACGATCACGTCGTCGACGATCCGCGCGCAGGCGGCGTCGATGTCGCCCTGCAGGTTGGCCAGCATCTTCGGGCTGAACGCGCGGGAGACGATGCGGCGCAGCCGGGCGTGCCGGGGGTCGTCCATGTTGACCATGGACTCGCCGAACACGTGCTTGACCCAGCCGGGCGGCTCGGGACTGGTCACTCCGGGCTCGCTGGAGAACACCTTGGCGTTGCGGCTGGCCTCCACCACGTCGGCGTGCCGGACCAGCGCGTAGAAACCCTTGCCCGAGCGGAGCAGCGGGACCCGCTTCTCCTCGAAGAACACCGGCTTGTCGAGATCCCGAAGCCGCGCGAACGCCTCATGCCGCTCCTTGAGCGGCCGCCGCCAGAATCCCAGGTCGGCCAGGTCGATTTCCATGTCGTCAATCCTGGCATGTTCTTTATGCGTACCGGCCACGTGGATTTCATGTCCCGGTGGGCCGCGTGTCCGAATCACCGGAAACCATGACAGGTATGAGAGCCTCGCTCCTCACCTCCGCGGTCCTCGCATTCCTGCTGGTCCCCGCCTCCCCCTTCCCGGCCCACGCCTCGGCCGCCGCCTGCTCCGGCGTCCCCTCCGACTTCGACGGCGACGGGCGGGCCGATCTCGCGGTCGCCGCTCCCTACACCCGCTCCGGCGGCCACGCCCGCGCGGGATCGGTCACCGTGCTGTACGGCATGCGCACCGCCGGGAAGCTGACCCAGGACGACCCCGGGGTGCCCGGCGAGGCCGAGACCGGGGACTCGTTCGGCTCGGCGCTGGCGACCGGCGACTTCGACGGCGACCGCTGCGCCGACCTGGCCGTGGGCGTCTCCGAGGAGGACCGCTCCCGGCCGGGAGAGGACGGCGACGGCGCCGTGCAGCTGTTCCACGGCTCGCCCGGCGGCCTGCGGCCCGGCAGGCTGATCGACGCCGCGGACCTGGGCCGCGAGCGCGAGCCTGGGCGGTTCGGTGCCGCGCTCGCGGCGGGGGACCTGGACGGCGACGGCGACGACGAGCTGGTGATCGGCGCTCCCGGGCTGGGCGGCGGCGCGGTCGGGGTGTACGGCCTCAAAGGGCGCAAGCCGCACATGATCACGCAGGAGACCGGCTGGGTGGGGCAGCGCGAACGCGAGACCGACCAGTTCGGCGCGGTGCTCGCCACCGGGGACTTCGACGGGAACGGCCGCGCCGAGATCGCCGTGGGCGCGCCCGCGGACACGCTGCTGAAGAACGGTCAGGGCTCGGTCACCGTCCTCGACGTCCGGCGCCGCAGGGCGACCGCGCTCACCCAGGACAGCCCCGGGATCGGCGGCCTCGCCGAGGTCTGGGACTTCTTCGGCACCGCCCTGACCACCGGCGACTTCGACGCCGACGGCCGCGACGACCTGGCGATCGGCGTGCCGGGCGAGGGGCTCAGCGACAACCAGCGGGCGATGGACTACGGCGACGGCACCGTGCACGTCGTCTACGGCTCCCGCTCGGGACTGCGTACGGCGGGCTCCGAGTCCTGGTCGCAGCGCTCCCTGAAGGGAGAGCCGCGCTACTTCGACCGCTTCGGCGCCGCCCTCGCCGCCGGGGACTTCAACGGCGACGGCGACGACGAGCTGGCGATCGGGGTGCCGGGCGAGAACGCCGTCCAGGTGCTCGCGGGGACCCGCTCCGGCGGCCTCACCAAGAACCACAACCTGCTGGTCACCGGTGAGGGCGGCGACTTCGGCGGGGCCCTGGCCACCGTCGCGGGCCGCGGCCTGGTCGTCGCCGCCCCGGGCGACGGCAGGCTCACCCTGCTGCGCGGGACCGTGCGGAAGGGCTCCTACCCGGGCATCCGCCCGTCGTCGGCGCGGTCCCTGGCCGGCGCCCCCAAGGAGACCCTGTTCGGCTACGCCTTCGCGGGCCCGCCCTCCCCGCGGTAGGCACCGGCCTCTCCAGCGGTGGAGACCGGAGCGGTAGCCCTGCCTGCGACGGCTCGCTGACCTCGATGGCCGTTCGGTCGTCGCTCGGCCCTCGGGGGCGCGCCGGGGTGATGCCCTCGGCGAGAACGCGCGAGGAACGGCGTCTCAGCCGTCGGCGGCGAGGCGGTCCAGCCACTCGGTCAGCAGATGCTGTTCCGCGCTGCTGAGGATCGTCTGTTCGGGCAGCGCGGCGCGCAGGGCGCGGGCCGCGCCGGACGGGCCCGAGTCCTGTACGGCGGGCTCCCGGGTGGTCACGGCGGCGATCATGGATTCCCGGAGGGCGGTCAGCAGGGCCGGGTCGCGCCGGTCTTCGGGCAGGGTCAGCCAGGTGAGCACGGCACCGCGCGCCGTGGCGTGGATGAGCGTGACCGCGAGTTCCTCGTCGACGCGGAGCCAGCCGCCGACGGCGAGGCGCCGGATACGGCCCATCAGGATCTCCATGCCGGCCTTGAAGGCGGCCGACGTCTCTTTCGCGGGCTCGCTGTACATCAGCGTGTACAGGGCGGGATTGGCCAGGCCGAACTCGACCGCCAGGTCCCAGCCGGCCCTCAGGTCCTCGACGGGATGCCGCGGCTCCGGGTCGATGTGCTTGGTCTTGAGAAACGTGGCGAAGCCGTGCTCGGCCACCGCGTCGAGCAGCCCGTCCTTGTCGCCGAAGAGGCGGTAGATGGCCGGTGGTTGCACTCCGGCCGCGACCGCGACCGCGCGAGTGGTGACCGCGTCGCGCCCCTCGCGCGCCAGCAGGCCGGCGGCGGCCTCGATGATCCGCTGCCGGAGCTGCTCGCGGCCCAGGGCCGCGGTGTCGGATCCGGTGGCGGCCACGCCGTCCCCGCCTTGTGAACTCGATGCCATTTTCCAACGATACCGCACTAGTGGTTCCATCGATAATTCCGGTGATACGGTAAAAATGATTCCAATGGAAACATCAGGATGAAGGGGCATGGAATGCCGGACAAGATCAAGATCGTGGCACTCGAGGAACACGTCGCCCTGCCCTCACTGCTCGACGCGTGGGCCAGGGCGGGTGTGCCGCAAATCCCGCAGCTCGGCTTCGGCGACGAGCCCTTCGCGCGGCGGCTGCGGGACGTCGGACAGGCGCGTCTCGCCGACATGGACGACCAGGGCATCGATGTCGCGGTCCTGTCCCCGGCCTCGCCGGGCGTGCAGAACCTCGCGCCCGAAGACGCCGTCGGCGTGGCCCGCGAGGTCAACGACACGCTGGCCGAGATCGTCGCCGGGCGACCCGACCGTTTCCAGGCCTTCGCCGCCATCCCCACCGCGGCGCCCGAGGCCGCCGCGGCCGAGCTGGAACGCGCGGTGACCCGGCTCGGCCTCCCCGGTGCGATGCTGTACGGCCGCACGGGGGACAAACTGGCCGACGCCCCGGAGTTCGACGACCTGTACGCCACGGCCGAGCGCCTCCGGGTGCCGCTGCACTTCCATCCCCAGACGCCGGTCCCCGAGGTCCTCAAGGCCTACTACTCGGGCTTCGACGCCGGAGCCGGGCCGGCCCGCGGTATCGGGATGGGACTCGCGACGGCGGGCCTGGGCTGGTACTACGACCTGGGTGTCCAGTATCTACGGATGATCTTCTCCGGCGTCTTCGACCGGCACCCCGGATTGCAGGTGATCGCAGGACACTGGGGCGAGGTCGTCCTGTTCTACCTCGACCACATCGGGGTCATGGCGCACAACGCCAAGCTGGAGCGCCCGCTCGCCGACTACTTCACGCGGAACTTCTGGGTCTGCGGCAGCGGCACGGTCAGCGAGCGCTACATGAGATGGACGTCGGAGGTCGTCGGAACCGAGCGCATGATGTACTCGACCGACTACCCCTACACCTTCGGGACCCGGCCCGGCGGATTCCCCTTCCTCGACACCGCCGGCGGGGTCGCCCGCTCGTTCCTCGAACAGGCACCCTTCACCCACGAGGAGAAGGCCGCGATCGGGTCCGGCAACTGGGAGAAACTGACCGGGCACGTCACGGCGGTCACGGCGCGCGGCGAGCACGACCCGGCTCGGCAGTCCGCCTCGACCAGCCGCTGACCACAACGATCGGCCGAGGCGCGTGGGGAGAGGCTCGGACCGGCCTGATCGACATGAGCCTCCACCACCGGCGGAAGGAGATCGCCGGCCGCTTGATTCACGTCGCTACCTAAGATGATGGGCATGTTCGACGTACAGCAGAGGACCGTTCGCGATCTACGCCGGGGGAATCGGGCGATCGTGCTGCGCGCCCTCTACTTCGAGGGACCCGCCAGCCGCCAGGAGCTGAGCGAGACCATCGGGCTCAGCCCCGCCACCGTGAGCAACGTGACGGGCGACCTGCTCGCGAGCGGGATCATCGTCGAGGCCGGTCTGGCGGACTCCGACGGGGGCAGGCCCCGGGTGCTGCTGCGGGTCAACACCACCCACGGCTACGCCGTCGGCGTCGACGTCGGCGAGACGCACGTGCGCGTCGAACTCTTCGACCTGGACATGAACCGGCAGGCCAAGGCCGAGTACCCGCTGCGCCCCGCCGGGCACGACGTCGACCAGGTCGTCCGCCACATCCTCGCGGGCATCGACGTGGTCCTCGGCGAGAGCGGCGTGCCCAGGGAGCGGGTGCTCGGCGTGGGGGTGGGGGTTCCGGGAGTCGTCGAGACGGGGCCCGACGCCCTGATCCACGCCCCGACCTTCGGGTGGGACGCGGTCCCGCTCGGCAGGCTGCTACGGGCGGGCACCGACCTGCCGCTCTTCGTGGACAACGGCGCCACGTCGATGGGACAGGCCGAGTTGTGGTTCGGCGTCGGGCGCAGGGCCAGGCACGCCGTGGTGGTGCTGATCGGCTCGGGGGTCGGGGCGAGCATCATCACCGACGGGGCCACCTACCTGGGGGCCAACAGCAGCGCCGGCGAGTGGGGTCACACGAAGATCATGATCGGCGGGCACCGGTGCCGCTGCGGCGGGGAGGGCTGCCTGGAGGCGTACGTGGGGGCCAGGGGCATCCTGGAACGCGCCGGGGTCTGGACGGAGGCCGTCGACGAGCAGGCCGAGCTGGCCGCGCTGGTGGCCGCGGGCTCCCCGGTCATCGACGAGACCGTCACCTACCTGGGCGTGGGGCTGGCCAACCTGATCAACCTGTTCAACCCCGAGCGGATCATCATCGGCGGCTGGGCCGGCGTGCTGCTCGGCGAGCACCTGCTGACGAGGATCAGGAAGGTCGTCGCGGACAACTGCCTGGCGCAGCCGTACAAGACGGTCTCCATCGGCCTGGGCCGCCTCGGCGTCGACTCGGTGGCGCTGGGCGCCGCCACCCTCGTGATCGAGGATCTCCTGCAGGCGAACCCGGTCGCGAGGCCGAACGGCGTCTCCCCGCGCCCCCGGAACCGGGCCGGGATCTGACCCCGGCTCCCGGGACGGGGGGCGGGCCCGGGGTCAGCGGATGCGCGTGCTGGCCTTGATCTTGCGGCCGATCTCCTTGCGGAGCTTGCGGATGTCGGCGTCCGCGTCGGACGTGGCGATCACGCCGAACGTGGCGGTGGCGGTGCCCCGGCGCGAGCCGGCCCAGGCCCGGATCCGCACGGTCGTCGAGTCGCCCCGGTCGAGGGAGGTGATCCAGCAGGACAGGCTGCGGCCCTTGACGGAGCATTTGACGCTGCGCGGCTTGGAGATCACCCGGATCTTGCGGAAGCGTTTCGAGAAGTCCCCGACGAGCGCCACGTAGTGCTGGCCGCGGGCCTTCCTGTTGCGGACCTTGACGGAGTAGACGAGGGATCCGCCCCGGTGGACGTGCTTGGGAAAGGTGATCACGTACCCGAAGTCGGAGGACGCCGCGGCGGCGGGCGCGACCGCGGGTGCGGCGGATGAAGCGGATAAGGCGGATCCGGCGGCTGTCGCGGGGGTCGGGGAGAGGAGGGTGCCGCCCAGCGCCGCGGCGAGTGCCGCGGCGGTGAGCCTCGTGGCGAGGGGACTCATAAGCGGCATCATCCAATAAATCTTCCAGAATTCCTCTCACGTTTCAGGTCAGGGCCGCCTGTCCGCCGGGACGTTTCAGGTCTGGGTCGCGCGCCCCGGCGACTCGTTTCAGGTCAGGGCCGCGTGCCCCGACGGCACGGTGAACCGGGCGCCGGTCTTGGCGGGGGCGCCGCGTCTGCTGATGTAGTCGAGCGTGCGGAAGTCGGCGTGCAGTTCCTCCGGGGTGACCCGGCAGACGATGTAGCCGCGCCGCTGGTCGAGGTAGGAGATGTGCGGGTTCTCCGCGACCGTCTCGGCGATCCGGCCCTCGTCCCGGTAGCCGTCGCCGTCGCTGGCGATCGAGGAGGTGACGAGTTCCACCGCCACGCGGGGCGAGTCGGGGTCGTCGAAGTCGAGCCTGAGGTCCGCCGCGTGGTGCATGTGCGCGTCACCGGTCAGCACGACCGGGTTGGAGGCGCCCGAGTCGCGGAAACCGGTCAGCAGGCGGGTGCGCTCGGCGGCGTAGCCGTCCCAGGAGTCCATGTTGACCTCGGTGCCCGGCCCGACCTTGGAGTCGCGCTGGGCCATCAGGATCTGCTGGCCGACCAGGTTCCAGCGGGCGTCCGAGCTCTCGAGGCCGTCCAGCAGCCAGCGCCGCTGGTCCTCGCCGAGCAGGGTACGGCCGGTCGCGAGCCGGTCGTCGCAACCGGACCTGAGCCCGTCCTCGCACGCCTGGTCGTCGCGGAACTGCCGGGTGTCGAGCAGGTGGAAACGGGCCAGCGGTCCCCAGTCGACCCGGCGGTGGACCCGCATCGACGCCCCGCCGGGCACGCTCGTCCTGCGCAGCGGCATGTTCTCGTAGTACGCCTGGAAGGCGTTGGCCCTGCGCCGGGCGAACGCCGGGGCGCCGGAGCTGGAGACGTCCCCCGCCCAGTTGTTCTCGATCTCGTGGTCGTCGAAGGCCACCAGCCACGGTGCGACCGCGTGTGCCGCCTGCAGGTCGGGGTCGCTCTTGTACTGCGCGTGGCGCATCCGGTAGTCGGCCAGCGTGGCGCACTTGCCCCCGGTGTGCTGCCGGACGCTCCCGCCCAGCGCCGTGTATCCCTGGGGGGCGTACTCGTACATGTAGTCGCCCAGGTGCACGACCAGCTCCGGGTCCTGCTCGGCCAGCCTCCGGTACGCCGTGTAGAAGCCGTGCTCGTAGTGGGCGCAGGCGGCGACGGCGAAGGTCAGCGAGGACGTTGAGGACGCTGAGGACACAGCAGACACGGCGGACACGGCGGACATGGCGGACGGGGCCGTACGGGTGCGTCCGGTCGGCGACAGGTGGCCTTCGGCGCGGAAGCGGTAGAAGTACTCCCGGCCGGGCTCCAGCCCGTCGATCTCGACGTGGACGCTGTGCGCCCGCTTCCAGCGCGCGCTCTCGGTGCCCTCGCGGACCACCTTGGAGAACCGCTCGTCGGTGGCGAGCTGCCATTCGACGTCCACGTCCCTGACCGGCATGCCACCCCGGCCGTTCGAGCCGAGCGGGTCGAGGGCGAGCCTGGTCCACAGCACGACGCCGTCCTGCGACGGGTCGCCGGAGGCGATGCCGAGGGTGAACGGGTCACGGGCGAGGGTCCGGGAGGGAATCCGGGAGGGGCCGAGCCCCGCCCCGGTCAGCAACAGGCCGCCCACACCCGCGGCGGCGACGGAAAGGAACACTCTGCGTGACGGCTTCTGCTCCACGCCATCAGTGCATCCGCTCCAGCTTTCCTCGCCGTGGCCTGCGAATCAAGGCGAGATGAACAGCCGCCGCACAGACGAGTTCCTTACCCACGGTGATTGAACAACGGCCGACCTCCGGGCGACATCACGGCGAAGGACCGGCCTCCCGCCGGTGACCGCGGCGGGTCAGCTCAGGTAGGGCTTGAGGTGCGGGGTGAGGGCGCCGCAGCCCAGGTATTTCTCCACGGTGTGGAAGTCGATCCAGTCGAGATCGACCAGGGCCTCCTGGTCCACCCCGGTGAAGCAGGCCCTCAGGCCCGGCGGGATCGCCGCGATGTCGTCCTTGTCGGCGATGTTGACCCACCGCTTGACCTTGCGGGGGCGCTCGCCCCAGCCGTTGACCGGGGCGGGCATCAGGCGCTCGAAGATCACGTTGCGCATGCCGAGCGGGCTGCCGAGGGTGATCAGCAGGTCGACCTCCAGGTCGGGGTTGGCCCAGAGCGTCTCGTACGTCACCACGCTGCCCAGCGAGTGCGCGATCACCACCTTGGGGCGGTTCCGCCTGATCACCTCGGCCACGGCCGCCCGGCACTTCGCGCGCGTCTCACCCCCGGCGGCCAGGTAGGCGGCGACCTCGGGGCAGAAGAACGCGGCGAAGTCGGCGGCGTTGACCTCCAGCCGGTCCAGCAGCCAGCCGGTCATCCGGTGCAGGGCGCCGGTCAGCCCCTCCCCCACCGTGTCGAGCTGCTTGGCCCAGGCGACGAAGACCTCCTGGGCGCCGACGTCCATGCTCCGCACGGCGCGCACGGAGTCGTTCTTGCTCTCGCCCAGCAGGTGGGCGTAGTAGGCGATCTCGGTGACGTAGCGCTCCTTGGCGTGCGGCCTGCCGCCGGTCAGGCCCTTGTGCAGGTAGCGGTCCCACTTGTCGCGCATCGCGAGGGCGGCGCCGCTGACCGAGTTACCCGCGTCGCGGTAGTAGCGGTACTTGCCGATACCGTGCACGCCGACGATCGTGTCCATGCGCCCCCGCCTCCTGCTTCGGATGCCCTGCCATCGCGGATGTTTGACCGCATGTGCCTTCGGGCAGATGTGTGCCCCCGGGCAACTGTGGCGGAAGGGAACCCCACGCCACAAGGCCGATACGGCTCCGGCCGCGACTCGAAAATCATCAATTGGCACCAAAGCGGGCATAAAACCATTTGATCCACGCTCATGACTCCTCGGTACCCTGGAGACACGCACACCCCCGTGAGAAGGAAGTCACCGCCATGCCCGGTCCGCTCCAGATCAGCGGCTCGGTCTCGGTCCCCGAGGCCGAGCTCGGCTGGCGGTTCTCCCGCTCCTCCGGCCCCGGCGGCCAGGGGGTCAACACCACCGACAGCCGGGTCGAGCTCAGCTTCGACCTGGCCGCCACCGAGACGCTGGGCCCCGTCTTCAAGGCCCGCGCCCTCGAACGCCTCGGTTCCCGCCTGGTGAACGGGGTGATCACCATCGCCGCCTCGGAGTTCCGCTCCCAGCTGCGCAACCGCGAGGCCGCCGAGATGCGCCTGGCCCAGATCCTGCGCGAGGCGATCGCCCCGCCGCCCAAGAAGCGCCGCCCGACCAAACCGAGCAGGGGCGCGGTCGAGCGGCGGATCGCCGCCAAGAAGCAGCGTTCCGACCTCAAGCGGCTGCGCAGGGACCACCACTAGAGCCTCGTTTCCACCCCCCGGGGGGCCCGTGCCGTACGGAAATCCCGGATCCCCGGGCCCGGATGAGGGTCGTGCCGCCGGAGCGGTGACACAATGGCCCCATGTCTGCCGTGCCGAGCGTCCGCGCCGTTCTCCTCGACGACGACCAGCTGGTGGTGTTCCGGCGCACGGTTCCCGGCAAGGAGCTCTACTGGTCCATTCCCGGCGGCCACGTCGAGCCCGAGGACGCCTCCCTGGAGCACACCCTGCACCGCGAGGTCATGGAGGAGCTGGGCGCCGTCGTCTCCGGTGTCACCCCGCTGACCACCCTGGAGTGCCTGCGCGACGAGGGGGTCAAGACCCAGCACGTCTACGGCTGCCGCCTGGTCTCGATGGACCCCGCGCTGCGCTGCGGCCCGGAGTTCGACGACCCGGCCCGCGGCGAGTACGAGGTGGTGCGGCTCCCGCTCGACCCGGCCGAGATCTCCGCCATCAACATCGTCCCCCCGGAACTCGGCGCCTACCTCGCCGGCGCGGTCACCCGCCTGCCCGCTCTGATCGCCTGACCCTCGGCGCCCGGAGTCCCCGAGGTCCCCGAAGTCCCCGGAGGCCTCGGAGGCCGGGATTCCTCGGGATCAGCGCCGCTTGCGGACGTAGAGGCCGAACCACGAGTAGCCGAAGTCCTCGGTGGACTCCAGGGTGAAGTCGCGGTTGGCCATCAGGGCCAGATAGCGCTCGTCGTCCTCCACGAAGTCCCTGCTCTTGTGCTTCCTGCCGCCGGTGACCAGCCAGACGCGCTCGACACCTTCCAGCGCGGCCGTGAACTGCGCGGCGGTCCTCGGCGTGCGCCGGCCGGGAGCGTGGGTGAGGTCGCGCAGGTTCCGGTACGCGTCCTCGTACACGGCGGCGAACAGACGCCTGTTCTCCCCCACGTAGAGCACGGCGTCGCCGGGACGCTGCCTGGCCAGCAGCGTGGCCGCCATGTCGCGCAGGTTGTCGGGCCGCCTGTCCGGCTCGCGGATCGTCAGGTGCGTCGGGACGGTCAGCGCGGCGACGAGGACCAGCCCGATCCAGCCCAGGGCCCGGGGCCGTAGGGCGCTCAGGCCCGCTCCCGCCAGCAGCGCCATCGCGGGGACGGCGAAGAGCACGTATCTCGGGTTGAAGACGGGATGGACGATGGAGATCGCCATGGACACGAACGGCAGCAGCGCCCAGGGCAGCGCGACCGCCGTCAGCCGCCCGCCGGCGAACGTCCCGAGGAGCATGAGGGCGACCAGGAGCAGCGCCACCCCCACGGTGCCCGCCACCTCCTCGCCGAACCAGGCGACGTCGGTGAGCTTCGACGGCTTCAACCACGACAGCTGTGCCTCGCGCTGACCGGCGGCCAGGAGCGCGAGCGGGGCGATCCCGGCCACGGCCACGGCCAGCGCCCCGGCGAACCGCGCCACATCGGGCCGGGACGGCGACGGCGCGCGGTACCGGCACAGCAGCACCGTCACCACGTGCGCGAGGACCAGGAGCAGCGCGTAGACGTGGAACCAGCCGAGCAGCACCAGGCAGGCCCCGTAGGCCAGATACCACCGGCGGCCCGATCGCCGCGTCGCCTCGACCAGCACCCAGGTGGCCAGGACGGCCACCGCCGTCACGATCGCGTAGCTGCGCACCTCCTGGGCGTACCGGCTCACCATCGGCAGCGCGACGTAGAGCAGTCCGGCGAGAAGGCCCGCTCCCGGGGTGGCGAGCCTCCTGCCCAGGACCGTGATGCCGTACGCGGCGGCGGCCGTGGCGACGACCGAGGGCAGGCGCATGGCCAGCTCGCCGGTCGAGAACGCGGCGACCGGCCGGAGCAGGAGGTAGTAGAGCGCGTGCACCCGGTCGATGCTGTCGAGCAGGTGCCACAGGTCGCCGATGGGCATCGCGGCGGCCAGCGTGCTGACCGACTCGTCGCGCCAGAACGAGGGCGTGGTGATGCCCCAGAGCCCGATCAGCATCGCCGCCACCGCCGGTACCGCCTCCGGCAGGCGGGACCGCTCACGGGGCCGGGCCCGGTCTTTTTCCGCAACACCCATCACATCGCGCTATTTCACACCATGAACGCGACCGATGCGACGGCACGGCGCGGCGTCAGGACCACCGGCCCGATCTCACCGCGCCGACCAGAACGGGTCCCGGCCGATGAAACCCAGCAGCCTGGTCTGGACGTCCGCGTCGCCGGGCACCTCGACTCGGGCGCCGTACTGGCCGGAGGAGCGGATGGCCTGCTCCATCTGCTCCATCTCGCCGAGGAGCCGGGCGCAGAGATCGAGGTCCAGCCGGTCGTCCTGGCCGGTGGCCCGGGAGAGGTCCCAGGTGTGCATGAAAACGTCGGCGGTGTAGAAGCGGTCGATCGCGCTCTCCAGAGGCAGGCGGCCGATGTGCCGGTTGGTGAGCTCCCGGTGCGCCGTCTCCGGATCGTCCAGCACCGCCTGCACGCCGTCGCGGTGAACCTGCCACGCGACGACCGGGTTCTCGTCCACCGACGGTCCGCGGGGCAGGTCGATGCCGGCACCGGAGGCGAGGAACCCGGGGAACCATCCGGTCAGGTGCCGCACGACGTCGCGAGCGGTCCAGCCGTCGACCGGGGACGGCGCGTCCCAGGACCTGGTACCGCGGACCCGGTCCGTGAACAGCCCGGCGACCTGCCGGTGCCGCTCCGCCGGGCGGTCAGACAGCGCCATCGACGGCCATCCTCTCCAGCTTCGCGTACCCCTCCTCGACACCGACCTCCATGCCGGAGCGCAGCCACGCGTCGCGGCCTTCGAAGCTGTCGACCAGCGACTGTGTCCGCAGCCGCGTACGGCCGTCGCCCAGGTCCTCCAACCACAACGTCGTCAGCATGACTCCGTCGGGTTCGCCCTCGAACGTGAAGGTCTGCACGATACGGTCCGGCCGCACCTCGTGGAAGCAGCCGTGGAACCCGTACTCCGCGCCGTCGTGCGCCGAGACGTACCGCCAGCTGCCGCCGGTGGAGGCGTCCCAGTGCTCGATCCGGACGGCCGTGGCGTCGGGCCCCACCCACTGGGCGAACACCACGGGATCGGTGTGGGCACGGAAGAGCTGCCCGGGCGTCGCCACGAAGTCACGCGTCATCCGGATGACCGGCAGCCTCGGGTCGGCTTCGATGACCGTCTGTGCGGTCCTGTTCATGCTCGTCTCCCTTCATCGCCTTCAGGACGGCGTCAAGGCGGCGGTAGCGCCGCTCGGCGCGGGCCCGGTAGCGCTCGATCCAGGTGTCCATCAGGTCGAAGACCTGGGCTTCCAGGTGCACTGAACGGGGCTGCGGCCCCCGCGGCCGGCTGACGAGCCCGGCGTCCTCGAGCACCCGCAGGTGCTTGTAGACGGCCTGCAGCGTCATCCGGTACGGCTCGGCCAGCTGGCTCACGGTCGCGTCGCCCTCCGAGAGCCGGGCCACCATGTCGCGCCGGGTCGGATCCGCGAGGGCGGCGAAGACCTGGGACAGCGCGTCCGTGGTCATCGATCCTCCCAGTTTCAACCCAATGGTTTAAAGGACGGTAGACCGTAGATCACCCCCTCGTCAACCTCCTGGTTGAAAGTCCTGCTCACTGCCGTACGCCGGCTGTGGCTCATACACTTCGCCCATAGTGCTTGCAATCTGCCACCGCCAGGTACTACCTTCTCGAAAGCGGTTGCAAACCACAAGCGGAAGGAACCACCCGTGCTGAGGCAGGTCGCGGAGGGTGTGCTGGTCCACGAGAGCGAGTTCTGCCAGAGCAACGCCGTCGTCGTGCACGGCCGGGCCGGCGTGTTGCTCATCGACCCAGGGGTGCAGGACCACGAAATGGCCTGCCTCGCGGACGACCTGTCCGATTCGGGCCAGACCGTTGCGGCAGGCTTCTCGACGCATCCGGATTGGGATCACCTGCTCTGGCACCCCCGGCTCGGCGCGGCCCCTCGTTACGGCACGGCCCGCTGCGCGGCCACCGTCCGGGATCAGCTGTCCGACCCGGGTGCGAAGGACGACATCGCCGCCCACCTGCTCGAGACGGAGATCGCGGGGCAGGTCCCGCTGGACCTGCTCGGCCTCATCACCGCCCTGCCCGCCGAGACGGCGCGGATTCCATGGGACGGCCCTCGAGTCCGGATCATCGAGCATCAGGCGCACGCACCGGGCCACGCGGCGCTGTTCATCGAAGAACGCGGGGTTCTCGTCGCCGGCGACATGCTCTCCGATGTCCTGGTCCCGATGCTCGACCTGAACGACACCGCCGACCCGATCGAGGACTACCTCGCGGCGCTGCGGCTGCTGGAGGGCGTGGCGGGCGACGTCGATGTCGTCGTCCCCGGCCACGGGTCGGTCGGCGGAGCCGATCAGGTACGCGCACGGATCGAGCGGGATCGGGCGTACGTGCTCGCCCTGCGCGAGGGCGATGTTCCCGATGACCCTCGGGTCGGCCCGTCGGCCAAGCCCGGCTGGGAGTGGGTGAGCGATGTGCACGACGGGCAGGCCCAGCGCCTCGCCCGGAGAGGCGAGCGCGACAGGACGCCCGGCTAGGTACTGTTCCGTGGCTCAGATGATCCACGGAACAGGTCCTAGCCGCGGCGATCCTCCATCTCCCACAGGTGGTCGACGACGTGCCAGGCGATCCGGCGGGCGGCGTAGCGGACGGGCCAGCCGCCGGGGACCGGCGGGCTGCCGTCGGAGGGCCGGGACAGCACCTCGACGAGGTCGGCGCGCATCGCCACCAGGGCCGAGGGCTCGCGGATGGGCTTGTAGCGGACCCCGATCTTGCGAGCGTAGGCGCGCTCGGCGTTGACGACGTGGGCGGCCATCTTGTCGCGGTCCCTGCCACCGCCGCGCGGGCCCTTGCGCAACTCCTCCGGCGAGGTGGCGGTGGTCTCGGCGAAGAGCTCCCAGGCCGCCCCGAGCAGCGCGACGGTCCGGCCCGCCTCGGCCTCGTCCACCGGCTCGGCGTCGAGCGAGGGAATCGCCTCGATGGCCCCGAAGTCCGTGGTGGTGCCGCCCTTGGCCCGCTCCACCACCACCGGGTCCTCGGGCTCGAAGGCCAGTCCGGCCCGCTCCGCGACCACCCGGTAGCGCGGCGCGTACGTCATCAGCGCCTCCAGCGCCGCCTCCTCGGATCCGCCGATCCGGCACCACCCCGGCCACTCCACCGAGCAGGCGAAGACCTTCTTCTGGCCGATCTCCAGGTAAACACGTGTCATGGGCGACAGCGTGGCACCCATACCTGACAGTCCGCGGCAGGTACGTCCCCGGGGAACCCGGGAACGTACCTGCCAAGGTCTTGAGGTGACACCTCCCGCCAGGCGGGAGACGCCCTAGTCGATCAAGTCGATCAGGTCGGCGACCGAGTCGACCACCATGGACGGGCGGAACGGGTAGCGATCGATCTGGTCCCTGCTGACGACCCCGCTGAGCACCAGGATCGTGTGCAGCCCGGCCTCCATGCCGGAGACGATGTCGGTGTCCATCCGGTCACCGATCATCGCGGTGCTCTCACTGTGGCCGTCGATGGCCCGCAGCGCGCTGCGCATCATCATCGGGTTGGGCTTGCCCACGAAGTAGGGCTCCACCCCGGTCGCCTTGGTGATCATCGCGGCGACCGCGCCGCAGGCGGGCAGCGACCCCTCGTTCGACGGGCCGACCGGGTCGGGGTTGGTGGCGATGAACCGGGCACCGCCCTCGATGAGCCGGATCGCCCGGGTGATCTGGGTGAAGCTGTACGTGCGGGTCTCGCCGAGGACCACGTAGTCGGGGGCGATGTCGGTCAGGACGTAGCCGATCTCGTGCAGGGCGGTGGTCAGCCCCGCCTCCCCCACCACGTACGCCGAGCCGCCGGGACGCTGGCCGTCCAGGAACCTGGCCGTGGCCAGCGCGGAGGTCCAGATCGACTCCGGCGGGATCTCCAGTCCGGCCGCGCGCAGCCGTACGGCCAGGTCGCGCGGGGTGTATATCGAGTTGTTGGTCAGCACCAGGAACCGCTTGCCCGACTCGCGCAGGCGTCGGATGAACTCGTCGGCACCGGGCACCGGGTGTCCTTCGTGGACGAGGACCCCGTCCATGTCCGACAGCCAGCACTCGATCGGCTTGCGCTCGTCCACCGTTCTCCTCTGTTCCCGCCGGGTACGTACCGGAACAAGGATGACAGGGCCGGTTCGGTCACGTGCCATCAGACCCGTACATCCACGGGGAAGGCCGGCCGGGCGGAGCCTCCGGCGCACCGCGTGGCCCGCCGGGTCCGTTCGCCGGCCGCCTCCCGGCACCTCGAAGCGCACGCCCGATCAGGGCGCGAGCGCCTCCAGTGCCGCCTCCGCCCTGCGCATCGACTCCCCGGGGTCGGCGTCGGGCGACCCGATCTCCGGGTCGAAGTTGAGGTCGTGGAAGACGTCGGTGACCCCCCTGGCCGCGAGCTCGTCGACGTCGCGCCGGATCTCCTCGAACGAGCCGGTCAGCGGTTCGCGCCCGGCCGCTCCCGGGGGGCGGACGCGGGTGACGCCCCGGGTGACGAAGCGCAGCGCCTCGGGGTCGCGCCCGGCGGCGCGAGCCGCCTCCTTGACGACGGAGATCTTCTCGCCGATGCCGTCGAGGTCCTCGCGGCTCGAACTGATCCAGCCGTCCGCCAGCCGCCCCGCGCGTCTCAGCGCCACCTCGGCGGCACCGCCCAGCAGGATCGGCGGCACGACGGACGGTCGGGGATCCTGCTGCACCGGGGGCAGCTCGTAGAACTCGCCCTCGTGCTCCACGGTCTCCTCCGTCCACAGGCGCCGCAGCAGCGGGACGTACTCCTCCGCACGCCGCCCGCGCCGCTCGAACGACACCCCGGAGGCGGCGAACTCCTCGGGCAGCCACCCCAGGCCGAGTCCCGCGTCCAGCCGCCCGCCGGAGACCGCCTGCAGGCTCGCGAGCTGCTTGGCCATCAGCGCGGGCGAGGCGAACGGCATGTTGAGCACCGCCACTCCCAGCCGGACGCGGCTCGTCAGGCCCGCCAGGTAGGCGAGCGTGACCACCGGGTCGTGCACGCTGCGGTAGGTCGGGCCCATGGCGTGGCCCCGCGGGTGGAGCAGGCGCTGGAAGGTCCACAGCTCGTGGTAGCCGAGCTCCTCGGCGCCCCGGGCGATCCGCGCCATGTTCTCCGGCGTCGCCCAGGACCCCGACACCGGCACCGCGAAACCGATCCTCATACCTCGCACTTTAGGCCGCCGGTCGGCGGGACGGGCGACCGGTGGTTCACTTGCCGGATGGACAGCGAGGACCTGATCGACGAACTGCGCCGGATCGGCGCCCGATACGGCGGCGCGCCCGGCACGGTGCTGCCGACCAGGCCGGACGTGATCATCGTGCGGGCCGGTTCCGTCGTGGTCAAGGCGCACGCGCCGGGGGCGGAGCGGGAACCGCTGGTGGAGCGGATGCGGGCCACCGCGCACCCGGCACTGCGCGGGATCATGCTCGAACCGGTGACCGAGGAGGTCATGACCGCCGGGGACCGGCTGGTCACCGTCTGGCCGGCCGGGACGCCGGTGGACCACGCGGATCCGGACGCGGCGCCCTGGGAGGCGGCCGGGCGGCTGCTCGCGCGGCTGCACGCCGTACCGGTG
This sequence comes from Streptosporangium sp. LJ11, assembly GCF_051918945.1. Taxonomy (NCBI): domain Bacteria; kingdom Bacillati; phylum Actinomycetota; class Actinomycetes; order Streptosporangiales; family Streptosporangiaceae; genus Streptosporangium; species Streptosporangium sp. LJ11. Next base: position 146,179 of record NZ_JBPXMB010000021.1, read on the forward strand.
CGGGCGCTGCCCCCGCTGCGGGCCGCGGGGGGACCGGCGCGGGTGGCCTCGACCGTCGCCCGCCTGGGCGACCGCTCCGCCGCCGAGGTGGCGGTGCGCCGGGCCTTCACCTGCCTGCCCGTCCCGTCCGCGCCCGGCACGAACCCGCCCGGCGCGGCTCCCGGCGGCTCCTCCGGTACGGCTCCCGGCGGCTCCTCCGGTGCCGCTTCCGGCGGCCTGACCCACGGCGACTGGCACATGGGCCAGATGGTCCGCGCGCCGGACGAGTGGATCCTCATCGACATCGACGACCTGGGCGTCGGAGACCAGGCCTGGGACCTGTCCAGGCCCGCCGCCTGGTTCGCGGCCGGACTGCTGGAGCCCGAGGTGTGGCACCGCTTCCTGGAGGCCTACCGCGCCGCGGGCGGGGTCGCCGTCCCGCGGGACGGCGACCCGTGGGGACGGCTGGAGATCCCGGCGCAGGCGATGACCGTGCAGCTCGCGGCGGCGGCGGTGGCCGCCGCGGGACGGGAGGGGCGTCCGCTGGACGAGGTGGAGGAGGTCCTGGTCGAGTCCTGCCTGAGGATTGTCCGGCATCGAAGCGCCTGCCATAGTGTGCCCACGCAGTAGGTTGTGGTTACTCGGTTACCACGCCAGAACAAGGAGACCAGCCAGATGCAGTGTCCCAAGTGTCGGGGCGCCATGCGCACCTATGAGCGCAACGGCGTTCACATCGACCAGTGTGAGAGCTGTCGCGGAATCTTCCTGGACTACGGCGAGCTCGAGACGCTGACCCGCATGGAGAGCCAGTGGTCGCAGCAGTCCCACGCAGCTCCGCCGCCGCCGCCCCCGCCGCCCGTGCACGGCGCTCCCGGCTACGGCGCTCCCGCCTGGGGTGCACAGCACCACGGCGGCCACTACGGCCACCACCGCCAGCGCAGCTGGGTCGGGATGCTCTTCTCGACCTGATCGGCCGAGGTGACACCGGGACCGCGACCTCGTCACGAGGTCGCGGTCTTCGCGTTCCCGGCGCCTCCGGGAAGGCGGCGCGTCAGGTGGGGAAGTCGCCCGGCTTGACCTTCTTGGGCTTCACGGTGCCGCCGGTCACGGCGTGCAGGGTGATCGTCCAGTCGGTCCAGCGGATCTGGGTCGCGGTGTGGACGGTCCTGAACCGCACGGACTTGCCGAACTGCTCGAAGGCGCACGAGCGGGTGAAGGTGCGCGCCTTCGCGTCCCAGTCCTGGCCGAGGGTGTAGTAGATCTTGTAGCTGCCGTCCCGCACACCCCGGATCTTGAAGTTCGACTTCCTGCGGACGTACACGGTGACGGCCTTCTTCTTGCCGCGCACCAGGACGACGACGGCGTCCTGCCTGGTGCCGTTGCGCAGTTCGAGGTAGGCGCGGCCCGTTCGCCCCTCGGAGGCGATGAACCTGCCGTTGGACAGCCGGCGGTCGCGCTTCTTGGCCGCCTTGACCGGGATGACGCTCGCCGGATACCCGCTCAGCGTCTTGGCGACGTCTTCCACGTCGGACAGCTGGTCCGCCTCGGCCATGCCGGTCAGCACGGCCGGGCCGGTGCACACCCGCTGCTCCTCGGCGTCCTGGCGGGCGGTGTCGAAAGAGGTCCGCAGCCGTCCCAGAGCCTCGACGTAGCTGTCGTGCTGGGCCTTCACCTCCGCGGGAGGTGCCAGCGCGGACAGCCGGGTCACCGCGCCCTCCACCGCGCCGGAGGTCTTCTGCAACTGCTTGCCGAGGGTCTTCAGCCCGCCGGTCGCGGCCAGCTTCTTCACCGCGTCGCGCACCGGGCCGCGCGCCTCCTCCAGCTCGGCCCGGTACTCGTCGGGCGTCAGCGTCACGGCGGCGGGCGAGCCGGTGGGGGGTGAGGAGATCCGGTCACCGGATCCCTGTCCCGTTCCCACCGTGCCGCCCGCGGTGGCCGGGCCGACCACGGGGTCGCCCGGAGACGGGGTGCAGGCGGTGAGGGCCACCAGGGTGACCACGGCACAGGCGAGCAATCGGGGGGTAGTCACCTGCACAACTATCGCCGGATCGATCACTGGGCGTCAAACAGTGCCCGGGAATCGGCAATCTCTGACAGCGCCCCCCTCCCGGTCCGCGGACAGCCACCGGGTGATGCCGATCGACTCCAGGAACGGCAGGTCGTGGCCGGCGACGACGAGCGCGCCCCGCTTCCCGGGCCGGTGCGCGCGGTCGCCCCGCGACGGCGGGCGGCCCCGCCGACGGCGGCGCGGTCACGGCCGGGTCCCGGCCGGCCGTGGCCGGGACGCCGTCCGGAGGTCAGCCGGCCGGCCGGATCACGAGGAGCGACCGCGGGCGCTTGGTGAACTCCACCTCGCCCGTGACCGTGAACGTCTCGCCGTCGCGTGCCAGCCGCAGCTTTCCCGAGGGCGCGGAGACGCGCAGCGTGTCGGCCTGCCACTGCTGGTAGTGGCGTGACAGCTTCACCCGTCCCGCCAGGAGGCTGAGGAACACCCGCAGCCGGGGCAGCCGGTCGGCGGCGGCGAGCACGCGGATGTCCAGCAGGCCGTCCTCCAGGCGCTGCCGCCTGGAGGGGGCTCCGCCGCGCGCCTCGTAGCGGCAGTTGCCCACGAAGACCATCCAGACGCGCCGGGGGACCCCGTCCACGACGAGATCCACGGGTTGCGCGCCCCCTGGGCCGAGCACCTCGGCCATGGCCCAGAACAGCGCGGGCCACTTGCCGATCCGGCCCTGCCGCCGCTCCCTGCGCTCCACCAGCGCCGGGTAGACGCCCACGCTGGCGGTGTTGACGAACGTCCGGCCCGCGACCTCGCCGACGTCGACGGCCACGAGGTCGCCGCTGTGGTAGGCCGTCACGGCCTCCTCGGGGGTCTCCACCCCGAGCGCGCGGGCGAACCGGCCGTGGGCGCTCGCGGGCACGACGAGCAGCGGGGTCGCCCCGCCCGCCGTCTCCTGGGCCGCCAGGTTGACCACGGTGTCTCCCCCGGCCACCGCGAGCACCTTGGCCCGCGAGGCGGCGTCCCGCACGGCGGCCCCGAGGTCGGCGCCCGGCGCCACCTCGACGACCTCGGCCCGTGGGAGGGCCTCGCGCAGCGCCTCGGCCGTTCCCGCGACGGCGTCGGCGGAGCCGTCGACCACGGCGACCGTCCCCTCGCCCTCCGGGTCGAGCCGCGCGGACGGCGCCGTGAGGGCGGCGCGCGCCTGCCCCGCCTCGCCGGCGTCGGGCCAGATGCGACGGGTGATCAGCCCCGCCGCCACACCGATCCCGGCTCCGGCGAGCACGTCGCCGGGATAGTGCACGCCGGTGTAGACGCGGGAGAAGCAGACGGCCGCCGCGAGGAGCGCGACGGGGACCGCGACCACGCGGGGCGCCTCCAGCGCCACGGCCGCGGCGAAGGCGCCGGCCGTGGCGGAGTGGCCCGAGGGGAACGACGCCGATGCGGGCATCTTGATCAGCCGGGCGAGCGGGAGCCCCTCGGCCGACGGCCTGTTCCTGCGGAAGGCCTGCTTGCCGACCAGGTTGACCAGCGGGCTGGCGAGGCTGACCGCGAGCAGCCCCCTGGTCGCGGCCCGGCGCAGCGGCCGCCGCCCGCTGACCGCCAGCGCCCCCGCCACCCCGGCCCACAGGAGCGAGTTGTCGGCCGCGCGCGACAGCGCGGGCACGACGCGTTCGAGACCGGGCAACCTGGCGCCCGCCACCATGGCGAACACCCGCCGGTCCAGCCTGCTCAGCCGCGAGCCCAACCGCATGCGCCGCACCTTCCTGCGATGAAGAGAAGCAATGACGAACAGCAACGACCAACTGCCACGACGAACCGCTCACGACGGACGAAAGGACAGCCATTCGATTCTGCCGCGTGCCCCCGTGCCCGGGGCGTTTCCGCCGCTCCCATACTTCTCGGCGGAACGGCGCGGACGACACCGACGGCGACAGCGACACCAACGGCGACACCGACAGCGACAGCAACGGCGACACCGACGACGGGGACCACCGCGACGACGGCGACGGCCTCGCTACTCGCCGGCGGCGCCGCCCGTCGGGGAGGAGATCACCGGCTCGTGGCCCCTGACGGCGAGTTCAGCCTCGATCGCGGCGCAGACGGTCTCCGCGACCGTGACGCGGGCCAGGCGCTTGTCGTCGCCGGGGACCACGTGCCAGGGCGCCTTCGGGTGGTCGGTGCGGGCGAGCATCTCCTCCACCGCGACCTCGTACCGCGGGCGCTTCTCGCGGTTGCGCCAGTCCTCGTCGGTGAGCTTCCACGCCCGCAGCGGGTCGCCGGCCCGATCCCGGAAGCGCCTGAGCTGCTCCTCCTCGGAGACGTGCATCCAGAACTTGACCATGATCATGCCCTCGGCGGCGAGGGTCCGCTCGAACTCCACGATCTCCCCGTACGCGCGGGACCACTGCTCCTCGGTGGCGAAGCCCTCGACCCGCTCCACCAGCACCCGGCCGTACCAGGAGCGGTCGAGCACGGCCATCCCGCCCCAGCCGGGCAGGACCGGCCAGAACCTCCACAGGAAGTGGTGGCGCTTCTCGTCGTAGGTCGGCGCGGCGAACTGGGCGACGCGGACGTGGCGCGGGTCCAGCGGGCGCACCAGCCGCTTGATCGCCCCTCCCTTGCCCGAGGCGTCCCAGCCCTCGAAGACCACGCACAGCGGCGGGCCGATGCGCTGCTCGCCGACCTGGCCGCCGAGCGTGAGCCGCAGGTGGAGCAGGCGGTCCAGGGCGGCGTCGAGACGCTCGGAGGCGTCCTTCTTGGTGAGCTTCTGCGACAGGTCGACCTCAGACAGGCGGTTCATACCGACAAGCCTCGCATGTCCCGGCCCGCGAGCGGTCCGGGCGGGCGGTCCAGGCGGGCGATCCGTGTCCCGCCGCCGCGCGCCGTCAGGCCAGGCGGTCCCGGTAGACCTCCCTGGCCCGGCCGATCAGGGCGAGGTGGTCGGCGAGCTGCCCGCCGGTCTCGAAGGTGCCCTCCTTCCGCAGCAGCGTCTCCAGGGCGTCCAGCCATTCCAGGCACCAGCCGACGTCCTCGGCCCTGGCCACGTGACGGCCGTCCACGTCGAGGTAGACCGGGCTGGTGTGGGCGTACACCTCGCCGGTGAACGACCGCTCGTGCGGTCCGCCGGTGGCGAGGGCGACGACGTAGGTGGGGTCGCCGGCGACCAGTTCGGCGGTCAGCTCGCCGGGCGGCCCCTCGGCCAGCACGCCGTCCGCGGTGCGGATCTCCAGCCGTTCCACCTCCGGGCCGACCGACCGGACGGTGATCGTGACCCGCTCCCCCGGTGACAGGTCCAGGGTGGCCCCGGGGCCGTGGCCCGCGACCGACAGCTCCAGCCAGGGCCCCGTGGTGCCGAAGGTACGGCCCCGCCTGACCGCCTCGGCGAACGACGCGGCGGTCAGCGGCCCGTCCACCCGGGCGTAGACACGCGCCCAGCCGGGCGGGTTGGACTGGTTCCCCCGCCGCGCGAAGGAGACCATCGCGTCGGTGCCCGCGGTGACCGCGACGCGGTTGCCCGCTCCGATCAGGCGCCGGTAGACGGCGGCGGTCGCGGTGATCGACGTCTGGCTGAGCACGTCCAGGGTGTCGACGAGGCCGAGCGCCGCGTCGGCGACGATCTCCCGGGAGGAGCAGTTGCGCCCCCACCGCAGTGCCTTGTCGGGTCCGTCCATGTCGCTGAACGGGTTGTGGAAGGGGTGGCTGTAGCCGGTGACGGCCCCCAGGCCGCGGAGCTCCTCGCAGGCGACACTGTTGGGCGGCCAGTCGGCGGTGCCGAGGAAACCGGTGTGGAAGCGCGAGGGCGGGGCCGAGACGCCGAACGCGTAGAGGTGGCCGAGCAGGTCGTTGCGGTACTCGACGCCGATCCTCGCCACGTGGGAGGCGTCGGACCAGGGCAGGTCCCGCCCGGCCCAGTGCTCGAGCGCCTCGGAGTCGTAGACCCGCTCGGAGGAGACGTTCCCGGCGACCAGGTTGAGGACGTGCAGGTCCTCGCCGTGCTGCATGATCCCCGCGAGTCCGGACGTGCCGACCATGTCGCCCGCCCAGTTGAGGTGGACGTGCATGTCCCCGCCGTACCAGCCCAGGGCGGCCGCGTCGTAGAGCCGCTCCGGGGTCAGCTCGACGAGGGTCTCCCCGTCCGGCGCGGGGGTAACCGTGACCTGCGCCGAGCCGTACTCCATGCCCCTGGACACCCGCACGGTCAGCGTCTCGGCCGGGACGTCCAGGACCAGGTCGTCCCCGTGGAAGTAGGGCATCACGTGGTAGTCGTGCCGGTCGGGGGCTCCCTCGGGGTACCAGCCCTGGCCGTGCTCGCCGTACACGCTCCACTTGCACGGGAAGCCCGCGCGCACCCGGAGGCGGGCCGCGGGGGCGGGGCGGGTCAGCGGCGACAGGTCGACCGGTACGCCGTCGGCGACCACCTCGCTCCGGCTCGTGATCTTGATGAGCCGGGCGCCGCCGGGTCCGACCACGTGCGCCCGCCCGTCCGCCAGCACGGTGACCGGACCGGACCTGCTGGAGTCGAGCAGCAGCGTCGTGCGCAGGGGCCTGCCGTCCAGCACGGCCTGCGCCCGTGCCCGCAGCGCGACTCCCCCGTCGGTGAGGCGGAGCGCGGCGAGGTTGCCGAGCACCCGGCCCGCGAGGACGCCGCGGACGACCTCGTCCATGTCCAGCTCGTCGAGACGGTCCCTGAGCTCCTCGAACGGCACCTCGGGATAGCGGGTGCCGAGCATGCCGTAACAGACTTCCCAGAAGCTCGTCGTGCCCATCAGGTAGGCGTCGGTGGCCATGGACCTGACGTAGAAGATGGGATCCTCGCCCCAGGTGACCCCGTGCTCGTCCAGCAGCGCCCGGTACTCTCCGAGCGCCCGCGCGACTGTGTGAGGAATGGTCGGATCGTCACACATAGGTCTCCCCGCACGGTAGGACGCAGGTGATCGCCGCTATCGTGACACGCCGGATACGGGGTGTTGTCGCAAGGCGTCCGGCGGTGAGGGATTCGTCCCTACCGGAGGGATAAAAACGCTCCCGGGGCGGTGATGATCCGCCCCGGAAGGGCCCGTCGCGTCCGCGGGCCGCTGCCCGTCCCGCGGGAGGTCAGGCGCCCGACGGCTGGGACGTCGTGCCCAGCCGCATCCGCATCGCGTGCTCGACGAGGGTGATGAGCACCTCCTTGCCCGACTCCCGCTGCCTGGCGTCGCACAGCACGATCGGGATGTCCTCGTGCAGGGTCAGCCCGAGCCTGACCTCGTCGAGCTCGTAGCGGCGGGCCCCGTCGAAGCAGTTGACCGCGACGATGAAGGGCGTCTCGCGCCGCTCGAAGTAGTCGAGCGAGGGGAAGCAGTCGGCCAGCCTCCGGGTGTCGGCGAGGACCACCGCGCCCAGCGCGCCCAGCGCCAGCTCGTCCCAGAGGAACCAGAAGCGCTCCTGGCCGGGCGTGCCGAACAGGTAGAGGCGGTAGTCGTCGCCGATGGTGATGCGGCCGAAGTCCATCGCGACCGTGGTGGTCTTCTTGGTCTCCACGCCCGACAGGTCGTCGACGCCGATACCCCGGTCGCTCAGGGTCTCCTCGGTGCGCAGCGGCTCTATCTCCGAGACCGCGCCGACCAGCGTGGTCTTGCCCGCGCCGAACCCACCGGCGACCAGGATCTTGATCGCCTTGGGCAGCTTCACGCGCCCGGCGTCGCGACTAGAGCGCACGGAGTCCATCGAGCACCGCCCTGTACAGCCTCTCGTCGTGCATGTCCGTCTCCGAATGCGGTTCTTGCATGGCGATGAATCCCTGGTCGAGCAGGTCGCTGAGCAGGACACGGACCGTGCCTGCCGGAAGGTTTGTGTGGGCCGCGATCTCCGCGACCGACTGGGCCTGCCGGCAGAGCCGGACGATGGCCAGGCACTCCGGGTCCAGCCCCGGTTCCCTCGACGAGACCTGCCGGATGGTCACCACCAGGGTGATGAGGTCGAACCGGCCGCGGCTCGGTTCGGTCCTGCCCCGCGTCAGGACGTACGGCCTGACGATCGGCCCCGCCTCGTCGCCGACCCACTGGGTGTCGGGCTGCTCGTCGAAGATGCTCATCGTGTGCCGTCGCCTCTGAAGGAGTCGGCCCTGAGGGAGTCGGCCCTGAAGGAGGACTCGGCCGTCCTGGTGGGCGAGGTGAGGTACTGCCCCACGCGGGTGACGAGCATGGCCATCTCGTAGGCCACCAGGCCGACGTCGGCCTCGGCGCTGCAGAACACCGCCAGGCAGGCTCCCTGCCCGGCGGCGGTGACGATCAGGTACGCCGTCCGCATCTCGATGATGGTCTGGCGCATCGGCCCGCCACCGACCCGGTCGCTCACCCCGCGGCCCAGGCTCTGGATCGCCGACCCGACGGCGGCCAGGTGCTCGGCGTCGGCCGGGGAGAATCCCGCCGACGCGGCCAGCAACAGGCCGTCGGTGGAGAACACGATTCCGTGCTGAGCTTCCTCCACCCGCGAGACCAGGTCGTCCAGCAACCAGGCCAGGTCCGTGAAGGATCCTGTTCCCTGCACCACTCGTTGTCCTCTCCTTCTGCCTTCCGACGTCACGTCGCCGGTTCCCGGCGGCTCATCGGCGCCTGCCTGGCACGCGCGATTTGAGATCGTTCACTGGGGTCACACGGCGGGCCCGCCCTCGTCCGCGGGATCGCCGTCGCGATCGAGCAACTGGGCGGCGTCGTCGCGGCCTCGGCGCGTACCGGCCTGGAAGGACGACATGGCCGCGCGGATCATCTCCGGCGAGCGCTCGGCGGCGTCGTCGGCCGGGGGCGGCGGCGCGGGCTCGTCCTCCTGCAGGGGGGCGGCGAGGTGGGTCTGCGGAACGCGCCTCGGCAGGCCACCCGGGGTGTGACTGCTGTCGGGCGGGGGCAGCACGGGCGGCAGCGACGTCCCGGAGCCGCCCGGACGCCCGTGGGCGCCGGAGTCGTCGGGCCCCGCGCCGGGAGCACCCGGCGAGGCGGGGGATCCGGGGCTCGTGAAATCGGGCAACCGGCCGGGTGCCCCGGTCTCGGGCATCTGCCTGAGTGCCGAGGGATCGGCGAAGCGGCCGGGAAACGTCGGATCGGTGAAACCCTCCGCGGGCGCCGGGCCCGCGGAATGCCGTCCGGAGGGCGTCTGGTCGGCCCGGCCTGCCGGAAGGCCCGGATCCGTGGAACGGCCGGTGTGCGGCGGGGTGAAGAAACTGCCGGGGTCGGCGAAGCCGCCGGAGGACGCCTGGTCGGCGAGAAGGCCGGAGGGCGCGGGGCCCGCCGGATGCGACCTGCCGTTGGCGGGCGGCGACGGCTCCCACGCCTCGGCCCCGGTGCCGGGAACGTGCTCGCTGATGACCTCTCCCTCCGCCCCTGCGGCCCGCACGGGGCCGCCGGTGATGCCCAACGGGTCGCCCACCCTGCCGCGGACCGCGGCGACCGCGGAGGTGGCGCCGTTCATCTCCTTGCCGCTCGCCGGGCGTGCCTGCGGCACGCCGACCCCGACGGAGGGGCCCGGGTCCTCCTCACTGATCAGTTCCTGCGGGATGAGGACGACGACGGTCGTGCCCCCGTACGGGGAGGACTTGAAGGTCACCCGGATGTCGTGCCGTTCGGCCAGGCGGCTGACGACGTACAGGCCGAGGCGGGCGTTGCCGGAGAGCTTGAGCTCCGGGGGGTTGGCGATCCGCTCGTTGGCGTCCGCGATGTCCGCGGGACTCATGCCCAGGCCGCGGTCCTCGATCTCCAGCGCGTAGCCGTGCGCCACCGGGTATCCGCCGACCTGCACCGTCGTGTAGGGCGGGGAGAAGGAGGCGGCGTTCTCGACGAGCTCGGCGATCAGGTGGATGACGTCGCTCACCGCCCGGCCGTCCAGCGAGACCTCCCCCAGGGGCATCACGTCGACCCGGGTGTAGTCCTCGATCTCGGCGAGGGAGCCGCGGACCACGTCGATCATCGGGACCGCGTCGCGCCAGGCGCGGCCCGGCGCCGCGCCGGAGAGCACGAGGAGGTTCTCCGCGTAGCGCCGCATGCGGGTCGCCAGGTGGTCGAGCCGGAACAGGTCGCGCAGCTCCTGCGGATCGTTCTCTCGCCGCTCCATGACGTCGAGCACGCTCAGCTGGCGGTGCACGAGCGACTGGGTGCGGCGGGCGAGGTTGCGCAGGATGTCGGCGATGTCGCGGCGCAGCTGGGCCTGCTCCGCGGCGACCTTGATGGCGGTCCGCTGCACGGCGTTGAACGCCTGGCCGACCTGCCCGATCTGGTCGTCTCCGAACTTGAGGGGAGGCGCCTCCGCCGCGACGTCCACCACCTGCCCGTGACCGATCCGCTCGACCACGGCGGGCAGCCGCTCGTTGGCGAGCTCCCAGGCGGCGGCCCGCAGCTTCTCCAGCTGCTGGACCAGGGCGCGGGCCGTGGTGATGGCCAGGACGACCGAGGCGATGACGGCCACGAGTCCCAGGCCGCCGGCCAGCGCGAGCCGTACGATGACGCCGGCGGCGACCGGGCCCGACCGCTCGACCACGCCGCTGCCGGCCGCGAGCACGGCCTGCGTGAACTTGGTCTGCGCGGGCTGGGCGTCGGAGCTCCACCGCGTGACGTCGATCACTCCGGCCTGCACCACGTTCGGGTCCTCGATCAGCTGGTCCTCCATGGCGCGCAGCCGGACGAACTGATCGCCGGCGACCAGCCGCCGGTAGGCCTCCTGGTCGGCGGCGGGCAGCTCGGCCACCGCCTGGTCGGTGACGAAGCGCCGCGTGCCGACCATCTGCGTGAACCTGACCTGCTCGCCGTCGGCGAACCGGCCCGCCGTCAGGGCGCCCATCACCAGGGCGTCCTCCTGGGCCAGCATGTCCCGGGCCCGGTTCATCCCGATGAGCGTGCGGGTGTCCTTGGCGAGTTCCTCGTCGTCCAGCGTCGCCAGCGAGTCGTAGACGCGGAAGATCGAGTCGACGATGGCGGTGAACTCGGTGGCCGCCCAGGTCCGGTTGACCCGGCCGGCGTCGATCGCCTTGCGCGCGGCGGGCAGGTCGTCCATCAGCTCGCGGGTCTCGCCGAGCCGGCGCTCGAGAGCGGGACTTCCCAGCAGCCGCACCCCGCTGCCGCCGGTGAGCTTCCGGAAGTGCGCGTCGGCGGCGTCGGTGCGCTTGCGCTGGGCGGCCATCGCCTCGCGCCGCTGGCGTTCCGCGCCGGCCGATCCCAGGGTGATCGCGGTCAGCCGCCGCTCGGCCTGCAGCTCGACGATGAGCCGCTCGCTCGGGTCGGCGACCTCGGTGTTGAGGGTCGCCACGCCCAGCATGTTCAGACCGTCACGGACCGTCACCCATGCCGTGAACGCCCAGAGCGCGGTGAGCGACACCAGAAGTGCCGTGACCTTGGTCCGCAAGCTCGCGTTACGCAAGCGCATGGTATCCACCCCGGGAAGGAGAAAGAAAATAGCCGGCATTTTTCATGGCGGTTGACACATACCGGTCAAACAGGTCAAACGGTCGCCACATCGCGGGGGTCAGCGAGACACCCCACATCACACCCGCCGAACCATAGCAATGTCACTAAAAACCCTCAAGACGGACAGAGTGGATACACCCTTGTGTCCTGTTTTGAATTCACGGTCAATTCTCAATACGAGTCATCCTCGGGAATGTCGAGCGCGCCTCGCGCCAGGTGCAGCGCGCCCAGAACGGCCGCCCTGACGATCGCGACCGGCAGATACAGGTCCTTGTCCACCCAGAGCGACGGCGCCTCGTCGTCACGGGCGGCCAGCAGATGGCGGTACCCGCGCTCCACGGCCTCCCGCCACCGCTCCTCCCGCGCCGTGCCGGCCAGCAGCAGGGTCTGCAGCGCGTAGGCGGTCTCCTCCGCGGTGCCTCCCCACCGGCCCCACGACCCGTCCCGGCGCTGGGTGCCGAGCACCCAGTCCACGGCACCGCCCACCGCGCCCGCCGACCTCCCGCCGCCGAACTCGCGCAGCGCGATCGCGCAGCAGGCCGTGGCGTAGTACGGCGAGACGTGCCAGCGGTCCGTCCAGCTGCCGTCCGCCTCCTGGCGGTCACGCAACCAGGCCGCCAGCTTGGCGACGACGGCCGCGTGGCGGGGCTCTCCCCCGCACCGGCGCAGGTACTCACCGAAGGCGTCGAGCACGTGCGCGTTGGTCGTCGGGGACATCCCCTCCTCCCCGCGCCAGGTGCAGAAATGGGTCTCCAGCTCGAACGGCCACAGCCCCTCCGGCTCGCGCGGCTCGCCGAGCAGCGCCAGCGCGTACAGGGCGACGGAGGTGGTGTCGGCGTCGGCGGGCAGGCCCGGGCCCGTGGCGACCCCGTCGGGACCGAGCCCGTCCCGCAGGCTCGCGACCAGCTCCGGCGGTACGTCCACCGGGATTCCCGCACGCCGCAGCCAGCTCAGCGTCCAGCCGCGCTCGAACACGGTGACGGGGAGGGTGCACGGCACCGGCCCGCCCGTGGAGGCCACCACGGCCTCCAGGTACCGCCGTACGGCGCCCTCGTCCCCGGCCCTCCGCGCGGCGCGGTCCCCGAAGGCGGAGGCGTCCGCGGTTTCGGGGCCGTCCGCGCCCCCGGAGGCGTCCACGGCTCCGGGCCGGGAAAGCGCGGCCAGCCAGGCGGCGCTCGCCCCCGGGGAGGCACCGGCGGCCGCCATCCCGCCGGGCATCGGCGTGGGGAGGATCCCGGAGGCGGCCGTCGCCTCCGGGCCCGCGACCTCGAGGGCGTGGACCAGTTTCTGCGGGACCGCCGCACCCGACATCAGCCACGCCCTGACGGCCGCCAGCTTGGCGCCGCCCATGCCCGGGGGCGGTTCAGGACCCTCCCCGCCGAGGTGCCCGTCGATCAGGGCGAGCAGGGACGACACGATGAGCTCGATCGCGGGCGTGTCCGGCGGCCAGGTGGCCGGGAAGGACCAGTTCCGGACGGCCTCCAGCCCGCGGTCGGCGGCCTTGGCCAGGAGGGCGGGATCGGCGGCGGTGTCGCGGCCGAGCTCGGCCAGCAGTGCCTCCACCGCGCTCAGGGTGGGGACGAGGGCGTGGTCACCGGACGAGGACCAGCGGCCGTCCGGCCGCTGGGTGGCGAGCAGGTACCCGACCCGCTCGGCGTGCCCGGCCAGCCAGGGCGCCAGGCTCACCACCCGGCCGGTCTCGTACGGCGAGGCGGACACCTGGCCCCAGGGCTCGGCCAGCAGCCCGGCGACCAGTTCGCGCGCCTCGGCGGCCGCGTCGATCCCGGCGTGGTCCTCCACCCCGATCCCGGCGCCGGCTCTCGTGCCGGGTTCCGTGGTGGCGAGCAGGCCGTCGACGCTCACAAATCCCCCCAGTAGTCACCGACCTGGTAGAAGCCCGCGCAGAAGTCCATCTGCCGTTCCATGTAGCCCGCCAGCTCCGGATGGGCGGCCCGCAGGGGGGCGACCAGTTCCCGGCTCCGGGCCGCGAGCCCGGCGATCCGCCGCTCCACCTCGGCGCGGTCCAGGCCGAGCAGCAGGACGTTGAGATCTCCCCAGGCGACGTCCCGCTCGTAGGTGCCCAGGTCGTTCAGGAGGCGGATGACCCGTTGCACGGCCCAGCCCGCCTCGCGCAGCGCGCCGATGTCCGCGACCGCGCCGGAGCCCGTGACATGGATCCAGTGGGCGGCGAACACGTAGGAGAAGCCGAGGTTGTCGGCGTTGCCGAGATACTCCTCGTAGGTCGGCGTGACCTTGTCGGTCTTCCAGCGCCACTCCGTGAGCATCCCGTCCAGCATGCGCTTCAGCTCGTCGCGCCAGACCGGGCCGAGCTCGGGGAAGGCGGGCGAGGACGCGAGCTCGTCGCGGATGTCGCCGAGCATGCGGGTGAGGTCGTCACCGGGGACCGGCGGGGCGCCGCCGGCCACGTCCAGGCACCGCCGGGCGATGTCCTCCACCTCGGACGACGAGGTGGCGACGTAGTCGACGAGCCAGTCCAGGCCGAACGCCCACAGGGAGACCTTGTTCGCCGTCCGCAACTGCCCGGCGTCGAACCAGGGGCCGCCGAACGCCATGGCGAGCGAGAGCGTGCTGTACAGGGCCGCGTCGAACGGCTTGGCGGAGAACAGGCCGGGATAGGTCTCCGCCCACTCCCGCATGTCCCGCTGGGACCGCCCGGCGCGGGCGCAGATCGCCCCGGCCTCCCTGGCGTCCGGCCGGACGCCGGGATCGGGCCGGCGCGTCATCGCAGGGCCCCGCTCCGGTCGCGGCCGTTGAAGGACACGCCCAGCGCGACCTTCTGCCGGGGGCGCAGCGAGGCGGCCCAGCCGGTGTCGAACGGCCCGGGGGTGCGCACCGACATCCGGAACCGGCTGAGGATGCTCGCGACCACGAGCGGCGCCTCGACGTAGAACAGGGGCTCGCCCAGGCACCTGTGCGGGCCGCCGCCGAAGGGGAAGTAGGAGTACCGGTGCCTGCGCTCCTCGCTCTCCGACCGCCCGGGCGCGAACCGCTCGGGGTCGAACTCGTCCGGGCGCTCCCAGAACTCCTCCAGCCGCTGGGTGGCGTACGGGGTGACCAGCACCGAGGATCCGGCCTTGATCCGCACGCCGCCGATCTCCGCGTCCTCCATCACCCTGCGGGGCAGGAACCAGCCCGCCGGGTACAGGCGGAGGGTCTCCTGCAGGACCATGCGCGTGTAGACGAGGCGGGGGATGTCCTCGGGCACGGCCGGTCCCTCGCCGACCACCTCGTCGATCTCCGCCTGGAGCCTGGTCGCCACGTCCGGGTGCTCCTCCAGCAGCAGCCACAGCCAGGTGAGGACCATCGCGGTGGTCTCCGAGGACGCGGCGTACACGCTGACCAGCGCGTCGCGGATCTGCTTCTCGGTGAGCCTGTCACCGTTCTCGTCCACGGACCGGCAGAGCACGGAGATGACGTCGACGTTGTCGTCGGGGTTCGCCATCGCCTTTCTCACAATGGGGAACACCACGTCGTCGATCGATTCGACGGCCTTCAGAAAGGTCCGGTCGCCGGGGATCCGCATGAAATACGGCATGAACGGCATGAGAATTCGATAGACGAGCGAATAGGACGCCTGTTCGAAGGCGGGGATGATGCGTTCCCCGTCCTCCCGGTTCAGCTTGTCCCCGAACAGCACCCGGTTGACGATGTAGCTGAGGATCCGGGACATCTCCGTGGCCGCGTCGAAGTCGCGTCCCGACCGGACGTACTCGTCCCACTCCTCGACACGCCCGGCGACGCGCCTGGACACCTCGTCGGCGATCGTGGCGATGTACCGCGTGGTGAACAGCGGCTGCAGGACCTTCCGGCTGTTCTGCCAGTGCTCGCCGTCGCTCATGATGCTGTGCCCGAAGAGCCGTTCCAGGGGGCGCCAGAACATCCCCAGACGCTGGTGCTTGGTCCATTCGAGACGCATCACCTTCTGGACGTGGTCGGGATGGGTGACCAGGTAGGGACGGAAGGGCCCCAGCTCCAGCCGGAGGACCTCCCCCCTGGACTCGCGCGCGAACTCGGCGAGCGCGCCCGCCGGTTCGCGAAGCAGCTTCGGCAGGGCCCGGTGCATCGGAACGGATCTCGCCCGGCGGCCGGTACGGGCGCGCACGTCCATGGACATAGGTAAACGTCTCCCACCTCGCGTGACGTGAATTCGCGCAGCACGAGACAACCGCCCGCACGGGTGAGTGCGGCGGTGTTCGGAAACGGGACATCCCACCTGTCCCGCGCCCGCCCGGGGCGTGGATGAGGACTGGTCAACCGACAGGTCAGAGGCCGATCGGCCGGCAATCCAGGGACGCTCCGGACCTCCTCGCCTGTCTCATTCTGTGTTTTACACGCTAAAGCGCATCACATCACAACATTAGTTAATCTTCGCACGAAGTATCACATGACCCACCAGAAGTGATCAAGGTCATATAGAATATAAATCTTGCCACTTTCGGACACACGACTTGTTAACATGCGCTTAACACCGGCGCTTTAACGGCGGATCAGGAGCCGATCGCGCGACGACCAGAAGTTACCCGGAGTGACCGCGGGCTCGCGCTCGGAGCCGTCAGCCGTCCTTGGCGAAGGCCGTGAGGACGCGGTCGGCGGCCAGCGACGGGGTGAGGGCACCCTCCTGGACCTCGCGCTCCACCTCGGCGACGATCGCCGCGACCTCGGGGTGCTCGCGCAGCCGGGTGAGCAGCCTGTCGGTGATCAGGGCCCAGGTCCAGCGGACCTGCTGGCGGCGACGGCGCTCGGCGAGCTCCCCCGAGGCCTCCAGGGCGTCGCGGTGCCGGACGACCTCCCCCCAGAGCTCGTCCAGCCCGTTGCCGGTCAGCCCGCTGCAGGTGAGCACCGGGGGCGTCCGCTCCGCGCCCAGCAGGCGGAGCGCTCCGGCGAGCTCTCTCGCGGCCTTGCGCGCGTCCAGCTCGTGGGGGCTGCCCTCGGACCCGTCGGCCTTGTTGATCGCGATCACGTCGGCCAGCTCCAGCACGCCCTTCTTGATGCCCTGGAGCTGGTCGCCCGTCCTGGCCAGGGTGAGCAGCAGGAAGGTGTCGACCATGTCGGCCACCGCGGTCTCGGACTGGCCGACCCCGACGGTCTCCACCAGGACGACGTCGTACCCGGCCGCCTCCACCACGACCATCGCCTCGCGGGTCGCCCTGGTGACCCCGCCCAGGGTGCCCGAGGTGGGCGAGGGGCGGATGAAGGCGTCCGGATCGACCGCCAGGCGGGCCATCCTGGTCTTGTCGCCCAGGATGCTCCCGCCCGTACGCGTCGAGGACGGGTCGACGGCCAGCACCGCCACCCGGTGGCCCTGCCCGGTCAGCCGGGTGCCGAGGGCGTCGATGAACGTGGACTTCCCGACGCCGGGCACGCCGGTGATACCGACCCTGCGCGCCGCGCCGCCGAGCGGGGTCAGCTCGGCCAGCAGCCGCTGGGCCAGGTCCCTGTGGTCGGCTCGGGAGGACTCCACCAGCGTGATCGCCCGCGCGATCCACGCCACGGACCCCTCCTTCACCCCCTGGACGTAGTCGTCAAGAGTGCGCGTCATGGCCCAGCCGGGTGAGCAGGTCCGCCAGCAGCCCCCGGGCGGCGTCGGCGATCACGGTGCCGGGCGGGAAGATCGCGCTCGCGCCCGCCGCGCGCAGCGCGTCGAAGTCGCCCGGCGGGATGACCCCTCCGACCACGATCATGATGTCGTCGGCACCCAGCGCGGCCAGCGCCTCGCGGAGCGCGGGCACGAGCGTGAGGTGCCCGGCGGCCAGCGAGTTCACGCCGACCACGTGCACGTCGGCCTCGACCGCCTGGCGGGCGACCTCGTCGGGCGTCTGGAACAGCGGGCCGACGTCCACGTCGAAGCCGAGGTCGGCGAAGGCCGTGGCGATCACCTTCTGGCCCCGGTCATGGCCGTCCTGGCCCATCTTCGCCACCAGGATGCGGGGGCGGCGGCCCTCCAGGCGCTCGAACTCGGCGCAGGCCGCGCGGACTCCGTCCACGCCCGATCCCACCTCCTCGCGATAGACACCGGTGATCGTACGGATCTGCGCCGCGTGCCGCCCGAACACCCGCTCCAGCGCGTCGGAGATCTCCCCGACCGTGGCCATCGCGCGGGCCGCCTCGATCGACAGCGCGAGGAGGTTCCCGTCGCTCGCGGCGCCCTTTGTCAACGCTGTGAGCGCTTCCTCCACCCGGTCGGGGTCGCGTTCCTCGCGCAGGCGGCGCAGCTTCTCCAGCTGCTGGGCGCGTACCGAGGTGTTGTCGACCTTCAGCACGTCGATGGGCTCGTCGATGTCCAGCCGGTACTTGTTGATCCCGATGACCGGCTGGCGCCCGGAGTCGATGCGCGCCTGCGTGCGGGCGGCGGCCTCCTCGATGCGCAGCTTCGGCAGTCCCTGGTCGATCGCCCTGGCCATGCCCCCGGCGGCCTCGACCTCCTCGATGTGGCCCCAGGCCCTGGTCGCCAGCTCGTGGGTGAGCCGCTCGACGTAGTAGGAGCCGCCCCAGGGGTCGATCACCCGGCAGGTGCCCGACTCCTGCTGGAGCAGCAGCTGGGTGTTGCGGGCGATCCGCGCGGAGAAGTCGGTGGGCAGGGCGAGGGCCTCGTCGAGGGCGTTGGTGTGCAGCGACTGGGTGTGGCCCTGGGTGGCGGCCATCGCCTCGACGCAGGTGCGGACGACGTTGTTGTAGACGTCCTGGGCGGTGAGCGACCAGCCGGAGGTCTGCGAGTGGGTCCGCAGCGAGAGCGACTTGGGGTTCTTCGCCCCGAACCCGGACACCAGCCGCGCCCAGAGCAGTCGCGCCGCCCGCAGCTTGGCGACCTCCATGAAGAAGTTCATGCCGATGCACCAGAAGAACGACAGGCGTGGCGCGAAGGCGTCGATGTCCAGGCCCGTCTCGACACCCGCCCGCAGGTACTCCACCCCGTCGGCGAGGGTGTAGGCGAGCTCCAGGTCGCAGGTGGCCCCGGCCTCCTGGATGTGGTACCCGGAGATCGAGATCGAGTTGAACTTCGGCATCCTCTCGCTGGTGTACGCGAAGATGTCGGAGATGATCCGCATCGAGGGGCCCGGCGGGTAGATGTAGGTGTTGCGGACCATGAACTCCTTGAGGATGTCGTTCTGGATGGTCCCGGCGAGCTGCTCGGGGGCCACCCCCTGCTCCTCCGCGGCCACGACGTAGAGCGCGAGCACCGGGAGCACCGCGCCGTTCATGGTCATCGACACGCTCATCCTGTCGAGGGGGATCCCGTCGAACAGCTGCCGCATGTCGTAGATGGAGTCGATGGCCACGCCCGCCATGCCGACGTCCCCGGCCACCCTCGGGTGGTCGGAGTCGTAGCCCCGGTGGGTGGCCAGGTCGAAGGCGACCGACAGGCCCTTCTGCCCGGCGGCCAGGTTGCGCCGGTAGAAGGCGTTGGACTCGGCCGCGGTGGAGAATCCGGCGTACTGGCGGATGGTCCACGGCTGGTTGACGTACATGGTCGGGTACGGGCCGCGCAGGAACGGGGCCGCGCCGGGGTAGGTGTCCGGGAAGTCGAGCCCGGCCAGGTCGGCGGCGGTGTAGAGCGGCTTGACGCCGATCCCCTCCGGCGTCTCCCACACCAGCTCCCCGGGATCGCTCCCGGTGGCCTCCCGCACCGATCGCGCCCAGGCCTCCAGGCCGGGATCCGGGGCCGCCGGCCGGGTGCCGAGCTCGATGCCGGAGAAGTCGGGAATCATCGGGCCACCCCCAGGTCCTCGAAAGTCGTCCTGAGCACGCCGAGCGCGTCACACCCCGCGTAGAGGTTGGCGTCCACGCCCTCGAACTCTCCCTTCCCCGCCAGCCAGACCTTTACCGCCCCCGCGCCCCTCAGCGCGGCGGCCACCGCCTCGGCGTGCCCGGCGTACAGCCGGTCGCTGGAGCACAGGCACGCGACCTTCGCGCCGCCGGCGGCGAACGCGGCGGCGATCTCGCCGGGATCCGTGACGGCGCCGCCGGTCACGGTGGCGATGCCGCCGGCCTGGAACAGGTTGGCCGCGAACGACGCCCTCGCGGTGTGCGCGGCCACCGGCCCGATGGTCGCCAGGAAGACCTTCGGGCGGGTCTTCTGGGCGTCGGCCAGGTCGCGCAGCGCCTCGAACTCCTGCGCGTAGTGCACCCCGGCGCTCCCGGCGGCCGCCTCTGCGGGCCTGGGCCGCCTGCTCAGGGGTTTCTCGGCCAGATCGGGGAACTCGCTGACGCCGGTGATCGGGTCGCGGCGCCTGGCGATGCCTGCCGCGCGCCGCTCCCAGGTGGCGGCGAGCCGTCCCGCGACGAACCCGGAGGCGAGGGCGTCGGCCATGCCCCCGCCGCCCCCGGCGCGCTCGATCTCCTGGAACCACGTCCAGGCCCGGCCCGCGAGGTCCTCGGTGAGCCGCTCCACGTAGAAGGAGCCCCCGGCCGGGTCGATCACCCGGGCGACCCCGGCCTCCTCCACGAGCAGCGACTGGGTGTTGCGCGCGATGCGGCGGGCGAAGGCGTCCGGCAGGCCGAGCCGGGCGTCGAAGGGCTGCACGGTCACCGCGTCGGCCCCGCCGGTCCCGGCCGCGAAGCAGGCGAGCGTGGTGCGGAGCATGTTCACCCACGGGTCGCGGGCGGTCATCATGGCCGAGCTGGTCACCGCGTGCTGCCGCTGCGCCGCGCCGGGGGCCCCGGAGACACCGCACACCTCGGCGACGCGGGCCCAGAGCCTGCGGGCGGCCCGGAGCTTGGCGATGGTGAGGAACTGGTCGGCGGTGGCGGCGTACCGGAACTCCAGCTGCCCGAACGCCTGCTCCATCGTCAGGCCGGCGCCGACCAGGGTCCGCAGCGCGGCGACCCCGGCGGCGACGGAGCAGCCGAGTTCCTCCGCGTCGCCGCCCCCCGACTCGTGGTACGGGGTGGCGTCCACGACGACCGCCCTGAGCCCCGGGTGGTCCCTGACGCAGCGGCGGGCCAGCTCGATCGCGGTCCGAGCGTCGGCGAGGGCGTCGGCGCCCAGGTTCCCGGTGAGCGTCACCGATCCGCCGCCGGGCGCGCGGCCGGCGGCGCCGGAGGCCGTCCCCGGCTCACCGCCGGACACCGTCCCCGCCCCGCCTGACGCGCCGGCCGCGCCGGCCGCATCACCAGGGGGCGCTTGGACCCCCCGCTCACCGGCCAGCGCGAAGAGCACCTCGGCCGCCTCGCGGGTGCGCTTGCCCGCGTCGAGCGTGACCGAGATCAGATCCAGGTAGACCCGCTCCAGGGCGCGGGGCAGGTCCTCGGGGGCGAGGGTGAGCCACAGCGAGGTGACGCCGTTCTCCAGATCCGCCAGGATCGCCTCCGGATCGGGCACCTCGTGGCGCTGCCGCACCTCCCAGCCCCCCTCGGGGCGGGAACCGCGGACGTAGGGGGCGGCTCCGGGAAGGCCCGGGTCGCCGGGCAGGTCGGACGCGTCGTAGATCGGTGCGATCGTCACACCGTCATGGGTGGTGGAGGCCAGCTCCTCCTCAGGGGAGCCGGTCTCGACACCGGACTTACGCAACACCCCGAGCGCCAGCTCCCGCCACCGGTCACGGGTGACCGGTGGGAACTCGGCGGCCGATCGAGGTTCCTCAGGCGGCACCGTCATGCACCGGATACTAGGCGCCGTCCCGCCGGGCGCCTCCCCCGGGTTCGTGACGGATACCGATTGTGGGGTCGATAGGGGGAGTTCGTGGATCGTTCCGAACGGGGCCACGCGGGAGGGCGGGGCCGGCGGGCGACGCCGGGGAGTCCTTGCCGAGCAGCCTGAGGTATCCGTACGAGAAGGCGACGAGCACGTCGACCACCTCTTCCAGGTCGGGGTAGCGCCCGTCGATGTGGCCGATCGCCATCGCGTCGCTCAGCGCGCCGATCCCGTCGGCGACCATCTCCAGGCGGCGCCGGTCGCTCTCGCGGCCGGCCGGGAAGCCGAACGAGGCCAGGTCCGCGACCAGGTGCGCCCGGTAGGCGGCCGCGCTCTCGACGGCGAACTCGTGGAACGGCGACGAGGGGTCGTGCCGGGCGCGCAGGCCCAGGCGGAACAGCGCGGGGTGCCGGCAGATGGCCTCCAGCGGTATCCGGAAGGTCTCGCGGTGGCGCTCCCTGTCGCTGGGGGCCTCGCGCGCCCGGCGCCGCGCCTCGCGCATCGCCCCCCGCAGACGCTCCCCCACCCGGTCGCCGAGCGCCCGCAGCAGTTCCTGCCTGTCCTTGAAGTGCACGTAGAAACTGGACTGGGCGATCCCCGCCGCCCGGGCGACCTTGACCGTGGTCAGGCCCGCCTCCCCCTCCTCGTCGAGGATGGCGAACGCGGCGCGCATGAGGCGGCGCCTGGTCAGGTCCTTGGCCTCGCTCCTGGTCAGGGGTGTGCTCGTCACTGCCGCCTCGCTTCCCGTTCACCGATAAGCCTACCGGCGAGCTTCCACGGACATCCGGCGCGAACAATCGCCTCCAAGGCCTTGTGCGATTTTTCACCGATAGTACTATCGGTGAAATTGCTCTCGGGGGGCTCTACCGGGAGGAGACGTACGTGAAGCGTCTGACGGTTTCCACGGCGTTGCTCGCCTCGCTGGCGCTGGGGCCGGCCCTGGCGCTGGCCGGGTGCAGCGGCGAGCGGCCCGTCGCGCCCTCCGACGGTGCAGCCGGTGCAGCCGGAGCCGCCGGGACCTCTGGCGGGGCGGGCGGGGCGACCGGGGCCTCGCCGGTGCGCGGCGGGCGTCTGGTCTACGGTCTCGGCGCCGACGCGGCGGGCTTCAACCCCGTGACCGACCAGTTCGCGGCCGTGAGCTACAGCATGGCCGGGACGATCATCGAGACCCTGGTGGGGGTGACCGCCACCGGCGAGTGGAGACCCGTGCTGGCCGAGTCGCTCACCCCCAGCAGGAACGCCGACGAGTGGACGATCAAGGTGCGCCCGGGGATCACCTTCTCCACCGGCGAACCTCTGGACGGCAAGACGGTCAAGGCCAATCTGGAGGCGCAGAAGGCGTCCCCGCTGACCAGCGCGGCGTTCACGCCCGTCGGCTCCTTCGAGCTGGTCGACCCTATGACGGTGAAGGTGAAGCTGACGGGCCCCTGGGTGGCCTTCCCCTACCACCTCGCCGCGCAGATCGGGATGGTGGTCCCCGCGTCCTCCCTGGCCGGCCCCGAGGCGGCCAGCCGCAGGCCGGTGGGGACCGGGCCGTTCGTGTTCAAGGAGTACACGCCGGGCAGCCGCATGGTCGTCACCAGGAATCCCACCTACTGGCGCAAGGGGCTGCCCTACCTCGACGAGATCGAGTTCCGCGTCCTGCCCGACACCCAGACCCGGGCGCAGACCCTGGAGGCGGGCGGGATCGACGCGATGGGCACCACCCGCGACGACGACATCCTCAAGTTCGGCGCCCTCAAGGACGCGTACACGGTCAGGCGGGCCTCGGGCATGTCGGTGCCCGAGTACATGTTCATGCTGAACACCGCCGCGCCGCCCTTCGACGACCTGCGCCTGCGCCGGGCGCTGGCCCACGCCACCGACCGGGCGGCGGTCATCTCCACGCTGCGCGGCGGGCTGACCAAGGAGGCCGACGGCCCCTGGTCGAAGGACTCCGGGTGGTACGCCCCCGGGGGCGACTACCCCGCCTACGACCTGGACAGGGCGAAGGCGCTGATCGGCGAGGTCGAGGCGGAGAAGGGACAGATCTCCTTCGAGGTGATCACACCGCCCGACCCCAACACCATGCAGGGCATAGAGCTGGCCCAGGACATGTGGCGCAAGGCCGGGGTGGAGGTGCGGATCAGGCAGGTCGACCAGGCGGACCTGGTGAACCGGGCCGTGACCGGCGACTTCCAGGCCACCGTGTGGACGCAGTTCTCCGCCTCCGACCCCGACGGCGAGTACGTCTGGATGCACCAGAACCACGCCGGGCCCGTCGGGAGCATCTCCCTGAACTTCAGCCGCCTCAAGGACCTCCGGCTCAGCCAGGCCCTCGACACCGGCAGGAGCAACCCCCAGGACGACGTCCGCAAGCAGGCCTACGCCACGGTCCAGCAGCGATTGCGCGAGCTCGTCCCCTACGTCTTCGTCGACCACCTCGACACCGGGGCGGTGATCGCGAAGACCAAGGTCGGCGGCATCGGTGAGCACCTCCTGCCCGACGGCGACAAGGGCGTGCCGCTGACCGGCGCCCCCATCCCCTACCACCCGTTCTCGCAGGTCTGGGTCGGCCACCCGTGATCTGGGCCCGGCCGGCCCGGCTGGTGCTGGTACTGCTCGTCGTCACCTTCCTGTCGTACGCGCTGCTCGACCTGCTGCCGGGCGACCCGACCACGCAGATCCTGGGCCTGTCGGCGAGCGAGGAGGCGCGGGAGCGGCTCCGGGCGGAGCTGAGCCTCGACGAGCCGCTGATGGTCCGCTACCTGGACTGGCTCGGCGGCCTGGTCACCGGCGACATGGGGACCTCCGCCATCACGAGCGTCCCGGTCGCCGAGGCCCTCGCCGAGCGGCTGCCCGTCACCCTGGAGCTGCTGGTGGCCGCGCAGCTGATCGCGCTCGGGCTCGCCGTGCCCGTCGGGGTCGCGGCGGCCCGCCGGGCGGGCCGGACGCTCGACCAGGCGCTCACCGCGCTGAGCTTCGGCCTGCTGTCGACCCCGGTGTTCGTCCTGGGCGTGGTGCTGATCCTGGTGTTCGCCGTCGAACTCCGGGTGCTTCCCGCGACCGGCTGGACCCCGATCTCGCTCGACCTGGGCTGGAACCTCACCTCGGTGCTGCTGCCCGCCGTCACCCTGGGCTGCGGGCAGATGGCCGTCTACGCGCGGCTGCTGCGGACCGACCTCATCGCCACCCTCCAGGAGGACTACATCACCCTGGCCCGCGCGCGGGGCCTGTCGCCCCGGCGCATCCTGTGGCGGCACGCGCTGCGGCCGTCCGCGATCTCCCTGGTCACCGCCGTCGGGCTCAACCTCGGCGCGCTCATCGGCGGAACGGTGATCATCGAGACGCTCTTCGGGCTGCCCGGCGTCGGGCGGCTCATCGTCGAGTCCATCTTCTCCCGCGACTACCTGACAGTGCAGGGGGGCGTCGTGCTGATCTCCATCGGCTACGTGCTGGTCAACGTCGCGGTCGACCTGGTCTACGTGGCCGTCGACCCCAGGATCCGGCGTGCCTAGGCGGCTGGGCCGGGGATTCTGGATCTCGGCGGCCTGGATCGCCCTGGTGCTCGCCGCGGCCCTCGCCGCCGACGTGCTGCCGCTGCCGCGCTACGACGCGACCCTGGCCGGGCCGCCCCAGGCGGGGCCGAGTCCCGCGCACCCGTTCGGCACCGACGGCCTGGGCCGCGACGTGCTCAGCAGGGTCGTGTACGGCGCGCGGGTCTCGCTCGGCGTCGGCGTCGGCGCGGTGCTGCTCGGCCTGCTGGTCGGCGCGCCGCTCGGCATCGTCGCCGGATACCGGGGGCGGGCGACGGACGCCGTGATCATGGCGGTCAACGACATCGCGCTCGCCTTCCCCGCGCTGGTGTTCGCGCTGGCCGTGGTCGCCTTCGCCGGGGCGAGCCTGACCAACGTGCTGATCGTGCTGGGCGTGCTGGGGGTGCCCGCCTGGACCAGGCTGATCCGCGGCGCCACCCTGTCGTTCTCCGGGCGGGAGTTCGTGCTCGCGGCCCGCGCCCTGGGCGCGCGGGACCGGCGGATCCTGCTGCGGGAGATCACCCCCAACGTGGCCGTGCCGGCCGCCTCCTACGCCTTCATCGGCATGGCGATCGCCGTGGTGGCCGAGGGCAGCCTCGCCTTCCTCGGGCTGTCGGTCCAGGCGCCCACCCCGACCTGGGGAGGGCTGATCAACGAGGGCCGCGCGGTGATGGACGGCGCCCCGCACGTCGTGCTCGCCCCCTCGCTCGTCATGTTCCTGACCGTGCTGTCGTTCAACGTCGTCGGCGACCGGCTCAGGGCGCTGACCGACGTACGGCAGAGCGGCCTGGAGCCCGCGCGCCGCGGCGGCGCGATCACGGAGGGCCCGCCCGCCACCGAGAACGCCGCGGACACCGCCGGAGGAGAGGGGGCGCTGCTGCGGGTCCGCGACCTGCGCACGCACTTCGTGACCGGGCGGGGCGTCGTGCGGGCGGTCGACGGCGTCTCCTTCACCCTGGAGCGCGGCCGCACGCTCGCCGTGGTGGGCGAGTCGGGCTCCGGCAAGACCATGCTGATCCGCTCGGTGCTGGGCCTGCTGCCCGGCGCGGGCGTGCTGCGCGGCGGGCAGGTGCGCCTGGAGGGCCGCGACCTCACCGCCCTGTCCCCGAAGGAGCTGCGCGGGGTGCTCGGCACCCGGCTGGCGGCCGTCTTCCAGGATCCGATGACGGCGCTGAACCCGGTCAGGACCGTGGGCACCCAGGTGATGGAGCCGCTCAGGGTGCACCTGGGCCTGAACCGGAGGCGGGCGCGGGCGGCGGCCGTCGAGTTGCTCGCCTCGGTCGGCATCCCCGAGCCCGCGCGGGCGCTGCGCCGCTACCCGCACCAGCTCTCCGGCGGCATGCGGCAGCGGGTGACGATCGCGATGGCGCTGTCCTGCGGCCCCGACGTGTTGTTCGCCGACGAGCCGACCACCGCGCTCGACGTCACCGTCCAGGACCAGGTGCTGCGGCTCGTTCACCGGCAGCGCGAGGAACGCGACATGGCCATGGTGCTGGTCAGCCACGACCTGGCCGTGGTGGCGCGGTGGGCGGACGAGGTCGTCGTCATGTACGCGGGCAGGGTGGTCGAGCGCGGGCCCGCCGAGGCGCTGTTCGAGCGCACCCGCATGCCGTACACCGAGGCCCTGCTGCGGGCGGTGCCCCGGCTCACCGACCCCGCCCACCACCCGCTCCACCTCATCCCCGGCCGTCCGCCCGACCTGGCGGCCCTGCCTTCGGGGTGCGCGTTCCACCCCCGGTGCCCGTACGCGCGGGAGCGGTGCGCGGCCGAGGCGCCCCCGCTGGCCGAGGCGGAGACCCCGGGCCACATGTACGCCTGCTGGTATCCGGAGCGGGTGGGCCGGCAGGACACCGACGGGATCGAAAGGGTGGACACCCGTGGCAGGTAGCGGAAGCGCCCATCTCCGTCCCCCCGAGCAGGTGCTGCTCCGCGTCGAGGACCTCGTCGTGGAGTTCCCCGCGGGGCGCGGGCGGCGCGTGCACGCGGTCTCCGGGGTGAGTTTCGACGTGGCCAGGGGAGAGACGCTCGGCATCGTGGGCGAGTCCGGCT
This sequence comes from Streptosporangium sp. LJ11, assembly GCF_051918945.1. Lineage (NCBI taxonomy): Bacteria > Bacillati > Actinomycetota > Actinomycetes > Streptosporangiales > Streptosporangiaceae > Streptosporangium > Streptosporangium sp. LJ11. The sequence goes on from NZ_JBPXMB010000021.1 coordinate 172,801, forward strand.
GCGGGAAGTCCACCGCCGCGCGGGCGCTGATGCAGCTGCCCGCGCCCCTCGGCGGATCGGTCCGGCTGGACGGCGTGGAGCTCACCGGCCTGCGGGGCGAGACGCTGCGCAGGACCCGCAGGCGACTTCAAATGATCTTCCAGGATCCGATCTCGTCGCTCAACCCCCGGCGGCGGGTCCGCGACATCGTCGCGGAGGGGCCGCGCGTCTGGGGGACGGGGCGGGACAGGATCGACGAGATGCTGGAGGCGGTGGGGCTCGACCCGGCCACCGCCGCGACCCGGCGCCCGCACGAGTTCTCCGGCGGGCAGTGCCAGCGGATCTCCATCGCGCGGGCGCTGGTGCTCGACCCCGAGGTGGTGATCTGCGACGAGCCGGTCTCCGCGCTCGACGTGTCGGTGCAGGCCCAGATCCTGAGCCTGCTGGAGGACCTCAAGAGGCGCTACCGGCTGACGCTGGTGTTCATCGCCCACGACCTGGCCGTGGTCAAGAACGTCAGCGACCGCGTCCTGGTGATGTACCTCGGCAAGACCTGCGAGCTGGCCTCGGGCGACACCCTGGTCGGGCGACCCGCCCACCCCTACACGCGGGCGCTGCTCGCCTCCGTCCCGCGCGGCGGCCTGGATCTCCCCCCTGCCGACCGGCTCATCAGCGGGGAGCCCCCGTCCCCGGTCACACCGCCCAGCGGGTGCCGCTTCAGGACCCGCTGCCCGGCGGCGACGCCGAGGTGCGCCGCCGAGGAGCCGGTCATGCGGCGGATCGGCCCCGACCAGTGGGTGGCCTGCCACCACCCGCAGGGGGTGGCGGCCGGCTAGAGGCGTCCCCGGTGGCGGGCCGGTCACCGCCCGCGAGGGCCACGGTCGGCTGACGGGCCTGCCGGAAGGCGTCCCGGACGGAGGTCAGCTGACGGGCTCCTGCCAGGCGGCGTCCCAGGTGGCGCGGTCGACGGCGCCGGTGACGGGCAGGTCCTTCTCCTTCTGGAACCTCCTGCAGACCTCGCTGGAACCGGGGCCGTACAGGCCGTCGACGTCGATCGCCCAGCCCCGGTCGCGCATCTGCCGCTGCCAGGTGCGGACGTCCTCTCCCTTCATGACCGGCGGCTGCTTCAGGACGCGGCCGGGGAAGGAGGGGTGCGGCTCCGGCGGGTCGGGAGCCCCACCGGGACGGGGGGCGCCGCGCTTGACCCAGGCGTACAGGGGCTCGCCGGGGCAGCTGGTCGAGTAGCCGTCGCGGTGCCCCTTGATCTCCTTGCCCGCCCCGCCTTTGTCCCTGAGGTATTCGATGGCGTCCAGGATGCCGTGCAGGACGTTGTCGGTCGGTTTGGTGAAACCGGAGGAGCCGACCAGGCCGAGCACCGCGTAGTGGTCGCTGTTGAGCCCGGCGCCGTTGGCGGCCGGAACGTGGTGCGCGCCGCGCCCCTCGAAGACCTTGCGGTGCGGGCAGACCAGCATCGAGTAGCCCACGTCTATCCAGCCGTTGCCGTCCATGTGGTGGTTCTGGATGGACTTCACCAGCGCGACGCACTTGGCGTGGTCGTTCACGATGTCCGGGCTGACCTGGCCACCCGTGTAATGGACCTTCACTCCCCTGGTGGAGGTGAGCCTGCTGTAGGAACCACGCGGCTGGCGGGCGCCCCACTCACGGCGAGTAACGAGATCGATGGCCACGAAACGTCTCCACTGTCTGAGTGATATTGCCCTACCGGAGCGTAATGGTTGACACGACACCATATGAGGTCGTTAAACCAACTGAGTCCCTTGGCACGGTATGGCGGGGAAGCGCTCCTGATGATCGTCGGGCAGCGGAACAGCCGTCCCCCTAACCCCTGCCGGACGCCCTAAACCGTTCGTCCATGACACCTCTCATCACAGACAAGACGGATAGCCTTGCCTCCATGGTCGCGACCCCCCTCATCCCTGGCGATCCGGACCGGCTCGGCGCGTTCCGGCTGGCCGGCAGGCTCGGTGAGGGCGGCCAGGGCGTCGTCTACCTCGCGCACGCGCCCAGCGGCGAGCGGGTGGCGGTGAAGGTGCTGTTCCGCGGCGACACCGCGTCGCGGGCACGGCTCGCCCGCGAGCTGTCCGCCCTGGAGAGCGTCGCGCCCTTCTGCACGGCGCGCGTGCTGACCGCCTCCGTGGACGGTCCCCTCCCGTACGTGGTCAGCGAGTTCGTCGACGGCCCCTCGCTGGAGGAGAGGATCCGCGAGCGGGGCCCGCTGCGGGGCGGCGAGCTGGAGCGCCTGGTGGTCGGTACGGCGACCGCGCTGGCGGCCATCCACGCCGCCGGGGTGGTGCACCGCGATTTCAAGCCCGCCAACGTGCTGCTCGGCCCCGACGGCCCCCGGGTCGTCGACTTCGGCATCGCCAGGGCGGAGAGCGCGGCCACGACCGCCTCCGGCCTCATCGGCACCCCAGCCTACCTGTCCCCCGAGCAGATCAACGGGGCTCCCGCCTCGCCGGCCTCCGACGTGTTCGGCTGGGCGGCCACCATGCTCTGCGCGGCGAGCGGCAGGTCCCCCTTCGGGGCCGACACCGTGCCGGCCGTGCTGAACCGGATCGTCAACCACCACCCGGACCTGTCGGCCCTGCCCCCCGCGTTCGCGGGGCTGATCGCCTCCTGCCTGGACAAGGATCCCGCGCGCCGCCCGACGGCCCGCGCGCTGATGGTCGGCCTCGTCGACCCGGGCGCGGCCGGCCCCGCCGCCGGGTCCATCGAGAATCTGGCCAGGATCGGCAGCCGGATCGCCGCCCCCCCGGGACGGTCGGCGCTCACCACCCAGGAATCCCGTCGCGGCTCCCGGGGGATCGTCGTCGGCGCGGTCCTCGTCACGGTGTCCCTGCTGGTCGCCGCGGGCATCGCCGCCTGGTTCGTTCTGAACGCCCCGGAGACCGTCGCCGGGGACACCGACCGGGCGAGGCCGTCCCCCTCGGCACCCTCGTCCTCCTCGTCCCCGTCCGGGAGCGACGTACCGTCCACTCCGAAACCCTCCGGCACGAAGGGGTCGGCCTCGCCGGGGAGCGGCAGGAAGGTCCCCGCCTCCTTCGCCGGAACGTGGGCCGGCGACGGCGTCACCTCCACCAACCCGTTCTCCCCGGAGAAGAAACGGATCGAGGTCACGCTCAGGGAGGGCGACGACGGGGCCGAGTGGGCGGAGCCGGTCAACGGCTGCGAGGGACGGATCGCCCTGACCAAGGTCACCGCCGACGAGCTGACCTTCACCCTCGGCTCCGGCACCGGATGCGTCCCCGGCACCGTCTGGCTCAAGCGCAGGGGCGACGCCCTGACCTACACCTGGAAGGACGTCCCCGGCCCCGGACTGGTCACGGAGACCGGCGACCTGACCAGGAACCGATGACGCCCTGGCCGGTCATGATGCCGAGGACGACGATCACCGCCCCCGCGGGCTGGTTCCACGTCAGCGTCTCGCCCAGGACGACCACCCCGAGGACGACGCCCACCAGCGGGGTCAGGTAGGTCACCGTCGAGGCGGTCGCCGCCCCCCATCGGGCGATGACCGAGGTGTTCCACACGTAGGCGAGACCCGTGCCGAAGACGCCCAGGGCGGCCATGCTCGCCACGACGGGGAGGTCCAGGCGTACCGGACCGGTGGCCAGCAGCGGGCTCAGCGCGAGCATGACCAGGGCGGCCACACTGACCTGGGCGGCGGCGATGGTGGGCGCGTCGTGGCCGTACGCCAGGACGAAGCGCCGCGTGTAGGCGAAGGAGAGCCCGTAGCAGAACGTCGCCCCCAGGCAGGCGGCCTGCGCCCACCAGGGACCGGTCTCCACGCCCAGGTTCCACGGGGCCAGCACGACGACGACCCCGGCGGCGCCGAGCAGCAGGCCGAGCACCCCTGCCGCGCCGAGGCGCTCCTGCCGGAGCGCGGCCAGGGTCACGAGCATCGTCATCAGGGGCGTCGTCGCGTTGTAGATGCTGGAGAGTCCCGAGGGGATGTACTGCCCGGCCCAGGCGAACAGCAGGAACGGCACCACGCACAGCATCAGGGCGATCACTCCCATGTGCGCCCAGAACACCGGCCGTCTCGGCCATCTCCTGCGGGTGACCAGCATGATCACGTTGAGGGCGAGCGCCCCCAGCGCGAGGCGTCCCAGCACCGTCTGGGCGGGCGAGAGACCGGTGAGGGCCACCTTGATGAACAGGAAGCTGGCCCCCCACGTCAGGGCCAGGGCGAGATACGCGGCGAGGACGGACCGGCCCGCGGAGGACGGCGCGGCGCCGGTCATCGGCGGGAACGGGGGTGTGGAGACGCTTCCTTCACGGGTCACGGAAGCAGTCTCGCCACCGCCCGGACCATGCGTCCAATGAGTTGCCCGCCGGATGTGATGAGATGTCCTCATGGGTGCGACGGTCGCGCAACTCCGGGTCTTCACCGCCGTGATCGCGAACGGCGGCTTCGGCGTGGCCGCCGAGGAGCTGGGCATGTCCCAGTCGGCGGTCTCCCACGCGCTCGCCGCCCTGGAGCGCGCCCTCGGCGCCCCGCTGGTGCTGCGGCACGGGAGCGTGCGCCCCACCGCGCTGGGCGCGGCGATCCTGCCGCACGCCCAGGCCGCGCTCGCCTCGGTCACCGCCATCGACGAGGTCGTCTCCTCGCACCTGGGACAGCACGCGGGGACCGTCCGGGTCGCCGCTCCGCCCACGGTCTGCTGCGGACTGCTGCCCCAGCTCATGCGGACGTGGCGGGCGGAGCTCCCCGGCGTCGAGGTGCAGGTCTTCGAGGGCGACGACGACGAGCTGTCCCCCTGGCTGGAGACCGGGGTCGTCGACGCCGCGATCCTCGTCGACCCGGCGCCCCCGCCGCCGGCGCACGTGGTGGTGGGCCGCGACTCCTTCCACGCGGTGGTCCGCGCCGACCATCCGCTCGCCGGTCAGGAACACATCACGATGGCCGAGCTGGTGGAGGATCCGCTGCTGGTCTCCAAGGGGGGCTGCGAGCCCCAGACCCGCGCCCTGTGCTCCATGGCGGGCGTCCCCTACACGCCCGCCCAGCACGTGCGCGAGCTCGGCACGCTCATCGGCATGATCGCCGCGGGCATCGGCGTCTCGACGGTTCCCGACCTCGGCCGCGGCCTGCTGCCTCCCGGGCTCGTCATGGTCCCGCTGAAGCCGTCCCTGGAACGCGCTCTCGTCCTCACCGGCCCGCTGACCCGGCCGCCGAGCCCGCTGGTCGACGCCCTCCTCCGCGCCGCCCCCGAGGTCCCCGCGCCGGCCCCGCTTCCCCGACCCCGGTTCGCGCTGGAGCCGGTTGACGCCTGACCGCGGGCGGTCCCGCCGCGCTCGCCGTCGCGGCGGGACTCCTGCCCGCCTCGACCGGAAGATCGGCGGGCAGGCCGGCCTGGCCTACCCGTCGAGGGCCTCGGTGTAGCGGCGGGCGAGGGTACGGATGTGGGCGACCAGTTCGGGCGGGCCGTCGACGCGGAAGTCCATCATCAGCATGCTGAGGTAGATGGCGATGGTCTCCAGGGCGTCGGCGCCGGTGACGAGGACGCTGGTGTGGGAGTCGACGGCCTCGACGACGCCGACGGCGGGGTTGATGCGGGCGATCACGGTCTCGGCGGGGGCGAGGACGGTGACGCGAGCCTGCACCTTCCAGCCGGTCTGCGCGACTTCGCGCAGGACGAAGGCGACCAGGTCGTCGTCGGGCAGGGAACGGGGCGCGAAGCGGCGGGACGCGGACCGGACGCCGGTCAGGCCGGCGACGGGCAGCGCCCGCCAGGCGTGCGCGCCGAGGTCGTAGGCGACCAGGAACCAGCGGCGGCGCCAGCTGATCAGGCGGTAGGGCTCCACCTCGGTCTCGGTGCCGGCGCGGGTCGCCAGCAGGGTCGCGCCGTCGCGGATCGCGCCCGCGACGACGGTGAGGGTCTCGGCGGGCACCGGGGCGTCCGGCTCGCGGGAGCCGACCGTGGCGGGCCCGACCGCGGTGGCCGACCGCAGGGCGGTCACCTTGCGCTGCAGGCGTTTCGGGAGGATCTGCTGGAGCTTGGCGAGCGCCCGGGTGAGGCTGGCGTCGATGTCGGTGATCCCGGTGGAGCCGTCCTCGGCCAGGCCGACGGCCAGCGCCACGGCCACCGCCTCGTCGTCGTCGAGCAGCAGCGGGGGCATCTCCGCGCCCTGTCCGAGCCGGTATCCGCCCACCGCGCCGCGCGCGGCGTGCACCGGATAGCCGAGTTCGCGCAGGCGCCGGATGTCCTGCCGCAGGGTGCGGTCGGTGACGCCGAGGCGCTCGGCGAGCTCGCGGCCGGTGTGGGACCGGTCCTGCAGCAGGGACAGCAGGCGCAGCACTCGAGTCGTCGTCGGAGCCATCGATTTCTTCTCACCCAGAATGATTATTAGGAACGAAATTAGCCTAATAGACCCATAGATTGGTGTCACAGGCAAGGAAGAGATCGAAGGGCGAAATCATGAACACCATCACCACCGACACCGTCACCTCCCTGCGGCCGGTCTGGCGTGAGGTGCTGGCCGTCTCTTACCTGGCGCTGGAGAACAGCGTCGCGGGTGTGCGGGACGACCAGTGGGACAACGCCACCCCGTGCTCGGAGTGGACGGTCACCCAGGTGATCCAGCACGCCGCAGGCGACCAGCTCGCCTACGCGAAGATGCTCGGCATCGGAAACGGCCCGGCCTACGACCCCTTCTCGCCTTCCGGTGCCGTCGACGGCACCGCGGCGGAGCTGGTGAAGGACGCCGTCGAGCAGACCGCCGCGGCGTGGGCGACGGTCGCCGATGACACCGAGACCGTTCCGACGCCGCTGCCGCACGGTGACCTGCCCACTCCGGTCGCCGCGGTGATGTGCGCGCTCGACGCCGCCGTGCACGCATGGGACGTCGCGATCGCCACGGGCCGGCCGTCCCCGCTCGACGACGAGCTCGCCGGCCACCTTCTCTCCGCGGCGCGGGGAATCGTCGAGCCGTTGCGTCAGTGGGGCGCCTACGCGCCGGTGGTCGAGGCCGCCGGCGGTCCGTCCTCCACCCCGGTCGTCGACGACCTGCTCCGCTACCTCGGCCGCACCCCGCGCTGACGATCGACGTCCACGAGGTCCCACCGAACGCGTCCACGAGCGATCCCCCGATGAGTCACGGTCTAAAACCCTTCGACCGGCGGGCGCCTCGCGAGGATCATTGGCGCCATGTCCGTACTCAAGGAGGTCGACTTCCAGCCGGAGCCGCGCCCGGTGGAGCTGCCGATGAAGATCTGGCTCGACGACGGCGACGCGGCGGTGGACGTGATCGACGCCCTCGCGCTGTCGCCGTTCGCCACCGGGGCCCAGCCCTGGTCGCGCACCGCGAGCCTGGAGCGGGTCCGTCCCGACGCCTCCCTCGCCCCCGCCTCCGGGACGCTCGTCCGGGCGGCCTCGGAGAAGGACGGCCGCGACTCGCGGCTGCTGTGCGGGGAGGGCTGGACGCTGCGCGTGGTCCGCTACCGCAACCGCGCCGCCACGGTCAGCGTGACCGCGGTCGACGAGGGGCTGGCCCGCTCGGTGATCGAGGAGGTCACCAGGGACGCCGAGGAGCCCGTCCCCGAGAGCGACCACGTGGAGATGGGCTTCTGGTGGCAGAGCCCCCGGGGCAGCCGCCGCTCGAAGAAGCCGATCACCGCCTCCCCCTGGGCGGAGATCTCCGGCAACTACGCCAGGTCGGTCAGCGAGCCGCTGTCGCGACTGATGTCCGTCACCCCCTCCGAGGCGCACGGCCGGCTGATCCTGCTGCACGGCCCGCCGGGCACCGGCAAGACGACGCTGCTGCGCACGCTCGCCCACGAGTGGCGGTCGTGGTGCCAGGTCGACTGCGTGCTGGATCCGGAGCTGCTGTTCCAGTCCCCCGGCTACCTCATGGAGGTCGCGGTCGGCTCCGACGAGCATGACCACGATCACGACGGCGACGGAGGCGGTGACCGGTGGCGGCTCCTGGTGCTGGAGGACTGTGACGAGCTGATCAGGGCCGGTGCCAAGGAGGCCACCGGGCAGGGCCTGTCGCGGCTGCTCAACCTGACCGACGGGCTCCTCGGCCAGGGCCGTGACGTCCTGGTCGCCATCACCACCAACGAGGACCTGGCCCACCTCCACCCCGCCGTCACCCGCCCCGGCCGCTGCCTCGCCCAGATCGAGGTCGGCGCCTTCCCCTACGACGAGGCCGCCCGCTGGCTCGGCACCGCCGAGGGGCTCTCCCCCTCCGGCGCGACCCTCGCCGAGCTCTTCGCCCGCCGCGAAGGCGTCCTCGACCGCACCACGGCCGCCCCGGAGAACACCGGTCTCTACCTCTGACCCCCGCCGCCGGGCGACCCCCGAGCGGCCCGTGGGGAGCTCCGACCGCCGCGGACGGGGCGGCGACCGCGGCCGCATGGTCGGGGAGCCACCGGGTAACAGCAGCGCATGCTCGATCTCCTACCGGAGGAGACCCTCCGGCAGCTCGTCAACCTGCTGGTCCGCCTCGTCGAGGCGGCCGGGGCGGCCGTCATCTTCGTCGGTGCCGCGATCGCGTTCGTGCGGTTCGTGCTGGTGGCCGTACGGCGGCACGACGACGGGTTCATCACCGTGCGGCTGTTCCTGGGACGCTTCCTCGCCCTCGGCCTGGAGTTCCAGCTGGCCAGCGACGTGCTGCGTACGGCCATCGCGCCGAGTTTCACGCAGATCGGGCAGCTCGCGGCGATCGCGGCCATCCGCACCGCGCTGAACTTCTTCCTGAACAGGGAGATCGAGCGGGAGGGGCGCACGGTGAACGACGCGCGCGGGCGCGGCTCGCTGGACGCCCCGGGCGGGCACGGCTCGCCGGACGACTCCGGCGGGCGCGTCCCGCCCGGTGCCGGGAATGGCTGACCTCGTCCGGATGCTCGTCCCCCTGATCGTCGTCATGGGGCTGGCCGCCGCGCTCGCCGTGCTGCTCTCCGGCGGCGGTCCCGGCGGCGCGCTCGCGGTGCTGCTCGACTTCCTCCTCGCGGCCGGGCTCCTGCGCCTCTCCCAGGCCCAGACCTGGGCGGCGATCATCACGGCGGCGCTCACGGCGCTGGTCCGCAAGCTCGCCGTCGCCGGGTTCTCCGCGCACCCGGCGGGACGGCGTCCGCCCGGACGCCGTCCCGCCGCCCCCGGCCCGAACGGGCGGGATCAGGGCCGTACGAGATAGTCGTGCAGGCGGCGGCACTGGCGGCCGAAGTCCGACGAGCGGCGCGACGGCGGGACGAGCCCGGCGATCTCCCCGCGCGCGCCGGCCCACCGGGCCACCTCGGCGCCCAGGGCGACGAGATCGATCGCGCCCGAGCGCGGCCGTTTCCCCGGCCCCGGCAGAACGTGCGGCAGCGCCGCCCGGATCACCTCCCAGACCTCCCGGTGGGCGCCCTGCGCGGCCGCCTGTCCGAGTCCGGCCACCGCGTGCGGCAGCTTCACCCAGGTCTGTCCCGTGAGCAGGGCGAGTTGCCTGCCGAGCGCGTCCGCCGGCAGGTCTCCCCGCGCCGCCATCCGCAGCACCAGCCGCACACCGTGGACCGGGTCTGCCTGGACCAGGAAGAAGGCGAGCAGCAGCGCGGTGGGCTCGCCGACCGGCCCGTCGCAGGCGGCGAGCGCCTCGGCGTGCCCTGCGTGGACCCCGGGCCGGTCCCAGGAGTGGAGCAGGTGCGGGAGACAGCGGGCGGCGACCACGTCGCGGTGCGAGGGCAGGACGGCGGGCCACCACGTCATGTACCGGCCGTGCTCCCCCCAGCGGTGATGCCGCACCTCGCCGAGCAGCTCGTCGACGAGGGGCAGGCCGGTCGGATCGGTCCGCACCCGGGGGACCGGGCTCAGGTGGGCGCCCGGCGGCGGTTCGCGCTCGTCGGTGTGGTACGAGTTCTCGTTCTCGACGAACGTCCAGCGGACGCGCGTCTCCGGCTCGACCGGCCCCTCCGCCAGCCAGCGCGCCGCCCGGCGCCCGGCCTCGGAGGTCAGCCGTCCGGCCCGGGCGACCACCTCGGGATCGGCGGTTCCCGGCAACCGCAGCAGCGCCTGCTGGAAATCGGCGGGCAGCGGTTCGGCCCCGGCGGCCTCGACCGTCTCCAGGCGGGTGAGGAACGCGGCGGGGTCGAGGTGGCCGGTGGCACCGGTCGGGGTCGCGAGCAGGACCGGCGGCAGCGTGCCCGCCTTGAGCGCGGCGAGCACCTCCGCGCACCGCCGGAGCACGAACCGGTGCGGCGCGGAGACGTCGTGCTCGAGGGGGAGCCGGTCGGGCCTGATCTCCTCGGGAGCGCGATACCAGGCCGATCCGCCGTCCTCGTCGCCCCTGGTGAGGAGACGCATGACGTAGTAACGGGCCCCGGTGAGGAGATCGCCGAAGGACATCCCCCCGTCGTCGCCCCCCGAACCGGTCATGACGTTCCCGGAGATCCACGTCTCCCTGGCCTCCGGGACCCTGCGGGCCTCCGGTCCGGGATCGGCGCCCGGGGAGACGAGCTCCGCGGCGATCGCGGTGAACCAGTCGTGGGGCGCGTACCAGTCCTTGCACCGGTAGAGGTCGCGGATCTCGTGGGCGCTGCCGGTGAGCGCGGCGCGCAGCGCCTCGCGGTCCTCGGCCGCGAACCGGACGAAGCCCGCGAGCCACCGCTCGGCCTCCTGCCAGTCGCGGGACCGGTCCGCGCGGGCCAGCTCGGCGACCGTGTCCGGCGGGCCGGGGAAGGCCCCCGCGGGATCGGGCGGGGTGAGCGGCGGAGGGGTGAGGACCTCCGGCTCCCGCTCAGGCTCCGCCTCTCCGCCGACCGCCCCGGCCAGGAGCCGCCCCAGGTCCGGCGGGAGCGCGCCCAGTGCCGCGCGCAGCGTCTCCGCGCCGAGCGGGGTGAGGTGCGCCGCGTGCTTGACCGCGAGACGCGCGGCACGCTCCTGCACGGCGTACGCCTCGTGGCCGAACGCGGACGCGAGAGCCGCGGCCAGCTCGTCGGCCCGTTCCGGCGACCGCCGCAGGGTCTGGTCGAGCCAGGTCAGTCCGGCACGCACCAGGCCGACCTCGGCGCGAAACAGCAGGCTCTCCAGCGCCTCCGTCACGTCGGCCGGGTCGAGGCGGCCGAGGCGGCGCAGGTGCCTGAGCGCCAGTTCCGCGACCGGTCCCGGCGCGGCCGGCAGCAGGCGCAGGTAGTCGCGGGCGCGGGCCTCCACCTCCGCGGGCGCGGGTTCGAGCAGCTCGTGGAGGCGGACGAAGAACCGCAGGTCGATGGCGTCCCCTCCGCGCAGGAACCGGCTGACGCAGCCGTGCACGAGCATCTCGCGGCTCACCCTCCCCTCGCCGCTCAGCGCGGCCAGCGCGCCGAGCCAGGACCCGGCGCGCGGCGGGTCGCTCCGCTCCTCGCGCAGGGCGCGGCCCACGCCCTGCGCCTCGAAGATCCTCGGCAGCAGGACGTCGAGGAGCGGGTCCTGGCGGAGCCCGCCCGCGCTGGGCGGCGTGGCGAGCCAGCCCAGCACGAGCGGGTCGTGCTCGGGCGAGGTCACGCCGGTACCGCGGAGCAGGGCCAGCACCAGCGGCAGTCCCGGCGAGGTCGCGGTGCGGATCCGCAGGACGAGCCGGGAGATCAGATCGGCCCGCCACCCGGGTTCCCGCGCGGAGATCACCTTGATGAGGGCGTCGGTGTCGCCCGGCCTCTCCCACTCGAAGATCGTGAACTCACGCCGGTTCAGCCAGGTGGCCACGGCCGCGGCGCCGCCGAGCGAGCCCGCCCCCGCCACCCGCAGGTGCTCTCCCCGTCCGCCCCGTCTCCTCCACGGCTCGAAGACCCTCGCCTCGCGACGCTCCGGCCTGAGATACCCGGGCAGTTCCCTGGCGACCTCCCTGCGCTCCGCGTCGTCGAGCTCCACCATCCGGGCCGCGAGCTCGTCGAGGCCGGCGTTCTCGATGAGCTCGCGGACCTCGTCCCAGACCGTCATCGGGCGTCCTCCCGGGTGAGGGGGGCCGGTGCCGCCGGGGAGGTGTCCCGGGTGCCGGCGGCCATCCGGGCGGCGAGCACGTGCTTGCAGGGACCGCGCGAGCCCCGGTGGTCGTACCACCACGGGCAGGTGCACGACCCCTCCGCCGTCCGCACCAGGCGGACGCCGCCGTCGGTGGTCACCTCGGCCGAATCGGGGCCGGTCAGCCGGACGGCGCCGGAGGCGACCAGGGCGCGGGCGGAGCCGAGCCTGGGGTTCAGCGCCGCGACGTGGTCGCGGTCGTAGGGCAGCTCGCGGTGGAAGTGCGCGGCCTCGAAGAGGTCGTAGCCGACCCGGCCCGCCGTGCCGAGCTGGGTGAGCGAGGCCCGGACCCGCTCCGGCGCGAGCCCGGAGCGCTCGGCGAGCAGGCCGAGCTCCAGGGTGGGCTCGAAGTCGAGCAGGATGCCGACCAGGTCGGCGTCGCCGGCCACCACGTCCGAGGAGAGGTCGTCCAGGACGGCCCCCTCCCCGGAGAAACCGCGCCAGGCCTGCGGGGACAGGACCAGCGTGTAGCGCATGCCCGGCAGTTCCAGCTCCCAGGCGCTGGACCCCGAGCCGTCCGCCGGTCCGTACACGCGCAGCGCCTTGGCGAAGCGCAGCGACGGCATCATCGTCGCCAGCCTGCCGACCCCGGCCAGATGGACCCCGCCCGGTACGGCCCGCTCCGAGAGCCGCAGCTCCCTGCCCGCGGGGACCGCCCACACCTCGGCCGCCGCCCGCTTCGGCAGGCCGCGCAGGAACCTGACGGCCTGCGGCCCGGCGAGCTCGGCGCGCAGGTCGAACCCGGAGGCGATCACCTGGACCTCCGCGAAACCGCGCAGCCACCGGTCGGGCAGCGGCACCTTCTTCTCCACGACCGCGCCGTCCAGGGTGGTCACGGTGAGCTCGTCGGGACCGACCCCGACGTGCAGCGGGTCACGGCCGCCGACCCTGGCCAGCGCCTCGCGCAGCGGGTTGTTGACGTCCACGTTGGTGGTGCCCCGGTCGAAGACCTCACCGTCGAGGGCGGGGCCCAGCACGTCCAGCCGGGCGTAGACGCCGCCGCAGGCGGAGAACGACTCGAACCTGAGGCGGTCGCCGCCGCAGGTCACGACCGGATCGCGGGTGAATCCGGGCTGCGGCCGGTGGTAGCGGGCCAGCGCCACGTCGGCGACCGCGAGCAGGCCGGTCGCGGCGGGCGCGGCCTGGGTGAGCAACCCGCTGAAGAACCGGGGATGGTCGAGGAAGCCCGTCGTGGTCCGGCCTCCGGACGTCGACAGTCCCAGATGTCCGTCGGAGAGCGTGGAGGGGCCGGCGTAGGAGTAGGCCTGCACTGCACTTGTCATGGGCCGGACGGTAGAGATCACGACCGACAAATCCGGCCACGACCGCAAGGCCGGCGTACGAACCACCGGTTTCGAAGGCTTCGAAGGCTTCGAGGGCCGGGGAGCGGAGGCGCGGGGGCGCGGGGGCGCCGGATCCGGTCAATGCCCCTATCCGATCCCCCGCCGGCTCGCGAACAATTCGGGGAACGCCGGTTGATTGATCCGGACGGACGATGGAACGGGCCAATGACCGCCAAGGACCAAACGACGCCCGCCGTCCCCCTCCCCCACAATGCGAGACGTCCGGAATCATACGGTCCGCAAGGCGAGTCTTGCCTTACCTCAGAGTGTCTGGACCGCACCTCAATGTGATCGGTCGCGTGCCGCCGGGCGCCTTCGAAGACACCCGGCGCCGGACGCCGGCAAACCCGTGGACCGGCGGCACGCATTCCGGACGCGGAGAAGTCATTTGTCCTCCAGAATCCCGGAACGCGTTCGGTTACGGACATCCGGCGTGCGTGAATTGTCCGCGGAGCGCCCGGGACGGCGTGCGCGGAGCTTCTCCTCCCCGCCTCCCCGCACCCGGCCCGTCCCCCCTTCCCCTCCTGCTACCTCGACCTCGACAGGTGTCGTGAGCAGCGAAAACGGAACGGAGGACACGCCCGGCGGCCGAGAGGGGCAAGGGCGGGAGGTCGCCGCGCCGCCCGCGACGGCGTCCGGGAAACGAACGGCAGTGGAACGACGGACCGGAGTCGCCCCAAGTGGCGGAAGTCGATTTTTTTCCGGGCGGCGAGGCCGGAAACCACCCGGAGGTCATGAAACTCCAAAGCGCCCAGATGCCCCCTTCCGGAAAACCCGCCGAGGGTATCCGACAGATCTCGGCATACAAGGCGCCTAGGAGCCCCGGCGCCGCCGTCGTTTTTAATCCCCCGCGAGCGGGAAGCATTTCCCAATGACGTGGAGACGTCGGAGTTCGGCCTTGAGTAATTAACCTGAAGGGTGGATCTCCGGTGGCAGGGGTTTCCTGAGCGCAGCGGTGAAAGGAGGGACTAGAGTTTTGAGCACGGGGAAGAGACGCGGGAACCATCGTCGGTCGGGTTCACGACCGCACGCTCCGGCGCCAAGATTAAGGAGTCGCACAATGGCACGTCAGCAAGTCGTCACGTTCACCGACGACATCACCGGCAAGAAGGCGGACGAGACCGTCTCGTTCGGCTTGGACGGCACCGCCTACGAGATCGATCTGAGCTCGAAGAACGCCACGAAACTTCGTGAGGCCCTCAAGCCGTTCCAGTCCGCCGCCCGCAAGGCGAACACCTCTCTGAGCCGCAAGGGCAGGGCGAAGGGCTCCGGCGGCAACCGCGAGCGGAGCGCCGAGATCCGGGCGTGGGCGAAGTCCCACGGGATCGAGGTGAGTGAGCGCGGGCGCATCGGGGGGAAGGTCGCCGAGGCGTTCGCCGCCGGCGACCCCAGCGTGGCCAAGGGATCGACCAAGAAGACTCCGCAGACCGCGCTCAGCGAGTGAGGCAAGCTCCCGGACCCTGGAGGGGTAGCGGCGTCGCAGCCGGCCGGGAGTGCTCGACACGACGACCCGAGGTGCTATTTCCAACCCGGAGGGGTATGCACCTTTGATCCAGATTGTGGGTTCTTGTCTCCGGGGGCGTTTCGTCGATGAGCAGCGAGGTCGCGCAGATCTGCTCGGACCTGATCAGGTTCGACACCACCAACCCCGGCCCCGGCGAGCGTCCGGCGGCCGAGCACGTCGCCACCCTGCTGTCCGACGCCGGGATCGAGCCGGTGGTGTTCGAGTCGGCCAGCCGCAGGACCAGCGTGGTCGCCAGGATCCCCGGCGACTCACCCGAGGCCCTGCTGATCCACGGCCACCTCGACGTGGTCCCCGCCCGGCCCTCCGACTGGCGGATCCACCCGTTCTCCGGCGAGGTCTCCGGCGGATGCGTCTGGGGCCGGGGCGCGGTCGACATGAAGGGCACCCTCGCCATGACGCTCGCCCTGGTCCGCGACTGGGCCCGGCGCGGGGTGCGGCCGGACCGTGACGTCGTGCTGGCCTTCCTCGCCGACGAGGAGGCCACCGGCGAGTACGGCGCGCGCCACGCGGTGCGCCACCATCGCGAGCTGTTCGACGGCTGCACCGACGCGATCAGCGAGTCCGGGGGCTACAGCGTCGAGGCTCCGGGCGCGCGGATCTACCCGGTCGCGGTGGGCGAGCGCGGCACCGCCTGGATGCGGCTCACCGCGACCGGCGTCGCGGGCCACGGCTCCCGCCCGCCGGTGGACAACGCGGTGGCCGAGCTCTGCCACGCCATGTCCAGGATCGCCTCCCACCCCTGGCCGGTGCGGCTGACACCCGGGGTGGCGGCACTGATCGAGGAGCTGTCGGACATCCTCGGCGAGCGCGTCGACCTCGACCGGCTGGAGGAGGAGGCGAGACGGCTCGGCCGGATCGGCGACCTGTTCGGCGCGCAGATCCGCAACTCGGCGAACCCGACGATGCTCCAGGCGGGCTACAAGGTCAACGTGGTCCCCGGCACCGCCGAGGGCCACGTGGACGGGCGGTTCCTGCCGGGATACCGGGAGGAGTTCCTGGAGACGATCGACCGCCTGCTCGGCCCCCGGGTGACCCGGGAGTTCGTCAACATCGAGGACGCCCCCTCGGCCCCGATGGACTCGCCGTTCTTCGACCGGCTCGGCGCCGCCCTGGTGGCCGAGGATCCGGCGGCGCGGCCGGTGCCGTACGTGATGTCGGGCGGCACGGACGCCAAGTCCTTCGCGGGGCTCGGCATCAGGGGCTACGGCTTCGCCCCGCTGATGCTCACCCCCGACCTCGACTACTTCGGCATGTTCCACGGCGTGGACGAGCGCGTCCCCGTCGAGGGCCTGGAGTTCGGCGTCCGCGTCCTGAACCGTCTCCTCACCTCCCGAGGTTCCCGAGACTCCGCGGCGCCGGCGCCGGTACCGGTCCCCTGAGGACCTGAGAAGCCCTGGGGTTCCCGGCCCTGAGGCCCTGGGAGGCCCTGGGCGGCGCGCGGGCCGTCCCCTCACCCCGGACCGTCCGGCTCCCGCGAACCCGCTCCGCACACCACGGGTCGCTCGCGGTGACCTCGGTGACCTCGGCCACTCTCCCCCCACCCTCACAACCCCGCGAAAGCAGGGCAGTCCCCATCACGATCAGGCCGTGCCGGGGACTTCCGGATACATGCCGGACACGGCTCGCTTGAAACTGGGGCATCATGACTCACGTGCCGATTCTCATGTACCCCTCGGTGACCGGCAGGTCTCGTGACGAGACGCGTACGCCGACGACGTGCCCTCCGGGGCCCGCCGGCGAGGCCACCGATCCACCCCGCCCGAGCGACCCGCGGCGCTCCCGCACCGCCTCCGGGAACGGCGCGGACCGGGAGTACCGGGGTGAGTGAGCACGGCACCGGACGAGGCCGGCACGCCAGGCCCAGGGGCGGCGTTCCCGCGCCGGGCACCCGGCCGGAGGGTTCCGACCCCCCGGGGAACGCGGTCACCGGCCTCCGTACAGCCGGCGGCAAGACCGGTGCAAGCGGCCCGGCCGATGATGGCCGCGTGACGCGCGACGGGAGCGACCAGGCGGCCGGCCGGACGGCGACCGAGGAGCGCGGGGCCGGCCTGATGGACCGCCTGCGCAAGGACCTGAGGAACCCCCTGTTCCTGCAGGGCTACGCGCTGATGATCAATACGGGGATCACCGCCGTGCTGGGCCTCGGCTACTGGTTCCTCGCGACGCACCTGTACACCGCCGCCGCCTTCGGCGAGGGTCAGGCCCAGATCAGCGCGATGCGGCTGTTCTCCTCCCTGACCGGGCTCGCCTTCGCGGGCGCCCTGGCCAGGTTCATCCCGGTGGCCGGGCGCCGTACCGCCGAGTTCGTCCTGCGCGGCTACGCGGTCGCCGGGGCCGCCGGCCTGGTGGCGGCGCTGGGGTTCCTGCTGACGTTGCCGATCTGGGGCTCGGTCTACGCCGACCTCGGCGGGCTCGGCCCGGGACTGTTCTTCCTCGCCTCGGTGCTCGTGTGGACCGTCTTCACCCTCCAGGACGTGACGCTGGCGGGGCTGCGCAACGCCGTCTGGGTGCCGGTCAACAGCCTGGCGTTCGGCCTGGTCAAGATGGGCCTGCTCGTCGCGCTGGCGTACGCGCTGCCGCAGGGCGGCGTCTTCGGCGGGATCTTCGTCTCGTGGATCGTGCCGACGGCCATCGCGCTGATCCCGATCAGCTGGCTCATCTTCGGCGTGATCATCCCCAAGCACGTCAAGAACACCGAGGTGAGCGCCGCGAATCCGCCGCGCCTGCGCGAGGTGGGCCGCTTCCTCGCCGGAGACTTCCCCGGCGCGTTCTCCATCCTGCTGATCCTCTATCTCGTCCCGGTCATCGTCGCGGGCTGGCTCGACGACGCGCCGACGTTCGGCTACTTCTCGATAGCCCACACGCTGGGCTCCATGGTCGGGCTGCTCGCGGCCAACATGGCGGTCTCGCTGACCGTCGAGGGGTCCTTCAACGCCGCCCAGCTGGCGCAGAGCGTGCGCAACGCGCTGCGGCGCACCTTCCTGATCGTCGGCCCGGTCGTCGCGGTGGTCGTGATCGGCGCGCCGCTGATCCTGAGCGTGTTCGGCCCGGGTTTCGCCGAGGCCGGCTCGCCGCTGCTGCGCCTGATGGCGATCGCCGTGCTCCCCCAGACGGTGATCGAGATCTGCCTCAGCATGCTGCGCGCCCAGAGCGAGGCGCGCAAGCTCGCCCTCGTCCAGATCGGGATGGCCGTCCTGGTCCTCACCTCGATAGCGGTGCTCTTCCCCCACTTCGGGATCGCCGCGGTGGGCTACGCCATGCTCGGCAGCCAGCTCCTGGTGGCGCTGCTGGTCTTCCCGAACATGCGCAGGGTGATGAACCATGGCAAGACCTCCCAGGTGAGCACCGGTTAGGACGACACGCGGCCGCCGGTTTGCGGTCCCGATGCCGTACGTGATAGACGGTCTCCAGTGACTCCTGAGCACATTGTGGCGAAGCGGACACATCGCCTCTGCCTCCCGCTGCCTTCCAACCGCCTGGGCCTGTATCTGGCCCTGCGGCACTGGTGTCGTCCCGGCCAGCGGCTGCTGATGTCACCGCTGTCGGCGGACGAGATCCTCTTCCTCGTGCTCGCGGCCGGGCTGCGCCCGGTCATCGCCCCGCTCTCCCTCGACGACGGCAACATCGACGTCGACGCCGTCGACCTCGACGCGGTCGACGCGGTGCTCACCACCAACCTGTACGGCCTGCCGGACCGGGTGGCCGCGTTCGGCGGCAAGATCCTGATCGAGGACGTCGCGCACGCGATCGAGACGAGCGTGAACGGCAGGCCGATCGGCACCTTCGGGGTGGCCGGCGTGTTCAGCCTGTCCAAACACGCGGGGGCGGGCTCCGGCGGGGTGATCGCGGTCGAGCACCTCTCGGACCTGCGCGCCCTGGAGCGCGAGCGCGACCGGCTGCTGCAGCCGGGCGTCTTCAGGAAGGAGATCCACAGCGTGCTGACCTCCGCGGGCCGGCACGCCGCGCTGCGCCTGAACATGGTCCGCCCTGCGCTGAGGGCCATGCGCGCGCTCGGCATGGAGGAGGAGCGCGAGGGATACCGCATCGCCCCGCGTCCGGCGGAGCTGCTCAGGGCGCTGGAGTACGCACCGCAGCAGCTGCCGGCGTTCGACTCCTGGGTCCAGGCCGACCTGCACGACTACCGGGCCAGGCGGGGCCACCTTTCGCGCTGGTACCAGTCGCGGCGCCTGCACGCGCTGCCCCGGCAACGGTCACGGCGGATCGCCGGCGTCTCGGTGCTGGCCGCGCAGCCCACCGTGGCGCCGGCCGTCCGCCGCCACCTGGACCAGCCGCTGTTCCGGGTCCCGCTGCTGGTCTACGGCCGCGACGGGGCCATCGCCGAACTGGAGCGGCACGGGGTCGCCACCGGCTACCTCTACGACCCGCCGTACGACGGCTACCTGCCGGAGTTCACCGACCCCTCTCCCGAGCCCGAGGTGGCGCGCTGGTGGGCCCGGCACGTGCTGCCGATCGACCCGCTGTACGCCCACCGCGCCCTGCCGGTCATCGAGCGGCTCATCCCCGCGGTCCCCCCGATGCCGCCCAGGGTGCCCCCGGGACGGGCCTCCTTCGACGTCGCTTAGCGAATCTGGCGGGCGACTAAGCGAATAGGGCGATATCCCCGATAGATTTGGCTCATTGATTACCGGCTGGCGGTTCGGGGGGTCGCTTCCTGGTTCCTGGATGGTTTCCGCGTGCCGTGACGCACACCCTTCGTGCCCGCGCCGACTGGATCTCGTCCTTCGCCCCGACGACGTCCAGTGCCTGGGACCAGGCTTCGAGAAAGGACCACCGCCTCGTGAACGGTAGGTTTGCGCGCACCGCTGGTCGTCCTCGCCCGGCGGGAGCCGGCGCATGAGAATCAGCGTCATCCGGCCCGCGGAGCTGGGCCCGGCCGAGATCGCGGCATGGCGGGGAATGCAACGTTCCAGCCCGCATCTCGACAACCCCTTCCTCAGCCCGGACTTCACGGTCGCGATGGGCGAGGTCAGCGCGGCGGCGCGGGTGGCGGTGATCACCGAGTCGGACGGGCCCGTGGGGTTCTTCCCCTTCGAGCGGCACGGCGGCGGGGTGGGCGCCGCGCTGGGCGGGTGGGTCTCGCTCTCCCAGGGGGTCGTCCACCGGCCAGGGGCCGAGCTCGACTCCGGCGCCCTGCTCAAGGCGTGCGGGCTGAGCGTGTGGGAGTTCGGCTGCATGGTCGAGCGCCAGCCGTGGTTCCAGCCGTTCGAGACGCTCCGGCAGGAGGCCGTGGTCCTCGACCTCGGCGGCGGCTATTCGGCCTTCCTCGACGAGCTGCGCGAGCGCTCCCCGAAGTTCCTCAAGACCACCCTGTACAAGGAGCGCAAGCTGGGCCGCGACGCGGGCGAGGTCACCTCCGAGTTCGCGGTGCGCGACCCGGAGCAGTTCCGGCTGCTGCGCGAGTGGAAGTCAGCCCAGTACCAGCGGATGGGCCGCCCCGACCGCTTCGGCAAGGCGTGGGTCGTGGAGCTGGCCGAGCGCCTGCACGCCGTCGACACCGACGACTTCGCCGGGCCGCTGTCGATGCTGTACGCCGGCGGCAGGCCCGTCGCGGGCCACTTCGGGCTGCGCACCGGCACGACGATGATCGGATGGTTTCCCGCCTACGACCCCGAGTACGCCAAATACTCCCCCGGCCTGATCCAGCACCTGCACATGGTCGAGGCCGCCGCGAAACTCGGGATCACCTCGCTCGACCTGGGCATCAGCAACGGCTCGGAGTACAAGGACGCGCTGTGCAGCCGGACCGTCCCCGTCACCGAGGGCATCGTGCGCCGCCGGTCGGCGGGCGCGGCGGCGCACTGGCTGCGCACCGAGCCGGTCCGCCGGGTGCGGCGGTTCATCCTCGACAGCCCGGTCCTGTACGGCGCCGCCGACAGGGCCATGAAGCGGTACGGTCGGCTGCGCACCCGCGGGAAGACCACGTGAGCCGACCGAAGGAGGGCCCGATGAGCGGTCACCCCGCCACGTCCGGCCGCGGGAACGGAAGCGGGAGCGAGCGCGCGGACGGCCGCCGCGCGCTCGAGGCGGCCATGCGCGACCGGATCGGCCAGGAGTGCCTGCACGTGCCGTCCGCCAGGTTCGGCCTGCTGCTGGCGCTGCGCCACTGGTTCGAGCGCGGCGACAGGGTGCTGATCTCGCCGACGAACTGCGAGACGGTGCTGTTCGTCGTGCTGGCCGCCGGGCTGGAGCCGGTGATGGCGCCGGTCTCCTGGCGCGACGGCAACATCGACGTCCCCGCCGTCGACTGGACCGGTCTCGCCGGTGTCGTCACCACGCACCTGTACGGCCAGCCCGACCGGGTGGCCGAGCTGCGGGCCGAGTGCGACCGGCGCGGCGTGCTCCTTCTCGACGACGCGGCGCACGCCATGCAGACGGTCGTGGACGGCCGCCCGGCGGGCACCTTCGGCACCGCCGGGGTGTTCAGCCTCGCCAAGCACGGGCGGGCGATGTCCGGCGGGTTCCTCACCGCGGAGGACCCGGCCGCGCTGCCCGAGCTGGCGCGGGCCAGGGACGAGCTGCTGCTCCCCGGAGGGGCGCGTGCCCAGCTGCTCGGCACGCTGCGGCCCGTGCTGCGCGAGACGATCTACCGCACCGGGCTGGTCAGGCCGATGTGGCACGCCCTCAAGGCGCTCGGGCTCGTGCGGTGGACCGGCCACCGCTGCCCGCCCCGCGAGGACGAGCTGCGCGCGGTCGTCGCCGCCGATCCGGTCGACCCGCGCGCCATGGACCACTGGCTGCGGATCGACCTCGACGACTGGCGGATGCGTCAGGGGCCGCTGCTGCGCGGCTACCACCGATCCCGGTTCCGGGTGATCGACCGCGAGCGGGAGCGCCGGGTGGCCGGGGTCGAGCTGCTGCGCACCCTGCCCTGGGCGGCCGAGGGCGTCCGCGAGGCGGCGCCGCAGCCACTGCTGCGGGTGCCCCTGCTGGTCGAGGACCGCGACGAGGTCGTCGCCCGGCTGGAGAGCCGGGGCGTGGTACCCGGTTTCATCTACGATCCGCCGCTGGACGACTACCTGGACCTGGTTCCCGCGGGGCCGACCCCGGAGATCGCCCGCTGGTGGACCGGCCACGTCCTGCCCGTCGACCCGCTCCGCGCCGCCCGCATGGCCGGCCTGCTGGCCGAGCTGGACGTCCGCCCGGCCGCGCGGCCCTTCACGGCGTCGCGGCGACCCGGCTGAGCGGAGCGGCGGGCGCAGCGGAACTGTCGGTCGTGTCCTCTACCTTTCGAGCAACGACGAGGAGGTTCCGGTGTTCCGTCAAGGAGACATCCTGATCATGCCGGTCACCGGCGAGTCCGTGCCCGCGCACCTGGTGGCCGCGCCCCGTGACAAGCATGGCCGGCTGGTGCTGGCGCTCGGCGAGGCGACGGGGCACGCGCATGCCGTACCGGGGGCGGGCACCCTGCTCGTGGGGCGTGACTCCGGTGCGCCCGAGTTCCTTCACCTGCCCCAGGGCGGCCGGCTGGTGCACGAGGAGCACGCCACCATCTCCCTGCCCAAGGGATGGTTCCGGATCGTACGGCAGCGCGAGTACGTGCCCGGCTCCTACGCCCGGTACGTCGCCGACTGATCGACCGGTTTCGCCCCCCAGCCCTCCCCCGGACAGTCAAGGAAGCCCATGCGCCCCCCTGCCCTCTCGCCCGAGCTGGCCGCGTCCCTCGCCGACGCCGTGACCAGGTGGGACCCCGTCGCCCATGCCACCGGTCCGGCGGATCGGCCCGCCGCCGAAGAAGGGGTCCGTGCCGCCTACCGCGGCGCCGGGCTCCCGGAGCCCGAGCGGATCGTCTGGTTCGCCTCGCCGGCCCGGGCCGCGGCGGCCGCCGTCGTCCTCACCGGCTCCGCGGAGGACCGCGACGCCGTCGGAGGGACCGAGGTTCTCCCGCCGGCGCTCCTCGGGCTCGATCCCGGGTCGCCCGTCCGCGATCTCGTCAGGACCAGGCCGTGGGAGCACGTCCGCGCCCAGGCCCTCTCCATCCTCCCGCCCGCCGGGTGGGCGGCGGCCTGGGAGTTCGTCGGTGCCGACCTGTGGCCGAAGGTCAACCGGCTGACGCGCGAGATCCGCCGCGGCATCGGCCGATCGGCGGCCGCGCCCGAGGTGACCGGCCCGCCCTCCGGCCATGCCGGCGAGAGTGACGGGGCCGGCGAGAATGACGGGGTCGAAGCGTTGCTGCGCCGCGCGACCCTTGACGCGGTCCTCGGCCAGCACGACGCTCCCTGGCTCGCGTTCTTCGACGCCCTCGGGGAGAGCACCGAGGTCGATCTCACCCCGCTCGGCGGCGTGATGCGCGTGTCGAGGGAAGCCGGCTGGTGGTGGCCGTTCGAACACGTCGTCCTGATCTGCGAACGCCCGGCCGAGCTGCACCGCGACGACCTGGGCCGCCTGCATCGCGCGGCGGGGCCGGCGCTGGCCTTCCCCGACGGTTTCGCCCTGCACGCCTGGCACGGCATGCCCGTCCCCGCGGAGTTCGGGGCCGTGATGGCCGACCTGTCGGCGCCGCGCATCAGGCAGGAGCCCAACGCCGAGCTGCGCAGGGTGATGCTCGAACACTACGGGTTCGACCGTTACGTGAAGGAGTCCGGCGCCGAGGTCGTCCAGCGGGACGAGACCGGAGTGCTCTGGCGGGCCGCGTTCCCCGACGACGAGTCCCTCGTCATGGTCGAGGTGGTCAACTCGACGCCGGAGCCCGACGGCACCAGCCGTACCTACTTCCTCCGGGTGCCGCCCTACGTCACCACCGCCCGTGAGGGGGTCGCGTGGACCTTCGGCCTGTCCGCCGATCAGTACGAACCGCAGAAACAGACCTGATCAACGCGGCCAGCCCGCGGGGATGCGTTCGAGCAGGCCGCCCGCGAAGACGCGGTGGAGATCGAGCGGTTCGAGATGCACGTATCCGATGTGGCAGTCGCACACGGGAAGCGGGCACGGGCGTGGGGCGAGCGCGCGCAGAGCCGATCCGTCGTAGAGGTTGCCGATCGGCTGCGCGACGAAGTGGCACCGCCGCACCGTGCCCTCGCCGTCGACCGACACCACGCTCCGGCCGGTGCGACAGGGCAGTCCGAGGCTGGGGTGCGGCCTCCTGCTGTAGTCGAACAACGGGTCGATCCCGGTCCAGACGGCCGCCTCCCGCTCGGTGTAGACATGTCCCTCGGCGGCGTTGATCCACAGATACACGTCGTCGGGGAGCTCCGCCCGCAGCCGCCTGGCCGGCTCGGCGTGGTCGGGGACGCCGACCACGCCGACGCTGAAGCGCACCCCGTGGGCGAGCAGCTCCCGGCATCGGGCCAGGAACCGGTCGTGCGTCACCTGGCCCGGGTGGTAGGTGACCCAGAGGGCGAGCGTGTCCAGGTCGGCTTCGGCGAGCCACCTCAGCCGGGTGCTCAGGTTGGTCTGGATGGCCACCCTGCGTACGTGGGCCAGGTGGCTCAGCTCCACCATCGCGGCGCGATACCACGATCTGACGAGCCCCTCGCCCCACGGCGTGAACAGCACCGAGATGGGAAAGTCGCGCGCCGCGACCCAGGCGGTGAAGCGGGCCAGCGCCTCCCGATCGGCGCGCAACCGGTCCGGGCTGTCGCGCCGCTTCGCGAAGGGGCAGTAGGCGCAGTCGTAGTCGCAACTGGCCAGTGGGCCCCGGTAGAGGAGGGTCAGCTCCTCGGGCTTCGGGATGTCGCCCGCCGGGGACGCGTCCACGTGCCGCGGTGTGATGTCCCATATCGACAGTGGGGCCCGCCCGGGGCCGGTCATCGGTCCTCCCGGAGGATCAGCGGAGATCATAGGAGTCCATGAGGTCGCGGGCCCTGTCGGAGAACAGGGCCGGCCCGATGGCGTCGGAACGGGCCAGTCCTTCGGGCGTCAGCCGTACGCGGGTGGAGTCGTCCACCACCCAGCCGCGCTCCGCGAACGTGTCGAGGGCGAAGTCGTCGAGGACGTCGCCGCCGAAACGCGTCCTGTAGGCGGCTCGGTCGAGCCCTTCGGCCTGCAGCAGGGACTGGATGAGATGGCGCCGGCGCTGTTCGAGATCGTCGAGCGCGAAGCCGACGTTGGCGACGCCGAACGCGGCACGCGGCAGCCGGATGAAATCGTCGATGATCGCGCGCACGTGCCGCACGCCCACGGCGTACTCGAAGGAGTAATGCAGCCGCGACGTGTAGGAACGGGCGCCGCAGCCGAGACCGACCATGCCGTCGCTCTGGCAGTGGTACTCGCTGCCCGACTCCGTGCCGGGCAGCCGGAACATCCGCATGGACACCTGCTCGTACCCGGCGGCCAGGAGATGGTCGCGGCCCTGGCGGTAGAGGCCGAGCCGCTGGTCGTCCCAGTCGCGGCCGAGGACGCCCAGCCCGGTGAGAGGCCGGACGTACAGCGGGTAGAGATAGATCTCCTCCGGGCGCCAGGCGAGGGTGGCGTCGAGAGAACGGCGCCAGGTGTCCGGTGTCTGGCCGTCGATGCCGTAGATCAGATCGATGTTGAGCGTGCGGAACCCGGCCTCGCGGATGGCGGTCAGCGCGGTCTCGACCTCGGTGCGGCGCTGCGGTCGCAGGGCGGCTCTGGCCTCGGCGTCGATGAAACTCTGCACCCCGATCGAGATCCGGGTGGTGCCGCGTTCGGCGAGCACGGCCAGACGGTCAGGCGTGGCGGTGGCCGGAGAGGTCTCGATCCCGAGCGGGGTGGTGGAGAAGTCGGTCCCCATGGTCTGCTCGGCCAGGTCGAGCAGCCTGGCCAGCTCGGCCGCCTCCAGATAGGTGGGTGTGCCGCCGCCGATCGCCGCGGTGACGAAACGCGCGTCGTCCGGCAGTGCCTGCCGCACCGCTTCCGCCTGGCGCCGGAGCGCGTCGAGGTAGGAGGTCACCAGCTCCGCGGGGGCACCGGTCCTGGTGAACAGGTTGCAGAAGCCGCACCGCATCTCGCAGAAGGGCACGTGCAGGTAGAGGAAGAGCGCGTCGGTGCGCTCCTTTTCCCAGACCTCGCGTAGCGGGGGCCGCGGGTCGAGCGGACGGTAGGCCGTCTTGTGCGGGTAGGCGTAGACGTACCCTTCGTAGGGCCTCACGTCGTGCGTGCCGTCGGTAGCGCTCATGTCTCTCATGCCGCGCTCCGGAGCGTGAGGAGATGGGCCACCTGCGTGGCGTGGCAGTCGAGGCCGGCGGCCCCGCTCTCGGGCAGACCGGTGAGCCCGGGCAGCAGGTCGCCGAAGGCGTTCACCTCCGCCACGGCGAAGCGACGCCAGCCGATGCCCACCATGAGGTCGACCCCGACCATGACGGAGCCGGGAAAGCAGGCCGCCGCCTGCTCGCATGTCCGCATGGCCTGCTCCCACCCGGCCGCCCCGAGCCGGGCCCGGACCTGATCGAGATCACCACGGGTGCCGCCCAGGTGCAGGTTCGTCATCGGGCCACGGCTGGCACGGACAACGGCGTGCGTGGGCCGTCCGCCGACCACGACGACGCGGAGGTCGAACACACGCCCGTCCACCGACGCCTTGGGGAACCAGCGCTCCACGTGCAGCCCGTCGGGCGCGAGCGCGTCGACGATCATGGCCACGTCGGCTTCGTCGGTGTAGGCGCGCACGCGTAGCGAGTTGTGCAGCTCTGGGCGGATCCGCCCTGCGGCCTCCGGCCGGGGGCGGACGAGCTCGACGGAACTGACCGCGTGGATCCGCGCGGCCTGGACCTGGAGCGCCACGATTCCCGAGGCCGACGAGCCGTGAGCCGGTTTGACGAACACCCGGTTCCAGCCCGATCGGGCCATGAGGTCGCGCAGGTGGGAGTAGCCGGTGATCGGCGCGGGCAGGGCGGGCGGCACCGGCACGCCGGCGCCCAGCAACCGGGCGTGCGACCGCCGCTTGTCGAACATCACCGCGATCTCGTCGACGTCACCGAGCAGCCGGGCGCCCGGTGTCCGCGCCACCGCCCGCTGTACGCGCTCGAGGCCACGCACGAACGCGGTGTGCCAGGACGCTCCGCCGCCGACCCGGGTGGGCGCGCCGGGGCCACGCAGCAATTCGTCGGCCGCGGGGTCCTCGCCGGGGGAGTCGATGCGGACGCATGCCCGCTCCGGGATACGGAACCCGGTCCCGGCGAGCACGTCACGCCAGGGGACGACGAGGGGCTCGGGCAGGCCGCGCGCGCGCAGGGCGTCCCCGAACAGGGTCACCCGCCGGTCGCCGGGCGTGCCGACGACCGCGAGGGGCGCCGCCCGCGTGCGGCGATCGGCGGACGGGGGCCTTTCCAGCGCGGTGCCGGGCGCGGTCACTCGGACACCTCGATGAAGCGCCAGTCGCCGTCGATCTCCTGCTGCTCGGACACGTCGACCTCGACCCCGCTCAGGGCGGCCACGATCTTCGCGGCCATCTCCTCGCTCATGAAGTGGTGCCGCAGGTTGAGCCGCTTGAGGTGGGTGAGCGGCTGACCGGACAGCAACGCCTCGGCGCCCTCGTCGGACAGGACGCCCATGGACAGGTCGAGCGACTCCAGCCGCGCCACGATCGGCGCGGTGGCGACGGCGGCGGCCACCTCGTCCTGCCGCTCGCTGTCCTGCAGGCCGAGATGCCTCAGCGCGGGCAGGCCGCCGCCCGCGAGGATCGCCGCCCAGTCGTCAGGGCCGGAGTCGCCCGAGTAGCTCTCCTCGCCCAGCCACATCTCCAGGTGCCGCAGCGCGGGCAACGTGGACGCGCCGACCGCCCTGACCACCCCGGCCGGCAACCCGCCCGACTCGAAACGGAGGGTCTCCAGCGCGGTGTGCACGACGGACTGGAGTCGGAGGCCGTCGCCGCCACGCACGTCGAGTCGTCTCAACCGGGGATACGCGGTCAGGAGCGGGGTCACGTCGGACTGCCCGATCCAGGAGATCTCAGACTCCTCGCTGACGTAGTCGCCGAGGAAGATCGCCTCCAGCGCGGGAAGGCGGGGCGCGGCCTCGACGAGCAACCGGATCGGTTCGTCGGCTCGGTCGTCGTCGTGCGCCCATCCCCACGTGCCCACGACCAGCGCTCGCACGGCGGCGCAGTCGACCTTGTCGAGCAGCTCACGGACGGCGTCGTCGATGGTCTCCTCACCGTCGTAGGGATCACCGCTGACGCGCCACGCGGCCTGCGACGCGGGCGTGTCGTCGGCGCCGGGGAAGCGGACGGGAAGACCGTGGAACGCGGTGAGGTGCTGATGGATCATGGGGGGACTCCTCGGTACGGGCAGGGGGTCAAGTTCTAGCAGCCGGCGCCGACAGATGTGGACCTGGCGGCCCTGCCTCCGATGCCTCCGATGCCTCCGATGCCTCCAATGCCTCCGATCAGGTGACGCGAGCACGGCCGGGAACCCTTCATCCCGTACGGCCGTCGCGTTCTCCTCCCGTCAACTCCCCGTTGCGCCGATTCCACAACGATCAAAAGGACATTTCTCTACATATCCCACACACAAGGAGATCCATGCGTTCACGGACTCGCCTCTGCCTGGCGGCGCTGGCGCTCTGCCTGACCGGATCCGCGCTCGCGCCCGCCGCGCTGGCCGACGGGATCCCCACGGTCAAGCCCCGGGTCGAGACCCCCGACCTGTTCGACGACGACGCCGGCGGCAACGCCAACGGCGACGACCCCGCGATCTGGGTGCATCCCACCCGCTCGGGAAGAAGCGTGGTGATGGCCACCGCCAAGGAGGGCGGCCTGTACGCCTACGACCTGGACGGCAGGCGACTCCAGCACGTACCCGCCCCCGCGGCCCCCGGCGAGGACGACGAACCCGGCCGGTTCAACAACGTCGACCTGGTGTACGGCCTGCGCCTGTCCAACGGCGTCAGGACCGATCTGGCCGTCGTCTCCGACCGGGGCCGGGACCAGATCCGCTTCTACGCCGTCGACGAGGACGGGGCGGAAGGCGGGCGGGCACCGCTCACCGACCTGACCGACCCCGCCGTGCCGTTCGTGTTCAACACCGGCCAGGAGCAGGTCAACGACGCGCGGACCGCGTACGGCCTGGCCACCTGGCAGGACGGGACCGGCACCTACGTCCTGGTCAGCCAGCGGCACAGGACGCGCGTCGCGCTGCTGAGGCTGACCGCCACCGCGCACGGGAAGGTCGGCTACCGGCTCGTCCGCACCCTGGACCTGCCCGGCTCGTTCCGGCTGCCGAACCGTACGACCTGGACACCGTGCCTGGAGCCCGGCGAGCTGCCCCAGGTCGAGGGCATGGTCGTCGACGGGGAGCGGGACGTGCTCTACGCCGCCCAGGAGGACGTGGGCATCTGGCGGATGCGGGCCGACCTCACCGGCACCCCGAAGCTGGTCGACAAGGTCCGCGAGTACGGCAGGCCGGGCGTCTACGACCCCGAGACCGAGGAGTGCGCGCCGGGCGCCGACCCCGGTTACGGCGGCAGGCACCTGTCGGCCGACGCCGAGGGGCTGACGATCTACCACGGTGACGGCGGCGACGGTTACCTGCTCGCCTCCGGCCAGGGTGACAACACCTTCACCGTCTACGACCGGAAGGGCAACGACTACGTCGGACAGTTCCGGATCGGCGCGGGCCACGGCCTGGACGGCGTCGAGCACAGCGACGGCTCGATGGTGGTCAGCGTCCCGCTGGGCCGGTTCGACAAGGGCCTGCTCGTGGCACACGACGGTGAGAACACCCCGGGGGCGGTCGACGAGGACGGCGAGGCCAGGGAGAACACGAACTTCAAGTTCGTCGGGTGGGGCGACGTCGCCGGCGCACTCGACCTCGACGTGGACACCGACGGCTGGAACCCGCGGGACTGACGATCCTCCGTCGCGGGCCGGCGCGGCCGGTCCGCCATCGCGGGCCCCCGCGCGGCCGATCCGTCGCGGCCCGCCCGAACCCGGTGGGGTCGTCCCCGCCACGAGCCCGGTGCTGTCATCCCCGCACCGGGCTCGCCCGCGTCACGCGCCGGCGCTGTGGGAGCGCGGCGAGCTCCCCGCCGAGCGTTTTCTTAACAAGTTCCATACATGTAGTAATCTAAAGTCCTAGGACAGTAGATAAATGGAGGAACTGGTGATCGAGTTCCATCTGGATGCGAAGTCCGGCGTCTCGCCGTACATGCAGCTGGTCCAGCAGGTACGGCACGCGCTGCGACTCGGCCTGCTGCGCGAGGGCGACCAGCTGCCGACCGTCAAGGAGGCCGTGGCGCAGCTGGCGATCAACCCCAACACCGTCCTCAAGGCCTACCGGGAACTCGAGCACGAGGGCCTGGTCGCCGCCAGGCCAGGGGTGGGGACGTTCGTGACGGCGACCCTCACCGACACCTCGCTGGCCGCGCACGGCCCGCTGCGGCTGGAGCTGCAGCGCTGGCTGGCCAAGGCCCGCCGGGCCGGCCTCGACGACGAGAGCATCGAGGCCCTCTTCATGACCACCTTTCGGACCACCGCTCAGGAGGACATAGCGTGACCGCTGTCTTAGAGGCCCAGGCACTGGGCAGGCGGTACGGCAGGCGCTGGGCGCTGCGCGAGTGCACCATCGACATCCCGGCCGGCCACGTCGTCGGGCTGGTGGGCCCCAACGGAGCCGGCAAGACCACGCTGCTGAAGCTGGCCGGCGGCCAGCTGGAGCCGACGGCAGGCCACATCAC
>NZ_JBPXMB010000022.1:0-202006 GCF_051918945.1 Streptosporangium sp. LJ11
GGGCGACCTCGAAGGCGAACAGCGCCGGCTGGGTCATCCCGGTCTCGTTCAACACGCCGTCGGAGTCGGAGAACATCGCCTCACGCACCGACCCCGGCAACAACGCACAAACCTCGTCCAGGGCGTCGGCGAACACCGGGAACGCGGCGGCCAGCTCACGGCCCATGCCCACCCGCTGGCTGCCCTGACCGGCGAACAACATCGCCAACCCGCCACCGGCCACCTCCGGCGTCGCCGTGCCCTCGGCCAGGGCACGCAGCCCGGTCAGTAGCTCGACCCGGTCGGCGCCCACCACCACCGCACGCTGCTCCAGCACCGAACGACCGCTCGCCAACGTCCAAGCGGCATCGGCCACGTCCAGCTCCGGCCGCTCCTCCACCCAGGAGGCGAGCCGGGAAGCCTGCCCCCGCAGCGCCTCGGGGGTCTTGGCCGAGATCAGCCACGGCGTCACCGGCAGCTCGACAACACCGGCCTCGACCTCGGCCTCCACCGGACCCTGCTCGATGATCACATGCGCGTTCGTCCCGCTCACCCCGAAGGATGAGACACCGGCCCGGCGCGGACGGTCATCCACATCCCACGACCGAGGCTCGGTCAGCAGCTCCACCGCGCCCGCCGACCAGTCCACGTACGGCGACGGCGCGTCGACGTGCAGCGTCTGCGGCAGCGTCCCGTGCCGCATCGCCATCACCATCTTGATCACACCGCCGACACCGGCGGCGGCCTGGGTGTGACCGATGTTCGACTTCAGCGACCCCAGCCACAGCGGCCGATCCTCAGGACGGTCCTGGCCGTACGTGGCCAGGATGGCCTGCGCCTCGATCGGGTCACCCAGCCTGGTACCCGTACCGTGCGCCTCCACGGCGTCGACATCCGCCGTCGACAGACCGGCGTTCGCCAGCGCCTGACGGATCACCCGCTGCTGCGAGGGACCGTTCGGCGCCGTCAGCCCGTTGCTCGCACCGTCCTGGTTGACCGCGCTGCCGCGGACCACGGCCAGCACCCGGTGGCCGTTGCGGCGAGCGTCCGACAGCCGCTCGACCAGCAGCATGCCCACGCCCTCGGCCCAGCCGGTGCCGTCGGCCTCCGCGGAGAACGCCTTGCACCGACCGTCCACCGACAGGCCACGCTGGCGGGAGAACTCCACAAAAGTCGCCGGAGTCGCCATCACGGTCGCCCCGCCGGCCAGCGCCAGGTCGCACTCGCCCGACCTCAACGCCTGGACGGCCAGGTGCAGCGCCACCAGCGACGACGAGCACGCGGTGTCGACCGTGACCGCAGGGCCCTCGAACCCGAACGTGTACGACACCCGGCCGGAGGCGATGCTGCCCGAGTTGCCGGTGCCCATCAGGCCTTCCAGCTCACTCGGCACGTCCGAGAGCTGGGGCGCGTAGTCGTGGTACATCACACCCGCGAAGACACCGGTCCGGCTGCCGCGCAGCCCCACCGGATCCAGGCCCGCCCGCTCGACCGCCTCCCACGAGGTCTCCAGCAGCAACCGCTGCTGCGGATCCATCGCGAGCGCCTCACGCGGGCTGATCCCGAAGAAGCCCGCGTCGAACTCGCCGGCGTCGTGCAGGAACCCGCCGGACCGCGAGTACGAGGTGCCCCGGTTGTCGGGGTCGGTGTCGTAGAGCCGCTCCAGATCCCAGCCGCGGTCGCCGGGGAACTCGCCGATCGCGTCGGCACCGGCGTCCACCAGATCCCACAGACCCTCGGGCGAGGACACCCCACCGGGGAACCGGCAGGCCATCCCGACGATCGCGATCGGCTCGCGCGCCGCGTCGGTGAGAGAACGATTCTGCGCGCGCAGCCGTTCTGTCTCCTTCAGCGAGGAACGCAGGGCCTCGATGAGCTTGGTGTCGTTCGCAGTCATGCTCGCCTCGTACTCTTCGCGCTATCGAAAGTGGGACTACGCGCTCGGGATGCTTTCGGTGATCGTCCGCATCACCGCTGGGGCGTGGGAGTTCAGGTAGAAGTGGCCGCCGCGGAAGACCTGCATGTCGAAGGCGCCGCTGGTGTGTTCCTTCCAGCGGATCGCCTCGTCCAGCGAGACATGGGGGTCGTTGTCACCGACCAACGCGATGACGGGCGCGTCGATCTTGATTCCGGGCTGGCATCGGTAGGTCATGATCGCCTTGTAGTCGCCGCGCAGCGAGGGCAGGATCATGCTCACGACCTCGGGGTCGTTCAGCATGCGCAGGTCGGTCCCGCCGAGTCGCCGCACCTCGGCCAGGAGCGCCTGGTCGCCCTCCTTGTGCACCGTCTCGTTGCGCGTGCAGGAGGGCGCGCGCCGGCCCGAGGCGAACAGCACCAGCGGTGAGATGCCATGTGTCAGCAGCCTCCTGGACACCTCGAACGCGACCACGGCGCCCATGCTGTGGCCGAAGAAGGCCATCGGCCGGTCGGCCAGTGGGATGATCTCCTCGACGAGCCGGTCCGCGAGCGTCGCGATGTCGTCGATGCACGGCTCGTGGCGGCGTTCCTGCCTGCCCGGGTACTGGACGGCCAGCACGTCCAGCGAGGAGAGCTGTTTGGCGACGGGGTGGAAATACGAGGCCGAGCCGCCCGCGTGCGGGAAACAGATCAGGCGGGTGGCGAACGGCGGCGCGGCCTGGAACGACCGCAGCCACGTTCCGGTTTCGGTGATCATTTGTACTCCTTCTCCTGGTTCACCGGGAGGACCATGAATTCGGCGCCTCGAAGACTTCCGGCTCATTCCAGGAAGGGAGATGAGCGGAGGCGTCGCCGTCCTGGGGCCGGCTCGCGAAGGTGCGCGACAGGGCCGCCATCACCGCGGCCACCTCTTCCTGGTCGGGCTCACCGCGTACGAACCGGAACATGACGTCGTCGCCGGCCATCACATCGGCAGGTTTCCGTGCTTGCGGTACGGGACCTTCGCGTTCTTCGCGCGGAGCATCGCGAGCGACCGGGCCAGGACCGCCCTGGTCTCGGCCGGGTCGATCACGTCGTCCACCAGGCCGCGCTCCGCGGCGTAGTAGGCGTGCATGAGCTCCTGCCGGTACTCCTTGATCATCTCGGCGCGCATCATCTCGGGGTCGTCGGCCGCGGCGATCTCCTTGCGGAACACGACGTTCGCCGCGCCCTCGGCGCCCATGACGGCGATCTCGTTCGTCGGCCAGGCGAAGGACAGGTCCGCACCGATGGAACGGGAGTCCATCACGATGTAGGCCCCGCCGTACGCCTTGCGCAGGATGACCTGGATACGGGGAACGGTGGCGTTGCAGTACGCGTACAGCAGCTTCGCCCCGTGCCTGATGATGCCGGCGTGCTCCTGGTCCTTGCCCGGCAGGAAGCCGGGCACGTCGACCAGGGTGACCAGCGGGATGCTGAACGCGTCGCAGAACTGGACGAATCTCGCCGCCTTCTCCGAGGCGTCGATGTCCAGCGCGCCGGCCAGCGAGGAGGGCTGGTTTGCCACGATTCCCACCACGTGGCCGTCGATCCTGGCCAGGGCGCAGATGACGTTGGTCGCCCACAGGGTGTGCACCTCGAAGAAGTCACCGAGATCGACGATCTCCCTGATGACCTCGCGGATGTCGTACGACCTGCTGAGCTCGACGGGCACGATGTCGAGGAGGGCGTCGCAGCGCCGGTCGGCCGGGTCGTCCGTCGGCAGGTCGGGCGGCGCCTCGCGGTTGTTGGCCGGCAGGAGGGACAGCAGGTAGCGGACCTCCTCGAGGCAGTCCACCTCGTTGTCGTAGACGAATCCGGCGGCCCCGGAGAGCGTTCCGTGCACCTGGGCGCCGCCGAGCCCGTCGTGGCTGATCTTCTCGCCGGTCACGGCCTCGACCACGCTCGGGCCGGTGATGTACATCTGCGAGATGCCGTCGACCATGAAGGTGAAGTCGGTGAGCGCCGGCGAGTAGGTGGCGCCACCGGCGCACGGGCCGAGCATCACGCTGATCTGCGGGATGACCCCGGAGGCCCGTACGTTGCGCTGGAAGATCCCGCCGTAGCCGGCCAGAGCGGTCACGCCCTCCTGGATCCTGGCGCCGGCCCCGTCGCTGAGGCTGACGAGCGGCGCGCCCGTCGCCGCCGCGAGGTCCATCAGCTTGTGGATCTTCTGGGCGTGCGCCTCACCGAGCGAGCCGCCGAAGATCCGGAAGTCGTGGGCGTAGGCGAAAACGGTGCGTCCGTGTACGGTGCCCCACCCGGTCACGACGCCATCGGTGTACGGTCGCCTGTTCTCCATGCCGAAGCCGCTCGCCCGGTGCCTGCGCAGCTGCTCGATCTCGGTGAAGCTACCGGGATCGAAGAGCAGTTCCAGCCGTTCGTCGACGGTGAGCTTGCCCTTGGCTCGCTGCTGCTCCGTGGCCGACTGAACATCACCGCCGCGTGCCTGATCCTTGAGCATCCCGAGTTCGGCGACCCTCTCCCGCAGCGAGAGAGGTGTTTCCAGGCCGCGTTCTGTGGTAAGAGTCACGTTGCGTATATCCTCTCGGCCAATAAGCAGGGATATTCGACAATGCGCCATTCATTTCGTGAACGGATGCCCCGCCTCATTCACGCCTCATTCCAGCCCATGAGACAGCGGCGTAGCTACCGGGGCTCGCCCCTAAAGATCGGGCCGGTATTCCCCTACGAAGTCCCCTACACCGGCCGGTGGGGTAAGGGGCCGGTGCCCGGCGGCGGGCGGCACGGGGTGCCGTGAGCGGGGTGAACCCCTGCCGCCGATCCGGTGCGACCGCGCGGCCGAACTCGTCGCCGGCCGCGACCCGGGTGCGGCGCCACAGCCGTGATGCGGTCACCTGGGTGTTTCGCGCGGCACCGTCCGCGACGACGCGTGCTCGGAAGAGGTCCGCGCCGGCTGCCCGCGCGGATGGGGGCGGATGGAAACCGGAGGCCACCGGGCTCGCGCCGCGCACGGCCCCGCCCGTTTAGTGGATCCTAGGGGTTACTCGGCTTCTCCGATCCGGCAAATAATGGTGCCGCTTGGCCGTATACGAGCGTGTGCTCCATGCGAGCCCTACAGCACGTTGGGAGAAACCGTTGGACTTTGGCCTTTTCTATTTCGCTGACGAGGCAAGGGCAGGAACCGATCAGTACCGGCTGTTGCTGGAAGGGGCCCGATTCGCCGACACCCACGGTTTCTCCGCGGTGTGGACGCCGGAACGGCACTTCCATGAGTTCGGTGGCCGCTACCCCAACCCCGCCGTCACCGGCGCGGCCATCGCGGCCGTGACGGAGCACGTCGCGATCCGCGCCGGAAGCGTCGTGGCCCCGCTGCACCATCCGGCACGCATCGCCGAGGAATGGGCGGTCGTGGACAACCTGTCCGGCGGCCGCGCCGGCATCGCCTTCGCGACCGGCTGGCACCTGGACGACTTCGCGCTCCGGCCGGAGAACTACGGCAACCGCAGGCAGGTGACGACCGAGACGGTCGACACCGTGCGGCGCCTGTGGCGCCAGGAGTCGGTGGAGGTGAACGACGGCGCCGGCGAGCCGGTCAAGCTCCGGACCCATCCGGCTCCGATCCAGCCGGAACTGCCGACGTGGCTCACCAGCTCGGGCAACCCCCAGACGTTCCGCCAGGCGGGCGAGCTCGGCGTCGGCATCCTCACGCACCTGCTCGGCCAGAGCCTGGACGAGCTGGCGCACAAGGTCGCCGACTACCGCGAGCACTTCGCCAGGAACCACGGCGGCACCGGCCATGTCGTGCTGATGCTGCACACCTTCCTCGGCGAGGACCGGGCCCGCGTGCGCGAGGTGGTCCACCAGCCGTTCACCGACTACCTGCGCAGCTCGATCGGGCTGGTCATGAAGGCGGCCGAGGAGCTGATTCCCGGTCTGGACCCGGAATCGATGGACTCCGAGGACATCGAGTTCCTCCTCGAGATCTCCTTCGACCGCTACTTCGACACCGGTGGCCTCTTCGGCACCGTCGACGACGGCATGACCCTGCTGCACTCCCTCGAGAAGATCGGCGTCGACGAGATCGGCTGTCTCGTCGACTTCGTCCCCGACACGGACACCGTGCTCGACAGCCTCAACCATCTCGACCGGCTCAAGCGGACGTGGGAAGCGCGGTGAGTGATGATCGATAGCCTGAGAATGCGGCGCGTGCTCGGCCAGTACCCGACCGGGGTGGTGGTGATCGCCGCGATGTCGGACGGCGAGCCGTGCGGTTTCACGGTCAACTCCTTCACCTCGGTCTCCCTCGACCCGCCGATCGTGGCCTTCTGCGCCGCTCACACCTCGACCACGTGGCCGCGGATCAGGGCCGTGGGCGCCTTCACCATCAGCCTGTTGAGCGTCGAGCAGGCGGGGGTGTGCCGATCGTTCGCGACCAGGGGCGCCGACCGGTTCGCCGGCATCGGCTGGTCCACGAAGGAGAGCGGCCATCTGGCGATCGACGGCGCGCTGGCGTGGATCGACTGCGTCCTGGAGACGAGCCACCTGGTGGGAGACCACGAGTTGATCCTCGCCAGGGTGACCTCACTGGCCACGAACGACGGCGACGGGGAGCCGCTGGTCTTCCATCAGGGACAGCTGCACCGGGTGTGCGCCGACGCCCTGACCACGCCCTGCCGGACCCTCCAGACGGTCTCGTGACCCCTACCCCGCACAAAGCCCAGGCCCATATCCGGACCTGGGCTTTTGCCGTGCGGCCCGCCCCCTGCCCGCGTCCTTGACACGATGAGCACCCCGCAGGCGCCGGGGGCTCAGGCAGGGCGGCGTCGGATACGACGCGCGCTTCCTCTGCGCCGCGAGCGGCGGCGCCGACCGCCTTCCCCGCGCGATGCTCCGGTCCCTCCCGGACGTCGGCGCGATCGCCTCGGCCACATCGATCCTGTACGGTCGCGACCGGGGTCGGGCGACATTCTGAGAGGAACACGGAGGGCGGCCCATGGGCTGGGAACTACCCCTGGACGACATCGCGAACTACTTACCGAACCTGTACACACCAGAAGATCTCCACGAGTTCTGGCAGAAGACTCTGGACGAGGCCGCCGGCCACCCGTTGAACGTGACGGCGGAGCCGGTCGAGGACACCCCCCTGCGGTCCGTGGCCGTCTACGACGTCACCTTCGCGGGGTTCGGCGGCCAGCCGATCCGCGCGTGGTATCTCGTGCCGAAGGACGCCGACGGCACCCGGGCGACCGTCATCGAGTACATCGGCTACGGAGGCGGCCGCGGCCTCCCCCACGAGTGGCTCTACTGGTCCGCGGTCGGCCATCCGCACCTGGTCATGGACACCCGCGGTCAGGGCAGCGCCTGGCGTACGGGAGACACCCCCGACACGGGCACCTCGGGGAGTCCGCGCGTCCCGGGGTTCCTGACCGACGGGCTGCCGGACCGCGACTCCTACTACTATCGCCGTCTCTTCACCGACGCGGTCCGCGCGGTGGACGCGGCCGCGCTGCTTCCCTTCGCCGATCGGGAGCGGCTCGTGACGACCGGAACCAGCCAGGGTGGCGCGCTGGCACTCGCCGCCGCGGCCCTGCACCCGACGGTCACGGGCACGATGCCCAACGTCCCCTTTCTCTGCGACATCCGACGTTCGGCTCATCTCGCCACGCAGGGCCCCTACGCCGAGCTGGTGAAGTGGTGCCGCACCCACCGCGCCGAGGCCGACGCGGCCCTGACCATGACCGCGTACTTCGACCTCGCGGTCCTCGCGCCCCGTGCGAGCTGCCCGGCACTGTTCAGCGTGGCGTTGCGTGACGAGACCTGTCCGCCTTCGGGGGGCTACGCGGCCTTCAACCGTTACGGCGGCCGGAAAAAGATGATCGCCTACGAGTGGAACGACCACGAGGGAGGCGAGGCCTTCCTGCAGCGCGAACAGGCCGAGTGGCTCTCACGGCTCTTCTGACCCCGAGCCCCGCCGGGGAAGGCGTGCGGGCGTTCCGTGGTCCGGACCCGTGCGGGAACGGGAAGATCGTCGGTCGACGAGGAGATCTTGAAGTACCGCGCCTGCCGGTACCGGCTTTCGACGGCCGGTTGCGGGGAGGGAACGCGTTTTCGAGCCGGCCGCGACGTACGATCGGTCAATGACCGAAATGACCGAAACCACGCCCGGCTGGCTCGCTCCCGAGGAACTGGAGTCGGCCCGCGCGCGGATGCCGATTCTCTACATCGACGCCGTACCGGTGCGGGTCGACGAGACGGGAGTGGTCACGCGTGTCGGCCTGCTGCTGCGCATCGGGGCGGACGGAGCGGTCAGCCGCGCCCTCGTCTCCGGCCGCGTGCTTCACCATGAGCGCGTCCGTGACGCGCTCATGCGCCACCTGGAGAAGGATCTCGGCTCGACGGCGTTGCCCCGCGTCCCGGCCTCCCCGCAGCCGTTCACCATCGCCGAGTACTTCCCGACCCAGGGCGTCACCCCCTACCACGATCCCCGGCAGCACGCGGTCTCCCTCGCCTACGTCGTCCCGGTCGCGGGTGACTGCCGCCCCCGGCAGGACGCCCTCGACCTTGTCTGGTTCACCCCCGAGGAGGCCTCGTCCCCGCTGGTGCAGCAGGAGATGCTCGGCGGGCAGGGCGTCCTGCTGAAGCAGGCCCTCGCCCACGTCGGCTGCCTTTCCTGACCGGTCGCTCCCGTCCCTGCGCGGCCGCCCTCCCGCGCGGGCGCCCCTCGAGTGGTCGGTGCCGTCCGACCCGACCTCGGGGCGGAACGCCCTCGGGACCGGTGAACGGCCTGACGATCACGACGGTTCGCCCAGCCGGTCGGTGACGATCAGCTCCACGACCCGGTGGGGCTGCTCCCGCCTGACGGCGTGGAGGTTGGGGCCGTCACGGACGGACACCAGGTAGCAGCCGGAGCGTGGGCCTATGGTCACCGTGGCGGCGCGCCGCCCCTGAGCGATCACGGCCAGTTCGGGCGGACGCCGGTCCGTCCGCGAGCGCAGGCCGGCCCGTCCGGGCCAGGCGGGAGCCCCCGGGCGGGCGGCGAAGAACCCCAGGCTCATCGTGTGGTGGCGGTGGGCGCGGATTCCCCGCTCGATCAGCAGTCGCTGCACGACCGCCAGCGCCCTGTCGTGGCGTTCCGCCGTCGCCTCGTCGACCATCCCCCGGGACTCAGCCCGCACCACACGCCGTGTCACCCATCCTCCAAGGTCGGACTCACCGGATCCGGACGGCGAGGGTCGCGGTTCTCACCATCGCGACGACCTTATGAAGAATCGCCACCACCAGTGTTCACGATTTCCCGTGAACAAAACGCCGGATAAGACTAGAAGGCCATTCGACTTTCCAGGCCGCGCAGCTGTTCGGGAACGGTCCGGTAATAGGTTCCCAACTGCCTGACGGCCTCTCTGGCCGTGGGGTGGAATCGCGCCATCTGTGGGGCGATTCGCTCGGCGTTGAGCACTCGTCTGAGCGCTTTGTCGTGTTCTTTGAGTAACAGGTGCGTCCTGGACATGTCGATTTCGTGATGCGCCCTGCGTTCGGCGTAGAGCCTGGAGGACGGCGTGAACCCCGAGTCGAGGCGAATCGCCGTGTCGTGGTCACCGAGTTCGGTCGCCACCGCGCATCCGTGGATCACCGCGTTGACGGGATTCACCTGCAGCCCGTACGGGTCGCGTCTCGGCCGCGCGTCGAGCCGCGCCGCCGCCTCCGCCGCGAGGCCGTGGTGCTCCCAGGCGTCCGCTCCGTGCCCCATCCGCGCGGCGGAGACGGCGGCGCGCAGGTGGAGGGAGCCGTAGACCTGCAGCCCCGCCGTCTCCGACCGGTCCACCTCACCCGCCGCCCGCTTCACCATGGTCAACGCGATGTCACCGGACCCCAGTGTGAGCAGCAACAACGCGCGCGACAGGGAGACCAAATGCCGCAGGTGCGGGTCGTCGGCGCGCGGCGCGGCGATCGCGGCCCGCTCGATGGCGACCTGCGCCAGGTCGCTGTAGCCCAGACGCCGGGTCAGGGACACCGCTATGGCGTACGCGTGGTTCAGCAGGCGCCACGCCCTCGGAGCGTCCGACTCGACCGCGTGGACCGTCAGCTCCTCGATGCTCGCGGGCAGGCGGGCACCGAGGCGGACGTGCGCGGCGGCCCCCTGTAGTTTCTGGAGTTTGACCAGCTCCGCGGCGAGCTCGTCGAGCGACCTGGGAGGAACCTCCAGCTCGGGGGAGATGTCGGCGTAGGCCAGAGCCCGCCTGATGGGGGGCATCGCCGCGTGCATCGCCTCGGTGCGCCTGTCCACCCCCCTGTCCGGCCCTCCGGGGGGCCGGCCGACGATCTCGGCGGCGTCGACCGTGCACGCTCTCGCCACGGCCGCGACAAGCGATGGGGTGGCCCGCTTGTGACCCGCCTCCACCTGCGCGATCAAGCTACGAGAAACATTCGCTTTCGCCGCGAGACCGATTTGGGTGAGCCCTCTGCGTTTACGCGCCCTGGCGATTCGACGACCGGTGGATTCGCTCTCACCATCCGGATCGGGATCCCATTCCTGCCCTGTCATCCCGGCACCTCCCCGCGCTCGCGCGACATCTCCACGATAACGGCCCACCGGCTCCGCCGAGATGAACATTCCCGCTGAGCGGTTCCCTTTCCGGCGTGAAATCACCCGCCGGTCTTTTTCACAGGAAAACGATCATCGGATTGCCCGGGTTCCGCCGGATCGATCTTCCGGGGGGGCGCCGAGCGCGCGGGACCCGGGCCGGTGGGGACGGCCGCTGCGGTGACGGCCCCGCTT
Organism: Streptosporangium sp. LJ11; assembly: GCF_051918945.1. Taxonomy (NCBI): domain Bacteria; kingdom Bacillati; phylum Actinomycetota; class Actinomycetes; order Streptosporangiales; family Streptosporangiaceae; genus Streptosporangium; species Streptosporangium sp. LJ11. Next base: position 10,655 of record NZ_JBPXMB010000022.1, read on the forward strand.
CCACGGCCCTCCCGAGGTTTCGCGCCACAGCTCGTGAAATCCGGGGAGCGCGGCGGACCCGTGGTGCGCGGCGGGTCCGTGCGGTGCGGAGTGGGAGACCGTCACCGATCTGAGCTGGTTCGGCTGCTCACTGAGCTCCATATATGGCCTGTGGCAGAATGTGATGAATGCGGTTTCATGCTGACCTGCACATTCACTCGAAATACGCCCGGGCCTGCAGCAGAGACAGTGATCTGGAACATCTGACATGGTGGGCGCGGCGCAAGGGCGTCGCGCTGATGGGCACCGGTGATTTCACACATCCGGTGTGGTTCGAGCAGCTGCGAGAGAACCTCGTACCGGCGGAGCCGGGGTTGTTCCGATTGCGCGAGGAACGCGCTCCGGACGTCCTCGGTCCGCCGCCCGCCGGGGTGGCCTCCGACCAGGTGCGGTTCATGCTGTCCACCGAGGTCTCCACGGTCTACCGGCGCGGCGAGCGCACCCGCAAGATCCACCACCTGGTCTACATGCCGGGCTTCGACGAGGCCGCGGCGTTCAACGCGAGGCTCGAACGGATCGGCAACCTGAGCGCGGACGGGCGGCCCGTCCTCGGCATGGACTCGCGCGCCCTGCTGGAGATCACCCTGAGCAGCGGCGACGGCGCCTACCTGGTGCCCGCCCACGTCTGGACGCCGTGGTTCGGCGTCTTCGGCTCGAAGTCCGGGTTCGACACGATCGAGGAGTGCTACGGCGAGCTCTCCGAACACATCTTCGCGCTGGAGACCGGGCTGTCCAGCGACCCGGCCATGAACTGGCGGGTCTCCGCCCTCGACCGCTACCGGCTGGTCAGCCACTCCGACGCCCACTCGCCGCCCATGCTCGGCCGCGAGACCACGGTGTTCGAGACCGACCTCGACTACTTCGCCGTCCTGCGAGCGCTCCAGACCGGGGCCGGGTACGCGGGAACGACCGAGTTCTTCCCCGAGGAGGGCAAGTACCACGTCGACGGGCACCGCAAGTGCGACATCCGGATGGAGCCCGAGGAGACGCGCGGGCGCGACGGGATCTGCCCCGTGTGCGGGAAGCCGCTCACGGTGGGCGTGCTGAACCGGGTCCAGGAACTGGCCGACCGGCCCGACGGTTTCCGGCCGGAGGGCGTCGCGGGCTTCCGCAACCTCGTACCGCTGCCGGAGATCGTGGGCGAGATCCTCGACGTGGGGTCGAAGAGCAAGAAGGTCCTCAAGGAGGTCGACAGGCTCACCGCCGCCCTGGGGCCCGAGCTGGGCATTCTGGAGGACGTACCGGTCGACGACATCGCGGCCCACTCACCGCCGCTCGCGGAGGCCGTCGGGCGGCTGCGCCGCGGCGAGGTGATCCGGGAACCCGGGTACGACGGCACGTACGGCGTGATCAGGCTCTTCGAGCCGGGCGAGCTGGAGCGGGCGGACGAGGCCGCCGCCCCAACGCTTTTCTAGGCTTCCGTACCGCCTCCCGGCGCCCCGCTCACCGGAGCGCGCTCATCCTGGCGAGAGTGGCGGCGAAAAAGGACCGCGGGGCCTGCGCGGCCACCACGAACGCGTCCGCCGCGGTGTCCACGTCGGTGAGACGGGGCATCAGGGCGACGCTCAACCCGGCCTCCCCCAGCCTCCGCAGCTGGATCTCGCCGGCGGTCGGTTCCGACATCGGGACGCCGAGCAGGAGAGCGGGGTCGGGGGCGCGCAGCCCGAGCAGCCAGAACCCGCCGTCCGTCGCCGGGCCGAACACCGCGTCGTAGGCACTGAGCAGGGACAGCGCATAGACCAGCATGTCCGGGGTGACCTGCGGGGTGTCCATGCCGATGAGCACGACCGGCCCGCACAGGAGCCGGTGGGCGTCGTCGAGGGCCGCGGCGAGCCGCTCGTCCGGCCCGTTCCCGCGCTGCGGCAGCACCGTGAACCCGTGCGGGAGCCAGGGTCCCGGGGCGCCGTCGAGCGCGAGCACGCGCCGGGCGACCGGGACGCGGGCGACCGCGCGCAGCGTGTCCTCGAGGGCGGCGGCGGCCAGTGCCGCGGCCTCATGCGCGGTGAAGGGCGGGATCAGCCCGATCTTGGCCTTCCCTGCCACCGGCTCTCCGGCGATCACCACGACCTGCCCCCTGGGCAGCCCGCCCTGGGACGGTACGCGCCGCGATGGCTCACCCCAGGCTCTCTGGTTCCGGGACGCCTCGCCACGGAGTGTTTCGTCCCGGGAACCATGGAGTATTTCGTCCCGGGAGAGTTCGGCCCGGGTGTACGGAAACGGGCCGGTGCCGTACCGCCCGTTCCCCGCGCCGCTCATGCGTCCGCTCGATCGGCCATGACCCGGCGCGTCAGAGCCGCCCGCTCGTCCGGGCGGGGCGACACCACGTCGATCTCCATTGTTCGACGCTAAGACCGCCGGACGAGCTCACCCTTGAGGGACGGCGGCGTGCTGCCAAGAAATGACCAGTTCAGACCCATGGTCAGAGAATGATCGGAAATTCGGGCGGCCGGGTGCCGGCGGCCCCCCGGCCGGCCCTCCCTCACATGGCCTGCGTCAACTCCTACATGGTCTGCGTGAACGTCCGGGAACTGCTCTCACTGCTGAGGTAGCTCTGGTAGCCCGGCCCCCACGTCCAGGTCTCCGTACGATCGCCCTTCCTGACGGTCACCGCCCCGAAGAGCGAGCACTCGCCCGGCACGGCGGGCCGGGGCGGGATGAGGGCGGCGGACGCGATCGGCGCGGTGAGCGCCACCGTGAGGGCGGCGAGGGCGGCGGTGGTGATACAGCGGGCAACGGACATGGGTTCTCCCATGACGTGCGGATGTTTCCACGGAGATATCGCCTTATTTCCGGAAAGACGAACCACATCGACCATCAAGACTCACACCGAGCCACATTCGGCACGACTATCCCTTTTATCCACTTATGTCCTCGCCGACACTCGGCGGCGAGAAGCCCTCCGGCTCACCCGGCGTCACGTCTGATCCCCGCGAAGAGCCGCTCGGCGGTGGCCCCGTCCCACGCGAGACGGTTCGGATCCTCGGGGTGCGGACGGGTGGGAACCGTGGAGAACGTCACCGAGCCGGGCTCGAACTTCGCCATGCCCCGCGCGATGGCGTACATCGTCCCCAGGTCGAGCCCGGCGTCGGTCCTGATCGACTTCTTCACCTCGGCGAGGAAGGCGGAGAGCGTCGTGGGCTCGTCCAGCAGACCGCTCGCCTTCATGACCAGCGCGTTCATGAACCGGTGCTGGCGCTTGATCCGCTCCAGGTCGGTCCCGTCGCCGAAGTTGCGGAGCCGCACGTAACCCAGCGCCTGCTCGCCGTTGAGCATGTGCCTACCCGCGGGCAGCCGCAGCTTCGCCTTGCGATCGTCCACCGGCCGCGGCAGCGTGACCTCCACCCCGCCGAGCGCGTCGACCATGCCCTTGAACCCGGAGAAATGGATCTCCACCGCGTGGTCGACGTGGATTCCCGTGGTCGACTCGACCGTCTTCCACGCGCAGGACAGCCCGCCCGCGTGGAACGCCGAGTTGATCATGTCGGTTCTGGCCGGAAGCGCCGACCCGCCCGGGGACTCGCAGGCGGGGATGCGGACGATCGAGTCCCTGGGGATGTTGACGACCCGGGTCTTCCGCCGGAGCCACGGCCGGGCGTCGGCGTAGGCCAGGTCGTAGTGGCTCCGGCGGGCGAAGGCGACCAGGAACGTCTCGCCGACGAGATCTTCGGCGATCTCCGGGCCCAGCCGCCGGGAGACGTACCGGTAGAGCATCCCGGAGTAGCGGTCGAACAGCGCCGCGAACGCCTCCGGGTGGGTCCGCGACTCGTCGATGAGGTCGCAGTCGCGAGTCTGGGCGGTGAGTGGCGCGGTCATCGCGGGCACCATGGCATGAAGGCCGGCCTTCCCGTCGGAAAAGTGATCAGCGATGTATCGCCATGACCCCCCGACCGGGTTCACGGTCCGCGAGACGGCCTGCCCGCGGACCGCGCCGGCTTCACCGGACCCGGCCTCGCCGGGCCGACCGGTCTCCGTCAACCGGCCTGCCTCAACCGGTCCGCGTCAGCCGGACCCCGTCTCGCCGTCGCCGATCGAGCGCAGGACGGCGTCGGGGACGACGAGGTCGGCGCGGGAACGGGTGGTGGCGATGAGGTCGGCGTTGCGCTGGTCGGTTCCCAGCGCCCAGGCCACCGCCGCGTCGGGGTCCTTGCCGAAGCGCTCGTGCCGGGAGACGAGACGGCGCACGCGCTCGTCCGGGTCGAGGTCGCAGTACCAGACCTCGTGCAGCCAGGACCGCACGCGCACCCAGTCGCCCTGGTCGAGCAGCAGGTAGTTTCCCTCGGTGACGACGAGCCGGGCGGCCCGCGGGACCGGGATGCTGCCGGCGATCGGCTGCTCCAGGTCGCGCTCGAAGGCCGGCGCGTAGATCGGATCGTCCTCGTCCTCGCGCAGGCGGCGCAGGAGGGCCGCGTATCCGGCGGCGTCGAAGGTGTCCGGGGCCCCCTTGCGGTCGCGGCGCCCGAGCCGGTCGAGCTCGACGTCGGCGAGATGGAAGCCGTCCATCGGCACGTACGCCACCCACTCCCGCTCCGGCAGCCCGTCGGGAGGCGCCGGCCGCAGCAGGCGGACCAGGTGTTCGGCGAGGGTGGTCTTGCCCGCCCCCGGACCTCCGGTGACGCCGAGCAGCGCGCGGTGCCCCTCCCGTACGAGGGAACGCGCCCGGACCACCAGGTCGTCGAGGGATGTCATCGGGGCAGACCGCCCCGAACCGGGACAGCCGAGGTGGTCGTCATCTGAAAGAACGTAGCCGAGCCACCCGCCGACATCCAGCGCGGCCTGTACGCATCGACGGCGTGGTGCAACATTTCCGGGTTCTTCGGCGTCTAGGCCATGACGAGGAAGAAGGGACGGCATGTGGACGAAGAACCCGGTTTCGACGACTTCGTGGCCGAGCGGGGTGAGGCGCTGCTCCGCTACGCGTACGTTCTGACCGGTAACCCCCACGACGCCGCCGATCTCGCGCAGGAGGCGCTGACCCGGTTGCGCGGCGCCTGGCCGAGGGTGCGGCGCAAGAGCGACGCGCACGGTTACGCCCGGACGACGATGGCGCGGCTGCACGTCAGCATCTGGCGGCGACGCAGGCGCGAGCATCTCACCGGGGAGCCGCCCGAGCGGGCCTGGGAGGCGGTCTTCCCCTCCGAGGAGGACCAGGGGCTATGGCAGGAGCTGGCCGCGCTGCCCCGCAGACAGCGCGCCGTGCTGGTGCTCCGCTACTACGAGCAGCTGGCCGACGCCGAGATCGCCGAGGTGCTCCGCATCTCGCAGGGGACCGTGCGCAGCCAGGCCTCCCGCGGCCTGGACAAGCTGCGGTCCTCCCTCTCCACCTCACCTGTGGCCCACGGGAGCACGCGATGACCGACATCGAAGACAAGCTCACCCGCGTTCTGACCGGGGCGGCGGACCAGGTGCCCGAGCGGGCGCGGGTCACGTTGTCCGCGGCGGTCAGGGCACGCCGCCGCCCCCGGCGGGCGCCCGCCGCGCTGCTCGCGGCGGCGGCCGTGGTCGTGGTGGCCGGTGGGGCGGGTACGGCGGTGCGGACTCTGGGCCCGTCGGCCGTGAAGCAGCCCGCGGTGAACTCCACCGACGCGCAGGGGCCGACGCCACAGCCGACTCCGGCACCCGAGGAGAAGCTGCCGCCGCCCATCGAGCGGGTATGGCCACGGGCCCTGCACAAGATCCCCGCCAAGCTGCCCGACGGCCGCGTTCACCACCCGCAGTCGCTTCTCGACGACCGCACGATGCTCGTCATGACGGGGAGGAGCGACGGGACGAGGCAGTTCCTGTGGACCTACGGCCTGGAGGGCGGCGGCCCCCGGCGGATCGCCGAGATCCCGACCAGGAACTCGACGCTCTACGCCGAAGACGTCACCGCGGGCGGCGGGGACGTCGTCTGGTGGGCGTCGTACAAGGATCCGGGCAGGCAGCGGGTCGCCCGGATCTGGACGGTGCCCGTCGGCGGCGGCACCCCTCGGAAGGTGGCCGACGTCCCGCTGGAGAACATCATGAAGAAGGGCCACATCGGGAAGCTGGAGGTGGTGGGCCGGGACGTGGTCTTCTCCCGCGAGAGCGGCGGGGTGTACCGGGTGCCGCTGCGCGGCGGCGAGCCGCGGGCGGTGCCGGGGACCGAGGGGCGGTACCTCCTGCGGTGGCCCTGGGTGGGCCGCCACACCGATCGTGACAATCTGCTCAAGCAGGGCGATCTGGCCAAGCTGATCGTCTTCGCCGAGCTGTTCAACGTCGAGACGGGGGAGCGGCGTGACGCCGTGGTCAAGCCCGACGAGAAATTCGTCAGGTGCGGGGTCAACCGGTGTTACGGCCAGAGTCTGCCCACGGGGGCCGGCCCACGCAACTTCGTCCGCGACCGCGACGGCTCCCGGGAGCGGACGCTGCCTCCCGATGTCCAGCTGGACGACCAGCCCGGCCTGGAGCGGTTCTACAAGAGAATGCCCATGGACGGCGGCGTCTTCCTCTACGACCTGGTCACCGGCACGTCCGCCGATCTGGGCGTACGCCAGGACAAGAGGGGAGGCATGCTCATCCCCGACGGCGGCTTCGACCGGCTGATGACATACCGGGTCGGGAAGAGGATGTACGTCGTGGACCTGGCCGCCATCAGGTGAGGGAGGGAAGGGCCGGGGCTCGTGCCCGGCCCCGCCTCTCGGGGAGCATCCGGGGATCAGCCAGAGTCGGCGTTGAAGGACAGCTCGGAGGTCACCCGGTAGCGGTCGCCGCGGTAGATCGAGCGGGTGAACTCGACGATCCGGCCGCCGACGTCGCGGGTGGTGCGCTCGAAGAGCAGGGCCGGGGCGTGCTGGGGGACGTGGAGGAGCTCGGCCTCGGTCTCGTCGGTGACGGTGGGCTCTATCGTCTGCACGGCGCTGCGGACGTCGACGTTGAAACGTTCCCGTAGCAGCCGGTAGAACGAGCCCGACTCCATGTCGGCCGGGACCAGGCCGTCGACCAGGGCGTACGGCAGGTGGATGCGCTCGATCGCCATGGGCTCGTCGTCGACGACGCGCAGCCGCACGACTCTCAGGACGGGGTCGGCGGGAGAGAGCTGGAGGCGGGTGGCGAGCCTGGCGCCCGCGGGGGTGGAGCCGAACTCCAGGATCCGGCTGAGCCAGTTGCCCTCGGCGGGCGGCGCGTAGAACGAGTTGCCCGTGGTCGAGGCCAGCGCCTGGGTGACCCGGTGCGGTCCGGTGAACGTGCCGCGCCCGTGCTCGCGGACGAGCAGCCCCGACATGACCAGATCGTCGATCGCCGCGCGCACCGTGGGCCGGGAGACCCCGAGCTCCTTGCAGAGATCCCGCTCGGAGGGGATCGCCTCGCCCGGCTTCATGTCGGCGATGAAGTCGAGCAGGACGTCGCGCACCCGGTCGCGCTTGAGCCCGGACCTCATGTTTAGAGTCACCGCCCCAGCTTACCAAGACCTTACCTATTTGTTACCTGTCGTCCTCGAAAAAACAGGCCTTGACGGCAGAAGTGGTAAGAGCCACCCTATGCGAAGCAGGCCAATTACTTACCAATATCTGACCTCTGGGAGTACCGATGGGGTACCGCCTCCGCGCCACCGCGGCAGTGTTGACACTCGCCGCAGGCCTCACCGCATGCGGCTCCTCCGAGCCGTCCCCCTCCACGGACTCGCCCGGCTCGGCCGGCACCGGGCAGGGCACCACGAACCTGACCGTGTGGGTCATGCGCGACAGCTTCTCCGACGCCCTGCTCGACCGCTTCCGCGCCGACTACCGGGCGGCCCACCCCGGCGTCGCCCTCGACATCCAGATCCAGGAGTGGGACGGCATCGGCCAGCGGGTCACCAGCGCCCTGGCCAGCAACGACGCCCCGGACGTCATCGAGGTCGGAAACACCCAGGTCGCCGAGTACGCCGCCAGCGGCGGGGTGAAGGACCTCACCGGCAAGATCACCGACCTGGGCGGCGCCGACTGGCTGCCCGGCCTGGCGGAACCCGGCAAGATCGACGGACGCCAGTACGGCATCCCGTGGTACGCCGCGAACCGGGTGGTCATCTACAACAAGGACCTGTTCGCCAAGGCCTCGATCACCTCGCCGCCCAAGACCAGGGACGAGTGGCTGGAGGTCACGGCCAAGCTCAACAAGGGCGGTGACCAGGGCATCTATCTGCCCGGCCAGAACTGGTACACCCTCGCGGGATTCATCTGGGACGAGGGCGGCGACCTCGCCGTCAACGAGGGCGGCACCTGGAAGGGCGGCCTCGGCACCCCCCAGGCGCAGGCCGGGGTCGAGTTCTACCGGAAGCTCCAGGTGCTGGGCAAGGGCCCCAAGGACTCCGACGAGGCCAAGCCGCCGCAGGCCGACGTCTTCGCCAAGGGCGACGTCGCCCAGCTCATCTCCGCCCCGGGCGGCGCGGTGGCGATCGAGAAGGCCAACCCGGACCTCAAGGGCAAGCTCGGGTTCTTCCCCATCCCCGGCAAGACCGCCGACAAGCCGGGCGCGGTGTTCACCGGCGGCTCCGACCTGGTCATCCCCGAGGCGTCGAAAAACCCCGAGGCGGCGTACGAGGTGGTCAAGGCGCTCGCGGGCGAGAAGTTCCAGACCGACATGGCCAAGGAGATGAGCTATGTACCCAACCGCGTCTCCCTCGCCGGCGTGCTGAGCGACAACGAGGCGACAGCCGCGATGGCCGCGGGCGCCGCCAACGGGCACGCCACCCCCAACTCCCCCAACTGGGCGGCGGTCGAGGCCAAGAACCTGATCAAGGAGTATCTGACCAGGGTGCTCACCGGAGGCGACCCCGCCACCGAGGCCGCCGCGGTGGACCAGGGCATCGCCGAGATCCTCAACACCAAGTCCTGACACCCGTCCACCGCACACCGGCCCGCGGGAAACCGCACCGGACCCCCACCCGTCCGTACCGCTCGCCCGCTCCGAGGAGTGCCATGCCCGCTGCCCCCCAGGCCCCGGCGGGGCGCCCGACACGGCGGCGCGCCCGCGACAGGGACGCCTCCGCTCCCGAGCAGCCCGAACAGTCCGGGCAGTCCGGACGACCGGGACCGCCCGGGCGGCCGGGACCGTCCTCGGCGCGATCCGGGGCGCGGCCGTCCCGGATCGCCGGTCTCTGGCCCTACCTGCTGATCGCGCCCACCCTGGCGGGTACCGCCTACCTGCTGCTCTACCCGCTGATCCGCAGCGTCGTCATCTCCTTCCAGCACTTCAGGACCGGTGAACTCATCCGGGGCGGCGCGGAGTTCGTCGGCCTGGGCAACTACGCGGAGGTGCTCGGCGGGGCGGAGTTCTGGGCCGTGGTGCGCAGGACCCTGGTCTGGACGGCCGTCAACGTCGTCCTGATCATGGTCATCTCCACCGCGGTGGCCCTGATGATCGCCCGCCTGGGCCGGGGGATGCGCCTGGCCGTGCTGGGCGGCCTGGTGCTCACCTGGGCCACCCCCGTCCTCGCCGCCACCACGATCTTCCAGTGGCTGTTCCAGTCGCGGCTGGGGGTGGTCAACTGGCTGCTGGTCACGCTGGGGTTCGAGTCCTTCAGGGACTACACCTGGTTCGCCGACGGCACGTCCACCTTCGCCATCCTGGTCGCCCTGGTCGTCTGGCAGTCCGTGCCGTTCGCCGCCCTCACCCTCTACGCGGGGCTGACCACCATCCCCTCCGAGTTGTACGAGGCCGCGCGGATCGACGGCGCGAGCGGGCGGCAGGTCTTCACCGCCGTCACCTTCCCCATCCTGCGACCGCTCTTCGGGCTGATCGCCTCGCTGGAGGTGATCTGGGTGTTCAAGTGCTTCGCCCAGATCTGGGCGATCAGCAAGGGCGGCCCGGGAGAGGCCACCACCACGCTGCCCGTCTACGCGTTCCAGGTCGCGCAGTCGCTCCACAAGTACGACCTCGGCTCGGCGATCTCCACCCTCACCGTGCTGATCCTGATCGCCCTGCTGATCACCCACCTCCGGCGGATGCTCAAGCACGAAGGGGAGGAACCGTGACAGTCCTGACGCCCGGCCGCCTGACACCGGGCCGCACACCGCCCGGCCGCCTGACACCGGGCCGCCTGCTGCGCCGCGCGCCGCTGAACCTGGCGGCCCTGGCCGTGCTGGCCGTCTCGGTCTTCCCCGTCTACTGGATGGTGCTGACCGCGTTCAAGCCCACCAGGGACATCCAGTCGCAGACCCCGACCTTCTGGCCCGCCAACCCCACCCTGGATCACTTCGCCACCGCGGTGAGCGCGGACGGTTTCTGGACGTTCTGGCGTAACAGCCTCACCGTCACCGCGAGCGCGGTGCTTCTCGCCCTGGTGGTCGCGCTGCTCGCCGCGTTCGCGGTGGCCCGGATGCGCTGGCGCGGGCGCAAGGCGTTCATCCTGATGGTCTTCATCGCCCAGATGGCCCCCTGGGAGGCGCTGCTGGTGTCGATGTTCATCATCGCCCGCGACACCAACATGCTCGACAAACTGTCGATGCTCACCCTGATCTACTTCATGACGACACTGCCGTTCACCATCGTGACCCTGCGCGGGTTCCTCGCCGCCATCCCCCCCGAACTGGAGGAGGCGGCGCTGATGGACGGGTGCGACCGGGCGGCCGCCTTCCGCCGGGTGGTCCTGCCGCTGCTCGCCCCCGGCCTGATGTCCACCTGCCTGTTCGGCTTCATCACCGCGTGGAACGAGTTCGCCTTCGCCAACGCACTGATCATCAAGAACCAGGACGATCGGACCCTGCCGGTCTGGCTCTCCTCCTTCAGCAACGTCTTCGGCACCGACTGGGGAGCCACCATGGCCGCCTCGACCCTCTTCATGCTTCCGGTGCTGCTGATCTTCCTCGTCCTGCAGCGCAGGGTCACCTCGGGAATGATCGCCGGCGCCGTCAAGGGGTGAGCGGCCCTCCCCCGGCCCTCTCCCCGCCACGCCCTGCTCCTCGCCCCGCTTTCCCACCGCCGCGCCTTCTTGCCGCCATGCCCTCTCACAGCCGTGCCCCTCCCCACCGCCATGCCCCCCCTCACAGCCATGCCCTCCCTCCCACCGTCCACAGGCGTGCCCTCCCGGGACGCCGCGAAGGGAAGACCAACGTGATCATTCCGAGGCCACGGGAAGTGGCCGTCGACGGAGGCTCCGTCGCGTTCCGGCGGGACCTCCTGCGGCTGATGCCCGACGACCCGTCCCTCGACGAGGAGGGCTACCGCCTCGACGTCTCCCCCTCCGGCGTCGAGCTCACCGCCGGCGGCCCGGCCGGCCGCTTCTACGGCACGCGGACCCTCTCCCAGCTGGGGCCGCTGATCCCGTACGGGACGATCGAGGACCGGCCGAGGTTCGCCTGGCGCGGGGTGATGCTGGACGTCGCCCGGCACTTCATGCCCAAGGCGTTCATCCTGCGCCTCGTCGACCTGCTCGCCGAGCACAAGCTCAACGTGCTGCACCTGCACCTCACCGACGACCAGGGATGGCGCCTGGAGATCGAGCGCTACCCCCTGCTCACCGAGGTCGGCGCGCGGCGCGGCGGCTTCTACACGCGGGACGACGTACGGGAGATCGTCGCGTATGCGGCGGAGCGCTTCGTCACCGTGGTGCCCGAGATCGAGATGCCCGGCCACGCCCAGGCCGCCATCGCCGCCTACCCGCACCTGGGCAACGACCCGTCCCGCGCGGTGGAGGTCTGGTCGGAGTGGGGGATCAGCGAGCACGTCCTCAACCTCGAGGAGTCCACCGTCCGCTTCTGCCAGGACGTGCTCGACGAGGTCTGCGAGCTCTTCCCGAGCTCGTACGTGCACGTCGGAGGGGACGAGTGCCCCACCACCGAGTGGGAGCGCAGCCTCCGGGCGCGGCAGCGGCTGGCGGAGCTGGGGCTGGCGGGCCCCCGGGACGCGTGCGCCTGGTTCATCGGCCGGATGGCCGCGCACCTGGAGAAGCACTCGCGCAAGCTGGTCTGCTGGGACGAGCCCGAGCGCGAACCGACTCCCGGCACGACCGTCATGGTCTGGCGCGACGAGCAGGCCGAGCGCGGCGGCAACGACATCATCCTGGCGCCGCACACGCGGACCTACTTCGACTACCGCCCCTCGGCCGCGCCCTTCGACGACCAGCCGGCCGATCCGGACCGGCCGACCGTCCAGGAGAGCGTCCTCACCCTGGCCGACACCTACGCGTTCGCACCCGACCCGGCCGCGCGGGGCGTGCAGTGCCAGCTGTGGACCGAGTACATGCCCACACCGGAACGGGTCGAGTTCATGGCCCTGCCCAGGATATGCGCCTTCGCCGAGGTCGCCTGGGGCTCGCCCGGCGACTATCCCGACTTCCTCCGGCGGCTCGGCCCGCACCTCGCCCGGCTCAGCGCCCAGGGCGTCCGCGGCGGCCCGCTCATCCCCTAGATCCGGCACCTCCCGGGAAGCACCCAGGAAAGGAAAGAAAGTGCGCAGAAAGCTGTTACTCGGCGGACTAGTGTCCGCCATGCTGCTCGCGATGGTGGGCGTCGCGGCCAACCCGGCCAGCGCCCAGCAGTCCCTCAGGCTCCAGTACAAGACGAGCGCCACCGGAGCGACCGCCGACCAGGTCGAGCCGTGGTTCAACCTGGTCAACGGCGGCACCTCGGCCGTGTCGCTGAGCGGCGTGAAGATCCGCTACTACTTCAAGGCGGACGCCGGATCGCCGCAGTACCGTTTCGCGTGCTCGTGGGCGGTGGTCTCCTGCTCCACGGTCACCGGGACCTTCGGCACGCTCTCCCCCGGTACGGCCACCGCCGACCGCTACCTTGAGGTGGGCTTCACCTCGGGGAACCTCGCGGTCGGGGCGCAGACCGGTGACCTGCAGCTGCGCTTCCACCGCTCCGACTGGCAGCGGCTGACCCAGAGCGACGACTACTCCTTCGGCCCGGCCCGCACGACGTACGGCGACTGGACCAAGGTGACCGTCCACCAGAACGGCGCCCTGGTCTGGGGCACCTCTCCCGTGGGCGGTGGCGGCGACCCGACGCCGACGCCCACCCCGACGATCACGCCCTCTCCCGGAGGCAGCGGGGTGGTGTTCGACGACTTCACGTACAACAACGCCGACGACCCCAACATCTCCGCGCACAACTGGACCGTGCGCACCAACACCGGCGGCCCCGGCGTGCCCGGCGCCGGCTGGCCCAAGCAGAACGTGACCTTCCCCACGGTCTCCGGGACGAACAAGGCGCTGCAGCTCAAGGCCGTCACCGACGGCACCGCCTCGGGCACCCAGCAGTCGGAGGTGCTGCACCAGCGCAAGTTCCTGGAGGGCACCTACGCGGCCCGGGTGAAGTTCTCCGACACCCCGGTCAGCGGCCCCGACGGGGACCACATCGTGCAGACCTTCTTCACGATCACTCCGCTCGCCGCCGACATGGATCCCGACTACAGCGAGCAGGACTTCGAGTATCTGCCCAACGGCGGCTGGGGCGAGCCCGCCAACATCATGTACGCCACGTCGTGGGAGACCTATCGCAACGAGCCCTGGCAGGCGGTGAACGTGCACACCGAGGTCAGGCAGAGCTACGCGGGCTGGCACGACCTGGTCCTCCAGGTCTCCGGCGGCCAGATCAGGTACTACATCGACGGCGCCCTCTTCGCCGAGCACGGCGGCGACTACTACCCGGAGACGGTCCAGTCGGTGAACTTCAACCTCTGGTTCATCAGCGGCGGCCTGGTCGGCAGCTCGACCTCGCGTGACTACATCCAGCAGGTCGACTGGTTCTACCACTCCAAGAACGAGGTCGTCGCCCCGGCCACCGTCCTGAGCCGCGTCAACAACTACCGCTCCGCCTCGACCACCTGGGTCGACACCGTCCCCAACCCCTAACCGCCCTCCCGAGTGCGAGTACGGCCCGCGGTCTCCCCAGACGCGGGCCGTACGGCTTCCTCGGTGACCGGCGCCCGGAGAGTCCGGACCTGGGGGGAGAGCAGCGCCGCGAACGTGGCGACCACGACGAGACCGGAGCAGCCGAGAAGGGCGGTGCCGGGACCGATCGCGGCGGCGACGGGACCGGCGACGAGGATGCCGAGGGGCGCCAGGGCCAGGGACCCGAACCAGTCGTAGGAGCTGACGCGGGAGAGCGCGTCGGGAGGCACCTCGCGCTGCATGGTGGTGGTCCACAGCACGCCGAACACGTCCCCGGCCACCCCGGCGGCGAACATCGCGACCACGATCGTCCACAGCGGCGCCCCGGCCCCGAGGAGCACCATCGGCAGCGCCGTGGGAAAGGTGGCCAGCACCGCGAGGAGCATGGGGCGCCGGGGCCGCAGGCGCGCGGCGAGGCCCGCGCCCGCGACGGTTCCCAGCGCCTGGGCCGTGACGATCAGCGCCCAGGAGCCCGCTCCTTCCAGGTCCCGCTCGGCGATCAGGGGACCGAGCACGCCGACGTTGGCCCCGACGGCGGCGACGACGAAGGCGTACTGGAGCACCACGACCCACAGCCACTGGCGTGAGACGAACTCCCGCCAGCCGTGCCGCAGGTCGGACCAGCCGGATCCCACGGACACCCGGAGGCGTCGGGGCAGGCGCATGGCGCGGATCAGCACGGCGCTGACGAGGAACGAGACGGCGTTGAGCGCCAGGGCCCACCCGGCGCCGACCAGGGCGACGGCGACACCGGACAGCGCCAGCCCCAGCACCATGGCGCCGTTCCTCGCGACCCCGAGCAGGGCGTTGGCCTCCTGCAGCCTCTCCCGGGGCACGACCTCCGGCACCACGCCGGTCATCGCCGGTACGAACAGGGCGGTGGCCACCCCCGCCAAGGTCGCCAGCAGCGCCACCGCCGGGATCGGCGCGTCGCCGGTCAGGAGCATCACCGCCAGCCCGCCGTACGCGGCGGTGCCCAGAACGTCGGCGATCACCATCAGGCCTGACCGGGAGAACCGGTCGGCCAGCACGCCGCCGACGAGGATGAGCAGCAGCTGCGGCACGGCCTGGCAGGCGAGCACCAGCGACAGCTGCGCGGGGGTGCTCCCGGGGATCGCGAGCACGCCGAACGCCAGGGCCACCCGGGCGAAACCGTCCCCCAGCACGGAGATCGTCCGAGCCGAGGCGAGCAGGACGAAGCGCCTCTCTCCCAGCAGGGCCGCGGTGGGAGAGAGCGTCGCCATGTCACGTCAGCGTAGACGCGAAAGCGTCACCGGCGGCATACCAGGGAGACCTGCCGGTCCGAGGTATGGAGCGGCGTGGCCGTACGCGACGCGGGGAGAAGGGCGAGGCCGAGACGGCGAAGGGGGACGGCGCGGAAGGCCTGCGGAGCGAGCTCGGGACACACCCGCGAGGCGGCGCGGAAGACCGACAGAGCGAGGTCAGGACACTCGCGAGGCGGCGCGAAGGGCCGACAGGGCGTACTCGATGGCCCGGCGACCGGACTCCAGCATCTCCTCCGGTGAGGCGCCGTTGCTCATGCTGACGAAGGCGGCGAGCTTGCCCCCGCCGACCACCGCGCCGACGAGCGCCGACGCCTCGACGAGGCTCAGCTCCTCCGGGAACGCCCGCTGCAGGGCCTCGGCCAGCTCCCGCTGGCTCTCGAACAGGAGCAGCAGGCCGCGCGCCCGCAGCGAGGGGACGGTCATGACGAGGTAGTTGGCCGGGCCTATCTCGCTCTGGAGCTGCTCGTCGAGGGCGAGCGTGGCGAAGCCGGAGGCGACGGCGCGGGTCAGCAGGTCGATCGCCCGGTCTCCCGGACGGGGCTCCGCGATCACCTTCAGCACGCGATCGAGGCCGTCGCGCGTGTTGGAGAAGATCACGTCTTCCTTGCTCGCGAAGTAGCTGAAGAAGGTGCGCGTCGAGACGTCGGCGGCCGCGGCGATCTCCGAGACGGTGGTCTGCTCGTAGCCCTTCTCCATGAAGAGCTCCAGCGCGGCGGCGACGAGCGCGTGCCGGGTGCGGAGCTTCTTGCGTTCGCGCAGTCCCGGGACCTCACTCATGCGGGCAGCTTAATACATCTGAGCATACTTTGCATGTATTGTAATTTTGCACTTGATGTAGTTTTCTGGACGGGACGAAGCGCATCACCGCAGAGGAGCGCGAGATGACACAGTCCCACCCCGCCCACCCGGAAGCGGTCACCTTCCCCTTCGGACGCCCCAGCCCCTTCGAACCGCCCGAGCGCCTGGCCTCGCTGCGCGAGGAGCGGCCCGTCGCCCCGATGGCCTACCCGGACGGCACGACGGGCTGGCTGGTGACCGGCTACTCCGCCGTACGGGCGATCCTCGCCGACCCCCGGTTCAGCTCCCGGCGCGAGCTGCTGAACGTCCCGGTGCCCTTTCCGCTGATGCAGGAGATGCGCCGCCCGGCCGACCCCGGCCTGTTCATCCGGATGGACCCGCCCGACCACACCCGCTACCGCAAACCGCTCACCGCGCAGTTCACGGTGCGGCGGATGAAGCAGCTGGAGCCCAGGATCCAGGAGATCACCGAGGAGCGGCTCGCCGCGATGGAGAAGGCCGGACCTCCCCAGGACCTGGTGCGGGAGTTCGCGCTGCCCATCCCCTCGCTGGTGATCTGCGAACTGCTCGGCGTCCCGTACGCCGACCGCGACGAGTTCCAGCGGTCCACCGCGGTGCTGCTGAACCTGGAGTCCTCCGTCGAGGACATCCGCGCGACGATCGTCCGTTTCGGCGCGTTCTTCCTCCGGCTCATCGAGGCCAAGCGGGCCGACCCGGCCGACGACCTGCTCAGCGGGCTGATCACGAGCGGCGAGCTGACCGACGAGGAGCTGAGCAACATCGGGTTCCTGCTGCTCGCCGCCGGGCACGAGACGACGGCGAACATGCTCGGCCTCGGCACGTTCGCCCTGCTCCAGCACCCCGACCAGCTCGCCGCGCTGCGCGCCGACCCCTCGCTGATCGACAACACGGTCGAGGAGCTGCTGCGCTACCTCGGGATCATCCACGTCGGCCCGCTCCGCGCGGCCCTGGAGGACGTCGAGGTGGAGGGGCAGCTCATCAGGGCCGGAGACCCGGTAACCCTCTCGCTCCTGGCCGCCAACCGCGATCCCGCGCGTTTCTCCGACCCCGACCACCTGGACATCACCAACCCCGCGACCGGGCACCTGACGTTCGGGCACGGGCTGCACCAGTGCCTCGGCCAGCAGCTCGCCCGCGTGGAGATGCGCACCGCGTTCCCGATGCTGTTCGACCGTTTCCCCGGCCTGCGCCTCGCCGTGCCGGCGGATGAGGTCCCGATGCGGGACACGATGTCCATCTACGGTGTACGGGAGCTGCCGGTCAGATGGTAGGAGGGGACATGAAGGTCACCACGGACGTGGCGCGGTGCATCGGAGCGGGCATGTGCGTGCTCACCGCGCCGGAGGTCTTCGACCAGAGCGAGGACGAGGGCACCGTCGTGCTCCTCGACGAGACGCCCCCGCCCGAGCTGCACGCCGCCGCCCGCCGGGCCCGGCAGCTGTGCCCCTCGGGCGCCATCTCGGTGAGCGATCCGGACGCCTCCCCGGCCCGGTAGTGCTTTGCCCGGTCAGCCCGTCGTGGCCGGCCGGGCCGGCTTCGGCACCCCGCATCCGGCCTTGATCGGTACCGCCAGGACGGCTAGCCTGATCGCCGTGCTGCCGGAGGGCGGGGCCGAGGCGATCGCGTCACGTGGGAAGGGTCCCGGCCACGACGAGCCGCTCGACCAGGCAGCCACGGAGTTGGGGACCGACTGACGATGAGCGCGGAAGAGGATTTCAGGCAGGTCGGCGCCGAGCTGGCCGACCTGGGTGTGGGGATCTCCAAGATGATGGGGAGTCCCGCGCTGAAAGATCAGGCGGGTAAGGTGTTCGCGAGCCTGCAGCGCGACGGCGCGATGGTGTTCCGGCTGGTCAGGGACACCCCCGAACACGCAGCCGCGCTCCAGCTGGCCGGGGCGTCCCTGTTCGACCCCTCGGGGCGGGGCAGGGCGATGAAGGACTGGGTGGTCGTGCCCCACTCCTCGGCCGAGAAATGGACGGATCTGGCCGAGGCCGCCCTCAGCCGTCCACGCTGATCGGCAGGCCACGTCGGCTTCGGCAGACCTGCCATATCGACTTCGGCAGATCTGCCACTCAGGGCATCCATACGCTGATGACAGGTGATCGCCCAGGTTGACGCGTCGGAGAATACCCATGGAGGCAGTGGGCAGCTCCTGGACGTGACCCGACTGGCGCGACGCCCCACAGCGCCGCGTGACGCCGGTCAACGGCGGCTCCGCCGTTTCCCGACCCCGAGACAAAGCTATGCCGACCTGCGGCGGCCGGACGAGACCTGGCTGAGCTGAAGGACGCTCATGCCGAACATCAGCACGCCCAAGGGGACGTGCAGGGCCTTCATGTGCGCGATGCCCAGCGCCACCTGCGCCAGCGTGAGCCCCAGGAACCCGGCCGCGTACAGGATGGGCCTGGGCGAGCCGCCGCCCGGCCGCCACACCAGGATCGCGGCGACCAGGTGCAACACCGCCACGGTGAACACCCCGTACGCCGCGGCACTGTGCAACGCCTGTCCGCCGGGTGAGGACAGCAACAGTCCGGCGGTGACCGGCGCGGCGAAGAGGGCCAGGGTCTGCAGGGTGATCGCGACACGCAACAGCACGGGTGACTCCTTGACGGCTGCGGGACGGGGTGAAACGGCGACGATCCGCGTGCTGGAGGGCGTCCCGGCAGTCCGGCGACACGACCGCCGGGAACGTGAGGCGCCGCGCCGGCCTCACACGACACGGCCTCCCTCGTCGTGCTCGGGTCGACGACCCCGGCCGGGCGCGTCGCGGACCTGACGCCGATGCTGTGGCCCCGCTGTCCAGGGCCGGAGCTTGTCGGGATTGCGCACCGCCCAGATGTGCTTGATCCGGTCGCCCGCGATGTCGAACGCCATCACCATCACGACGACGCCGTCCTGCTGGGCCACCAGACCGGGCTGACCGTTGACCGTA
This sequence comes from Streptosporangium sp. LJ11, assembly GCF_051918945.1. NCBI lineage: Bacteria > Bacillati > Actinomycetota > Actinomycetes > Streptosporangiales > Streptosporangiaceae > Streptosporangium > Streptosporangium sp. LJ11. The sequence goes on from NZ_JBPXMB010000022.1 coordinate 29,562, forward strand.
CGCTCCAGGAACGTCAGGTCGGGCGCCCTGCCGGCGAGGTCGACGGCGTAGCGCACGACCTGCTCACCGCCTTCGAGAGGGTGGAGCACGGCGCTGACCAGGCCGCCGCCGTCGGCGATCACCGTGACGTCGGGGTCGAGGAGACCGACGAGGGCGTCGATGTCCTTGGCCTCCCACGCCTGCTTGAAGGCCCTGACGATGTCGGCGCGCCGGGCCGCCGGGGTCGCGGGAGCGTGCGAGGCGCGAACGCGACGGCGGGCCGAGGAGGCCAGCCGGCGGCAGGCCGCCGGGGTACGGCCGACGATCTCGGCCACTTCGGCGAAGGGGTAGCGGAAGACGTCGTGCAGGATGAACGCGACGCGCTCGGCCGGGGTCATCGATTCGAGCACGACGAGGAAGGCCATGTTGATCGACTCGTCCAGGGTGACCCGGTCGGCCGGGTCGGCCGTGGTGCCGCCCGGCCGCCCGCCGGTCCACTCCCCTCGGTCGGGCAGCGGCTCGGGGATCCACTCACCCACGTAGCTCTCGCGCCGGGCCCGCGCCGAGCCGAGCAGGTCGAGGCAGACGCGGCCGGCGACCCTCGTCAGCCAGCCGCCGGGCGATTCGATGGCCTCCCGCTGCTGCGGGGACATGGCGTACCAGCGGGCGTAGGTCTCCTGTACGACGTCCTCGGCGTCGGCCAGGGAGCCGAGGAGCCGGTAGGAGAGATTGATCAGCTGACGCCGCTCGCTCATGATCGCGCTCAGGTTCGGATCGAGCCGGTCGTCTTCCGGCTCGGATGGGGTGGTCACGGTGTCGGCGGCTCCCTCGGTCATGTCTGTTCTCACCGGAACGACGAGACAGCCCCCCGGAATGTGAGGCCGGCGGCCTCGCTCGACGGCATCCATCGGGCCGCCAAGCTCGCCGACATGATGTCCGTCACCCAGCTCGACCAGTGGGACGCGCACGTTGCCTCTATCGCTGACGTGGCGGTCTGCCCGATTCTCACGCTCGACGCCGCCAAGTGGGTGCAGCCGTCCTGCGCCCTGGACAACCCGCTGCACATCATCGAGATCGCCGCCCCTGACCGGTAAAAACGGTTACACCCGGTCGTACTCGCGGGCGTATCGGGCCGCTTCGTGCCGGGTGCGGGTCTGGGTCTTGGGCCGGGTGGCCACCCGCCCGCCCGCCTCAGGCGCGCGGGCCCGGAACGCGGCGGAAGGTGAAGGGCTCGCTCTCGCGGCCCGGGATCACGAACCAGCACTCGCCGGTGCCGTCGCTGTCGAGCAGCCGGACGAACGTGTCGACGACGGACGAGACGTCCAGGATCGGGAAGCCGAGTTGCTCCAGCACCGCCTTTCCCCCGCCGAGGATCGCGGTGTCGGCGAACGACGGGCAGAGGCCCTGTACCTTGATCCCCTGCGGCCGGAGGTCCTCGCCGAGCGAGCGGACGAGGCCGACGACGGCGTGCTTGTTGGCGGCGTAGACGGGGTCGGACGGGATGCCGACGATGCCCGCCATGCTCGCGGTCGCCACGATCGTGCCGCCGCCCGCCGCGCGCAGGGCCGGGATCGCGGCGTGCACCCCGAAGACGACGCCGTCGAGGTTGACGCCCATCGCCTGGCGGTAGCGCCGGACGTCGAAGTCCTCTCCCAGCCCGAAGCCCGTGGCGATGCCCGCGTTGAGGAAGGCGAGGTCGAGCCTGCCGTACCGCTCGACCGCGGTCGCCACCGCCGCCTCGTTGTCCTCCAGCCGCGACACGTCGCAGTGGACGTACGTCGCGCCCAGCTCGTCCGCGAGCTTCCCGCCCGCGACGTCGTCGATGTCGGCGAGCACGAGGCGGGCCCCGCCCTCGGCCAGCCGCCGGGCCACGCCCGCGCCGATGCCGTTGCCGCCGCCGGTGACGAGGGCGACCCTGCCCTCCAGATCGTCGCCGCGGACCACGTTGAACGCCTCCGCCGAGATCTCCGGCCCCTTCGCGCCCAGCCCGCTGAGCAGTCCGCCACCGCCGCCGCCCGCGGTGAACCCGCCCGTCTTCTCCGTACTCACAGCGGCAACCCTCCGGTGGCGGCGTTGGTCGAGCCCGTACTCCGGTACGCCGCGATCGTACGCTCGGCGATGCGCATCTGGTGGATCTCGTCGGCCCCGTCCGCGAAGCGGGCCCAGCGGGCGTGCTGGAGCATCTTGGCCAGCGGGGTGTCGGTCGAGTAGCCGAGCGCGCCGTGCACCTGGATCGCCCGGTCGACGATCCGGTTGAGGCTGTTGGCCACGAAGTGCTTCGACATCGAGACCTCGGTCCGGAAGTCCTCACCCTTGTCGATCTTCGAGGCGGCGTGCAGGACCATCAGCTTGCACTGGTACAGCTCCATGGCCGAGTCGGCGATCAGCCACTGGATGCCCTGTTTCTCGGCGAGCAGCGACCCGTGGCTGTAGCGGTTGAGCGCGCGGTCGACCATCATGTCGAGCGCCGTCTCGGCCTGGGAGATCCAGCGCATGCAGTGCGCCAACCGTGCCGGGCCCAGCCGGTACTGGCCGAGCCGGTGGCCGTTGCCGCGCCCGCCGAGGATCTGGCTGTCGTGCACCCGCAGGTCGGTGATGACGATCTCGCTGTGGCCGGTGGAGCCGTGCATCGTCTCGACCTCTCGGACGTCGTTCCACCCCTCCTGCGGGAGGTCGACGAGGAAGGCCGTGTTGCCGCCGCGCGAGCCCTCGGGCACGTCGAGTTCGGTCTTGGCGATGAGGATGGCGAAGCTCGACCGGCGGGCGTTGGAGATGAACCACTTGTGGCCGTTGATGACCCACTCCTCGCCGTCCTTGACGGCGTGGGTGCGGATGAGCGTGGGGTCGGAACCGGCCACCTCCGGCTCGGTCATCGCGAAGCACGACATCTTGTGGCCCTTGAGCAGCGGCTTGAGATACCTCTCCCGCTGCTCGTCGGTCCCCCAGTGCAGCAGCGTGTGCATGTTGCCCTCGTCGGGCGCCGAGCAGTTGAGGACCCACGGCCCGAGCCGGGTCTTGGCCGCCTCGGACTGCACCATGGCCAGCTCGACGTGGCCGAGGCCCATGCCGCCCCACTCCTTGGGCATGTGCGGCAGCCACAGTCCCTCGGCCTGCGCCTTCGCCCGCAGGTCGAAGATGACGCGGATGTACTCGTCGCGCGCGGTGACCTTCCCTGTGTCGTCGAGGTCGTCGAAGCCGCTGACGGCCGGGATGATGGTCCCCTGCACGAAGGCCCGCACGCGGCGGCGGATCTCCTCGTGCTCGGGGGCGAGGGTGAAGTCGATGGCCATGGGGTCCTCCCCTTGCGGCGGCTGACAGGTCCGAAGGGCCGCCGGGCGGGGACTCCCCGCTGTGTGCCGCGACCTTGATGCAACTGCTTCATGATTTGATACACATGCATTATTACCCTAGCGACCGGTGCGTTCACCGGCAAGGCAGGAGCACGGCATGCCCCCTAACCCGGAAGCGACCGGCAGGCGCCTGGTCGCGGCGGCCGAGCGGCTGTTCGCCGAGCGCGGGATCGACGGCGTGTCACTCCGCGAGATCAACGGCGCCGCCGGGCAGCGCAACTCGACGGCGCTGCAGTACCACTTCGGGGACCGCGCGGGCCTGCTGGGCGCGGTGCTCACCAAGCACCACCCCGAGATCGAGGCGCGCCGCCACCAGCTGCTCGACGAGTACGAGTCCCGGGGCGACCTGCCGGAGGCCGAGGCCCGCCGCACCCTCGCCGCCGCACTGGTCCGGCCGATGGCCGCCAAGCTGGCCGACCCCGACGGCGGCCGGTACTACCTGCGGATCATGGAGCAGCTCGTCCAGCGCACGCCCCTCCCCGCCACGCGGAGCACGGACCCGGGGCAGAGCATCGACCGCTGGCGCGAGCTCGTGGCCCCGCTGCTGTCCGAGGTCGCCCTGCGCCGGCTGCACCAGCGCTTCATGGCGATCCGGGTCACGTACGTGGAGCTGGCCCGCCGCGCCGCCGGGCCCGAGGGAAAGGACGACCGGCTCTTCACCAGCCACCTGATCGACGTCGTGTCGGCCGTGCTGGCCACCGAGGTCTCCGAGGAGACCGCGCGGCTCCTGGGAGAGCGCGACAGGAGGCGCGGCGAGCGGGACAGGGAACGCGACGGCAGGGCCGGGGAGGTCTCGGAGAACCCCGAGAACACGGCCCACGGCACCGCCGGGCTCGGCGAGGAGAACGGGCTCGGCGGGGAGGGCGGAGGGCTCGGGCGTCAGGCGCCCGCGTGAGCCGCCTGGAAGGCACCTCCCGCCGAGTAGGTGACCAGCGTGGTCAGCACTTCCTTGACCGAATCGCGCCTGCGCACGTCGCAGAGGACGATCGGGGCCACGCCGTCCAGGCCCAGCGCCCGCCGTACCTTGATCGGGTCGTGCCGCCGCGCGCCGTCGAAGCAGTTGACCGCCACGACGAACGGGAGCCCGCGCTGCTCGAAGTAGTCCACGGCGGGGAAGCAGTCCTGCAGGCGGCGGGTGTCGGCGAGCACGACCGCGCCGAGGGCGCCGACGGACAGCTCGTCCCACATGAACCAGAACCTGTCCTGGCCCGGGGTGCCGAACAGGTAGAGCCAGAGCCCGTCGCGGATGGTGATCCGGCCGAAGTCCAGCGCGACGGTCGTGGTGATCTTGGACTCCACGCCCGCGGTGTCGTCCACGTAGATGCCGCGCTCGCTCAGCAGTTCCTCGGTGTGCAAGGGCCTGATCTCGCTGATCGTGCCGACCATGGTCGTCTTGCCGACCCCGAAACCGCCGGCGACGAGGATCTTGATGGCCATGGCCGGGCTGTCCACCGGGGCCATCTCCGGCTCAGAGGCCGCGTATTCCATGCAGCACTTCCCTGTAGATGCGTTCGTCGATCGTCTTCCCCATCGGCCGGGGCCTGTCGATGGTGACCAGGCCCTCACGGCGCAGTTCGCTGAGGAGTACGCGGGTGATGTTGAGCGGCAGTTTGAGGTGCGCGGCGACGTCCGCCACGGGGGTGGGCCGGCGGCACGTGGACAGTACGTCGAGATGCTCGGGCACCAGCCCGACCGGCTCGACGGGCATCTCGACGGTCGTGACGATGGCCACCAGATCGAAGCTCTCCCCGACCGGGCGCGCCCTGCCGCCGGTCACCCCGAAGAGCCTGATCAAAGGCCCGGGATCCTCTCCCGTCACGTCCTCGCACCGTTCCAGGCGGGCGCCGGGGCAGCTCCCCTCGGCTGCGCGGACAGGTGCTCGCCGACGCGCTTGACCAGCAGCGCCATCTCGTAGGTCACCATGCCCAGTTCGGCGTCGCCCGCGGCCAGCACGGCCAGCCTGGCCCCCTGCCCCGCCGCGGTGACGAACAGGAAACCGCCCTCCATCTCGATGATGGTCTGCCGCACGCCGCCGAGGCCGAAGTGCCGCCCCGCGCCCAGCGCGAGGCTGTGGCTTCCCGCCGAGATGGCGGACAGATGCTCGGCGTCCTCCCGGGTCAGCTCCCGGGAGCCGCCCATCGCCAGGCCGTCGGCGGACAGCACGATGGCGTGCCGGATACCGGTGACCCGCTGGGTCAGGTCGTCGAGCAGCCAGCTCAGTTCAGATCTGGGGTCGGGCATCGGAGTGGCCATCCTTTCGCTTCCACACGTCCAGTTCCTGCTCGGCCTGGCTGCGGCCCTGCTGCCAGCCTTGTTGCATGGACGACATGAGGTTTGAGAGCTCCTCGGGAGTGCGCGCGCTGACGTCGCGCTTCTCGGGGGAACGCGTCTGGCGGAGCTGGGGGGCCAGATTAGCCTGCCGTACCCGCATCGGCAGCCCGTCCAGGTCGTCGTCGGTGTCCGGTACGAACACGGCCCGCCGCACGGGCGTCGGGGGGGTGGGGTCGGGGGGCACCTCGCGCCGCTCCTGGGCGGGGAACCAGTTCTGCGTGGTCTCGGAGGCGTTGGCCGTCACCTCGTCCTGCGCGCCGGAGAGAACCTTGGGCCACTCCTCCGGTGTCGCGCTCAGCGCCCGGACGGACCCGCCCGCGTGCGCGCCTCCCTGCCGCGCCCGGTGCGGCGTGGCCTCCGCGGCCAGCGACGCGCAGGTGGCGAGCAGGTTCTGCGGCAGCAACACGATCGCGGTGGTGCCGTCGTACGGCGAGGGGCGCAACACGACCTTGATCCCGTGCCGGGCGGCGAGCCTGGCCACGACGAACAGGCCGAGCCGGTCGCTGTCGGCCAGGTCGAACTCCGGCGGATCGGCGAGCTTGGCGTTGAGCTCGTCGAGGTTGGCCTGGCTCAGTCCCAGTCCCCGGTCCTCGACCTCCAGCGCGAAGCCGTTGGCCGCGATCATGCTCCGTACGTGCACCACGGTGTTCGGCGGCGAGAAGATGGTGGCGTTCTCCACCAGCTCGGCGATCAGGTGGATCACGTCGGTGACCGCGGCGCCGACCAGCAGCGGCGCCTGCGGCATGGGGAGCACTGTGACGCGGGTGTAGTCCTCGACCTCCAGCACGGCGCTGCGCACCACGTCGAAGATCGGCACCGGGTCGCGCCACCTGCGGGCCGGGGCCGCGTCGGACAGGATGATCAGGTTCTCCGCGTGCCGCCGCATGCGGGTGGTCAGGTGGTCGATCTTGAAGAGACCCTCCAGGGTCTCCGGCTCCTCGACGCGGCGCTCCATCGTGTCGAGGAGCGTGAGCTGGCGGTGGAGCAGCGCCTGGTTGCGCCAGGCGAGGTTCAGGAAGACCTGGCCGACGCCCTTGCGGAGCGTCGCCTGGCCGACCGCGGCCTCCACCGCGGTACGCCGCACGGCGGAGAAGGCGTTCACGACGCGGTCGACCTCGGCGGTCTTCGCCGGGGCCAGTTCGGGGGCCTCGGTCGCCGGGTCCACGTCCTCGCCCCTGCGCAGCCGCTCGACCAGCCGGGGCAACCGCTCCTCGGCCAGTTCCACGGCCGACGCCTGGAGCCGCTTCAGCTCGGAGATCAGGGAGCGGCCGAACCGGTAGGAGGCCATGATCGAGATGATGATCGCGAGCAGGCCCAGTCCCAGGATCAGCGCGACCCGCAGGTAGGCGTCGTTCCTGAGCGTTTCGCCCTTGGCCGCGGCGCGGGCCAGCTCCTGCACGCTCTGCTTGGCGACGGCGCCGATGACGGCCTCGGCGTCGCGCTTCCACTCGCCGGCGTCCAGCGGAGGCTTGCCGATGAGGTTCCAGGAGAAGATCCTGTCCTCGTTGGCCTTGAATCGCAGGTAGGCCGGACTCTCGACGAACGTCTCGTACCCCGCCCGCAGCTCGGGCCCCATGTCCCGTTCCGCGTAGGCCAGGTGGTTTCTCCGGCTGGCCATCGCCGAGACGAAGGCCGCGTGCTCGGCGGGCGTCATCTCGCCACGCTTCATCGCGGCGGTGAGCACGGCGTGCTCCCTGCTCGCGTACTCGCCGGCGGTGCTGTAGGCGCCCATGCCGCGGACGACGCGGAAGGACGACACCTCGGCGATCGCGTCGGAGTCGCCGAACTGCCGGTTGGCGACGCTGACGAACTCGTTGTAGCCGTCGGTGACCTGGACGGGCTTGATCGCACCGCTGTCGGCGAAGGTGCGTATCTGGATGAGCCCGTCCATGGCCGCCAGCAGCGCCCGCACGTCCGTCGGGGCGTTGTCGGGCTCGTAGGCCTCGGCGGACGTGATCGCCTGGCGCACCAGGTCCAGCTTGGTGTTCGTGGCCCGCCGCTGCTCGGTGAGCGCCCTGCTGTGGGCGGTGGCGCCGGCCGCGTCGGCGGAGAACTGGCGCTCCCGCTGGATCTCGACGATCAGCTGCCGGATCGGCGCCCCGATCACCTGCCAGCGGTTCTGGGTCTGGGCGATGCCGGCGACCTGCGCGATGGTCGAGTAGGCGATGAACACCCACAGGACGATCAGCGAGAGCACGGGAAGCAGGAGGATCCGGAGGATCTTCCAGCGAATCGGAGGGGGGGAACTCATTCGACGTGTCCAATCCGCGGTTCCTGTGCGTGGCCGACAGCCGCGGGCGAGAAGTGCCCCGCGGTCGCACGCCGCGACTGGTGCGTGTGTGATTCGACACACTATGCCCATGGGACATATCGAGCTTCAAGCCACCAGAGCGAATATTGGGTATCAATGTTCGCGGTGAGCCGGGTGACCGCTTTATCGTGCAAACCAGGATTTTCGGCAATCACCCAGCTCACACCGGGTGCCGTCGAGAGCGGGCACCCCTCGCCCCTCGCCACGGATTGACATCATTCCGTCACCATTCGCCGCCGGCCGGCGGTCGCCCATCCGGCGATGGGCGACCGGGCCGGCGGGCCTGGATCAGCGGCGGGCGTCTTCGAGAACCCGCCGCGCGTCGCTCTCGAAGAAGCCGCGCGCGGACAGGGTGAGCAGGCCGCCGATCACCATGGGCACGATGAGGACGTACATGGCGGAGATGAGCGAGCCGGTGCCGTCGGAGGCGATGCCGACGACCAGCGGTCCGAACGCCGCGCCGGCGGTGATGAGGACCTGCAGGACGGCGAAGCCGAGGCCGCGGGAGGCCGCGCCGATCACGTCGGCGAGCGAGGCGGTCATGTTGGGGATGGCCATCGACGTCAGCACGCTGGAGGCCGTGACCACGACGCAGAAGGCCGCCAGGGAGTCCATCGTGAGCGCGACGGCCAGGACGAGCGACCCGGCCGTGATGCCCCCGCCGCCCGCCAGGAGCCTGCCGCCCTTGCGGGTGCCGTGCCAGCGCCGGCCGAGCCACGAGCCGATCAGGGTGCCCGAGACCACGCCGACGATGGTCATGAGACCGCCCAGCGAACCCGCGGCGGCGGGGCCGATGCCGAAGTTGCGCACCAGCAGCGAGGGCAGCCAGTAGAAGATTCCGGCCAGGCCCAGGCTGAGCAGCATCAGGCCGATGGAGACCGCGAGCAGGGTGCGGATGGTGAGGACCTCGCGCAACTGGCGGGCGAACGGCGGCTTGGGAGCGGGCGCCTCGGCGGTGGCGAGGCCGGAACCGGCGTCGAGGACGGTGCCGGGACCGGCGGGGGCCGCGTTGGCGACGAGCCGGTCGAGGTTGCCTCTGACGGGCTCGTGGAGCCGCCACGCGAGGAGTGCGGTGAGCACGCCCGGCACGACCATGATCAGAAACGCGCTGCGCCAGCCGAACGCCTCCGCGAGCACGCCGCCGAGCAGCGTGCCGACGCCCCCCAGGTAGGCGGTCACCCGGGTCCAGCCGTAGGCCTGGGCCCGGGTGACCGGGGGGTAGTAGTCGGCCAGGAGGCTGCCGGCGGCCGGATTGTCGATGCTCTCGGCGGCGGCGAGGAAGACGCGCATCGCGTAGAACATCGCGAACCCGGTGGCCAGCCCCGAGCCGAGCGTGGCCAGGGCCCAGCAGAAGACGACGACGGCGATGATCCGGGTGCGGCTGCGCCGGTCGGCGAAGTACCCGGCGGGCAGCGCGACGAGCGCGGCCGCCAGGGCGGAGGCGGTCGGTATGGAACCGGCGACGGTGTCGCTGAAGCCCCACTCGGCCTGGATGAGCGGCAGCACTCCGGACAGCAGGTTGAACTCGATGCGGTCGACCAGCCCGACGATGAAGAGCACGACCAGGGGGGCCCAGCCGTAGGGGGCACGAGACCCGGCGTCGACCTCTCCGTTGCGAGGCGCTCCGAGTTTCAGTCGTGGGGTGGTGGGCGTGTCGACCATGCGCCGGCCTTCCTGTAGCCAAAATCTAGAATCCGCTTCTAGAGCTTTGTTATGGAGGGTGGCACAGATCACAGCGCCGGTAAATGGCCGAAATACGAGATGTGAGATTCGGCGCGTCGCGGAGCCCGGTTCTCCTACGGACCGTCGCGAGGGGCGGACAGGGAGGACGGGGAAGGACCGCCCGCCGGACCCCGCGAGCCGTCCGGAACGGGACCCTCGGGCCTGTCCCGGGAACCCACACCGGCGGACCGGAAGCCGTCATTCGCGACCCGGTAGTCCTCCCGCGCGGCCTCGGGCTCGCGCACGGCCTCGGACTCGCGCACGGCATCGGACTCGCGGGCGGCCTCGGAACGGGCACGGCGGGCGGCCAGGTCGATCACGGTGCCCTCGCCGGTGGCGGTGAGCGCCGCCGCGAAGAGGATCAGCTGGTTGAGGATCTTGAGGAAGACGAGCATCCCCACGGCACCGGCGACGACGTGGTAGGCGGGATTGCCCACGGTCATCTCCAGGTAGACCTGGCCCAGGGACTTGAGCACCTCCAGCCCCGCGGTGATGAGCAGGGCGGGCCAGATGACCCGGCGCGACGACAGCCGCAGGCGCGGCGGAGCGCAGAGCAGGGCGATCGCCAGCATGGTGTTGACGGCCAGTCCGATCACGAACGCGGCGGCCGACAGCAGCCACCGCGACAACGCGTCGTCGACGCCCACCGTGTGCAGGAACAACCAGTTCAGCGCCGTCTCCGCGACGAAGGCCACCGCGAGCGAGGCGGACAGCAGCAGTCCCAGACCGGCCATCACCCCCAGGTCGACGACCTGGCGCATCACGAAGCGGCCCGGATACTCCTCGATCCGCCAGATGGCCCTGATCGCCGAGCGCAGGGCGTCCATCCAGAACAGGCCGGTGAGCGGCAGGCCGACGAAGGCGATCGCCCCCGCCGTGGCCCTGGCGCTCTGCAGCGCCCGTACGTCCAGGCGGGGGAAGTTCTCCGAGAGGTAGCCCTCGACGGCGCGCACCACCTGCGGGTCGTCGAGGACCTGCCCGATGACGGCGAAGCCGAGCAGCCCCAGCGCGAACACGGCGAAGAAGGAATAGTAGGTGAGCGCCGCCGAGAGCCGTCCGGCGTCCACCTCGTCGTAGCGCACTCCGGCGCGCACCAGGTGGTCCAGCCAGCCGTGACGATGACGAGCACGCGTCCACGCCCCGGCGATACGCGCGGTGAGACCCGTGACCGTCATACCAGGGTCTCTACCCCCGGCCCTCCCACCTACCACAACCGGCGCACCTCGCCCGCGCCCCGCCTCCTGCCGTCACGTGTCCCGCGTGACACCCGGCCGCCACACCGCCCGCGGAACGCCGGGCCGCCACAGGCTCACGCGACGTTCGGCAGCGACGGGACTCACGGGACGCCCGGCCGTCGCGCGTCCCGCGAGACACTCAGTCGTCGCCCGCCCTGCGGCCGAGGATCGAGTGGATCTCGAAGGAGGGGGCGCTGAAATCGGGAGCCGACATGATCTCCCGGACCTCCCGGAGCTGCCCGAGGGTCATCCCCGCCTCCACCAGACGGTCCTCCAGGTGGTGGCTGTTGCTGATCAGGAGGCCGAGTCCGGCGGAACCGCGCTCCCACACCTCGGTCCAGCTGGTCTGGTCGACGTCGACCAGACCCGCCGCCGCCATGTCCCGCGCGGCGGAGCCCCCCCAGGTCGGATCGCTGCCGGCCGCGCTCAGCACCCGGGCCATCGCCGTGACGTAGGCCCCGTACACCTCCCCCGCCCGCCCGCCGGAGGTGGGCGGCGCCACCCAGCGGGTGATGTCGATCTCGTCGAGCTGCAGCCAGCCACCGGGCCGCAGCGCGGCCCACAGGCGTCGCAGGACCTGGCGGCGCCGCGGCAGGTGGCTGAGCACGAGCCTGGCGTGGATCAGGTCGAACGCGGCCTCCGGCAGCGGGTCGGTGACGATGTCGTGGCGGGCCACGGTCAGCCCCGGCCTGGACGGGATCAGGCCCGGCTTGATGTCGGTCGCCAGCACGCGCCCGCCCGGCGCCACCCGATCGGCCAGCCAGAGGGCCACGCTGCCCCCGCCGGCCCCGACCTCCAGGCAGTTCCAGCCGGCGCCGACGCCGGTCAGGGCGAGGCGCTCGAAGGTCAGCGGATCCAGCAGCCGAGCGAGATAGTGGTGCTGGTCGGACGAGTGGTCCCCGTCGTTGTCGAACACGTAGTCGGACGCGGTCGCTGAGTTCTGCCCGGTCATCTGGACCCTTCCATGAGCGGTTACCTCGCCGCATGGTAGGTAGGGCGCCACGGGAAGTGACAGACCTCCGGCCGGACCTGGCCATCTTCTCTGGAGAACATATCCTCGCGGCTACAGTATGTCCGAATAAAGAACATATGTGCGATAGGTGAACAGTGCTGTATCACGAGATCGAAGGACCCGCCGACGGGCGGCCGGTCGTGCTGGCCGGCTCGCTGGGCACCACGCTGGAGATGTGGGATCCGCAGATGGAGGCGCTGACCGGGCACTTCAGGGTCGTCCGCTTCGACCACCGGGGCCACGGACGGTCCCCCGCGACCGGGAGGTGCTCGATCGCCGACCTGGCCGGTGACGTGCTGGACCTCCTCGACCTGCTGGAACTGCCGAAGGTGTCCCTCGCGGGGCTCTCGCTCGGCGGCATGGTCGGCATGTGGCTGGCCGCGCACGCGCCCGAGCGGATCGACCGGCTCGCGCTGCTGTGCACGTCGGCGAAGCTGGGCACCCCCGAGTCCTGGGCCGAGCGGGCGAGCGCGGTCCGCGAGGCGGGCACCGCGTCGATCGCCGAGACGGCCATGGCCCGGTGGTTCACCCCCGCCTTCACCGGGCGGGAACCCTACGCGACGATGCTCGGCGGCGTCTCCGCCGAGGGGTACGCCGCCTGCTGCGAGGCCGTCGGGGCCATGGACCTCCGCGCCGAACTGCCCCTGATCTCGGCGCCCACGCTCGTGCTCGCCGGGGCCGACGACCCCGCCACGCCGCCCGAGCACGCGGAACGGATCTCCGAGGGGATCGCCGGCTCCCGGCTGGTCGTCCTGCCCGGAGCGGCCCACCTGGCGAACGTCGAGCGCCCGGAAGCGGTCTCCGAGCACCTCGTCGGGCACTTCCTCCACGAGTGATCCGGAGTGATCCGGCGAAATACGGTGAGGTACCCCCGTGACGCCGGAAACAGGGGGGCACCATGGCGACCGTTGCCGAGCAGTTCATCGAGGTTCTCCGCCAGGCCGGGGTGGAACGGATCTACGGGGTGGTGGGTGACAGCCTGAACCCGGTGGTCGACGCCGTCAGGAAGGCCGGCGGCATCGAGTGGATCCACGTGCGCAACGAGGAGGCCGGGGCGTTCGCCGCCGCGGCCGAGGCACAGGTCACCGGGCGGCTGGCGGTCTGCGCGGGCAGCTGCGGGCCCGGCAACACCCACCTGCTCCAGGGTCTCTACGACGCCCACCGCAGCGGCGCACCGGTGCTCGCGCTGGCCTCGCACATCCCCTCCTCGGAGATCGGCACGGGCTTCTTCCAGGAGACCCACCCCGAGCGCCTGTTCGTGGAGTGCAGCCACTTCTGCGACATGATCGGCACTCCCGAGCAGATGCCCCGGGTGCTCCGTATCGCCGTCCAGCAGGCGATCGGCCTCGGCGGCGTCTCGGTCGTGGTGCTTCCCGGCGACGTGGCGCACCTGCCCGCCGCCCGCCCCACCGGCGAGCACGACGTCCTGACCAGGACCGGCACGGTCGTCCCCCACCCCGACCAGGTGGCCGAGCTGGCGGCGGCGCTGAACCGCGCCGAGAAGGTGATGCTGTTCTGCGGCGCCGGGACGCGCCACGCCCGCGACGAGGTCATGGCGCTGGCCGGACGCGTCCTGGCCCCGGTCGGGCACGCGCTGCGCGGCAAGGAGTGGATCCAGTACGACAACCCGTACGACGTGGGGATGAGCGGGCTGCTCGGGTACGGCGCCTGCTACGAGGCGATGCACGAGGCCGACCTGGTGGTGCTGGCCGGGACCGACTTCCCCTACGACGACTTCCTGCCGGGCGCGCGTACGGTCCAGATCGACCACGACGCGGCGCGGCTGGGCCGCAGGACCCCGCTGGAGCTGGCCGTGCACGGCGACGTCGGCGCGACGATCCGCGCGGTGCTGCCCCATGTCGCCCAGAAGACGGACCGCCGCCATCTCGACAGGATGCTGGGTAAACACCTCAAGGCGCTGGAGAACGTCGTGGAGGCGTACACCCACGACATCGAGCACCACCTCCCGATCCACCCCGAGTACGTCGCGAACCTGGTGGACGAGCTGGCCGCCGACGACGCGGTGTTCACCGTGGACACCGGGATGTGCAGCGTCTGGGCCGCCCGTTACATCAGTCCCGGCGAGCGCCGCCGCGTGATCGGCTCGTTCGTGCACGGGAGCATGGCCAACGCCCTCCCTCACGCCATCGGCGCCCAGTTCACGGACCGGCGCCGGCAGGTCGTCTCGCTCTCCGGGGACGGCGGGCTCGGCATGCTCCTCGGGGAGCTTCTCACCGTCCGGCTGCACGACCTGCCGGTGAAGACGGTGGTGTTCAACAACTCCTCGCTCGGCATGGTGAAGCTGGAGATGATGGTGGACGGGATGCCCGACTTCGGCACCGACCACGCTCCCGTCGACTACGCGGCGATCGCCGCCGCGGCCGGGATCGGGTCGCTGCGGGTGGAGGATCCCGCGGACGTACGGGAGGCCCTGGCCACGGCCTTCGCGACCCCCGGGCCCTTCCTCCTGGACGTGGTCACCGACCCGGACGTGCTGGCCATGCCGCCGAACATCAGCCGGGCGCAGGTGAAGGGGTTCGCCCTGGCCGCGGGCAAGATCGTGCTAAACGGCGGGGTCGGGCGCATGATCGAGATGGCGAAGGCGAACCTGCGGAGCATCCCGCGCCCCTGAACCGCACGGTCCCGGGCACCCGGGCCGGCCCGTGCCGGATCCGGCAGGAATCGTCGGTGCCGAGGTTCACAATGGGCGCCATGGACAACTGGCGTGAGATCCGCGAGACGCTGCGCGAGTTCGCGCTGCGCCTGCCGGAAGCCTACGAGGACCACCCCTGGGGCGACACGGTCGTCAAGGTCAACAAGAAGATCTTCCTCTTCCTCGGCGTCGACGAGCCGACCGAGAAGTGGAGCCCGAGCATCGGGGTGAAGTTACCCGAGTCGAACGGTCACGCGCTGGCGGTCGAGGGCGCCAGGCCGTCCGGCTACGGGCTGGGCAGAGCGGGGTGGGTGTCGATTCCCCTGACGGGTTCCGGCGCGCTCCCGGAGACCGAGATGCTCCTCGACTGGGTCGAGGAGAGCTACCGCGCCGTCGCTCCCAAGAGGCTCGTCGCCAGGCTCGACGCGCCCTCGCAGCCCGGCGACGAGTCGGCGCGCACCGGCGGGCAATCACTCTAGCCCCCTTCCCCCCACCTTTCCCTATTCAGTGGACGGGGTCTCGGCGTGTCACCACATGACCCTCAATCGCGACTGTAAGCATCATCACTGTCACGCTGAGTGGCTCGGTGTACCGACAAAAGCCGTATTTTCGGTCAGCGGATTGGTCGCGGCCGCGGACCACGCCTTGAAGGGAATGGTGTCTCCATGCTCACTCCCACCCCTGAAACAAGTGCCGCGACCAAGCGTGAACGGCACAAGGGGCGCCGGCCGACGAAAGGGCCGACGATGCTGGCCCTGGCCGGATCCCTCTCCGTGGCCCTCATCGCCCCCGTTTCCCCCGCGTCCCCCGCCCTCCCCTCACCCGCCACCGCGTCCGCGCTCAGCGACCCGCCACCCGACTCGGACTCGAACTCGGACTCGGACTCGTCCGTCAGGTCGACCAGCACCTCCACCAGCACCTCCACCAGCAATTCCGCCCCTGACGACACCGACTCCGAGACCGACACCGGTCCCAACAGCGAGACCACCACCGGCACCGGCACCGACTTCGGCACCGACGATGACGATGACGATGACGACGGCCCCCGCCACACGCTTCTGGAGCAGGCGCGCAAGAAATGCAAGCCGAGGTCCTTCTTCAGGTTCCACTCCTTCAGGCCGAGGAATTTCTTCGTTCCCCGTACGCGCTTCATCGACGGCCCCGGCGGCACGATGACGGTTTCGGTCACCCGGCAGCACCGCGTGTACGCCGAGATGGAAATCGAGCGGGAAAGAATCGGCGAGATCGACAGGGACGAGCTGATCCGCCAGTTGCGAAACATGGTGAACCCGTTGCTCGCCGAGGAGTACATCGTCGAGACCGGGCACGAATACGTGCAGGAGATCACCGACGGCAAGTACGGAAACATGTGGTACCGCGTTTTCGGTTACCGGGTGGGCTTCTCGGCGTGGCGGCAGATCTACAGCTGCCGGGTGCGCAAGATCGCCGCCGGAGTGGCCAACGTCCCCGCGCGGGTGGAGGGCTGGAGATACTGGGAGACCGACCACCCGATGTACAAGGGACGCCGCCTGAGCAGGCGCTGAGGCCCGCTTCCCTCAGCCGTCGCCCGCCTTCTCCCGGCCGGGACGCCTTTCCCTCAGCGGGATCCCCTTCTCCCGGGTGACGGTGATCTCAGGTGACGGTGAGGCGGTGGTTGTAGCGGTCGTCGCGCCAGTGCTCCTTCTCCAGCACCTCGGTCAGGATCACGGCAGCGTCGTGGACGTCCGCGAAACGGATGTAGAGCGGCGCGAACCCGAACCTGAGGACGTCGGGAGCCCGGAAGTCGCCGTGGACGCCCCGGTCGATCAGGGCGCGCATGACCGGGTAGCCGTCGGGGTGGCCGAAGCTGACCTGGCTGCCCCTGCGCTCCGGGTCGCGGGGCGAGACCAGCTCCAGCCCGTACGGCGCGCAGAGCTCCTCGACGAGCTCGATGAAGATCGATCCCAGCGCCACGCTCTTGGCCCGTACGGCGGCCAGGTCGACGCGCTCCCAGATGTCGAGCGAGGCGTTGAGCGAGGCGAAGGACATCACGTGCGGGGTGCTCACGGTGAAGCGCCGGATGCCGTCGGCGGGGCGGAAGCCGGGCTCGAACGCGAACGGCGCCGCGTGGCCGTGCCAGCCGGTCAGCATGGGCCGCGCCTCGGCCTGGTGGCGCGGGTGGACGTAGACGAAGGCCGGGGATCCCGGGCCGCCGTTCAGATACTTGTAGGTGCAGCCGACCGCGAAGTCGGCCGCCGAGACGTCCACCTGGTAGGCGCCGGCGCTGTGGCACAGGTCCCAGATCATCAGCGCGCCCGCCGCCTGGACCAGCGCGGTGACCGAGGCCGTGTCGTGGCGGGCCCCGGTCCGGTAGTCCACCTCCGACAGCAGCACGCACGCGACCTCGTCGGAGAGGGCGCCGGCGAGGTCGTCGACGCCGGTGACGTCGCGGATCTCGTAGCCGCCCAGCGCCTCGGCCAGCCCCTCGACCACGTAGCGGTCGGTGGGGAAGTTGGCCAGGTCCGAGATGACGACCCGGCGCCCGGGGCGCAGCCCCAGGGCGGCGGACACGGCCTTGACGATGGAGATCGAGGTGCTGTCGCCCACCGCCACCTGGCCGGGGCCCGCGCCGATCAGCGGGGCGAGTCGGTCGCCCGTGGTCAGCGGCAGGTCGAACCAGCCGGAGGTGTTCCAGGCGCCGACCAGGCGGCCTCCCCACTCCTGTTCCACGGTCCGCGTCACCGCCGCGGCCGCGGTCTTCGGCGGGGCGCCGAGGGAGTTGCCGACCAGGTAGATCGTCCCGTCGGGCAGGACGAACTCGTCCCTGATGTGCTTGAGGGGGTCGGCGGCGTCGAGCGCGATGCACTCCGCACGGCTGATGGCCACGAATCGTCTCCCGGTTAGGCGCCTGGCAACCCTCCCATAATGCCGTCAATGTCAGATTTCATGGCATTCCGCCCCGGTTGGCGGCCGAGGAAACGAGTGGCGTTGCCGCCGAGCAGCTTGGCGCGGGCGGTGTCGGAGAGGAACCCCGCCCGGCGGATCAGCGAGCCCACCGGCGACTCGCCCAGCGGGTAGGGGAAGTCAGAGCCGAGCATCACCCCGTCCTCTCCCATCGTGTCGACCAGCAGCCGCAGCGCCCGCTCGTCGAACACGACCGAGTCCACGCTGAACCGGTCGAGATAGTGCGACGGGGGGAACTCCGAGACCCCGACCAGGTCGTTGCGGCGGTGCCAGGCGTTCTCGAACCGGCCGAGCCAGAAGGCGAACGAGCCGCCGCCGTGCGCGAAGCACAGGCGCAGCGTCTCCGGCACCCGGTCGAGGACTCCGCCCAGGATCAGGGCCAGCACCGACAGGTGCGTCTCGGCCGGCATGCCGACCAGCCACCGCGCCATCCAGCGCTCCAGCCGGGGGCCGCCCGCCATGTCCCAGGGATGGACGAAGACGGGCGCGCCCACCGAGGCGCAGTGCTGGAGGAACTGGACGACCCCCTCGTCGTCGAGGTCGCGGTCGCCGACGTGGTTGCCGATCTCGACGCCCGCGTGGCCGGAGGCCAGGCACCGGTCCAGCTCGGCGCAGGCCAGGTCGGGGTCCTGGAGCGGCACCTGGCAGAACGGCACCAGCCGCTCGGAGGCGCAGATCTCCAGCGCCAGGTCGTTGAACACCCTCGCGACCCGTACGGCCTCGGCCGCCGGGCGCTCGTAGGAGAAGAAGACCGGCGTCGGCGAGACGACCTGGACGTCCACCCCGTCGGCGTCCATCCGCTCCAGGCGGACCGAGGGACTCCAGCAGTCGTCGGCGATCCGGCGGAACTCCCGGTCCCCGAGCAGGATCACGGCCTCCCGCTCGGAGTCGATCCTGAGCCGGGGCGCCCCCGGCCAGCCGAGCTCCGGCCAGCCCTTGGGGACGTGGTGCGTGTGGACGTCGATGATCAACGACTATCCCCTGCCGGGGTGGACGGTGCCGCAGTTCTCGCAGGTGCGCGCCTTCTCGTCGTCGTAGAACGCCTGGAAGATCGGCGGCAGGTCGGTCACGATGTCGCGGACCTGCAGCTCGACCTCGTGGACCACGCCACTGCACCGAGGGCAGTACCAGAGGAACCGCTCCAGCACGCCCTCCGGCCTGATCCGCTCCACCACCAGGCCGACCGACCCCTCCTCGGGGCGCTGCGGCGAGTGCGGCGTGTTCGCCGGGAGCAGCCACATCTGGCCCTCGCGCACGTGCACGGTCTCCGGCCCCTCGGGGGTCATCACGTTGACGTGCATGTTGCCGCGGATCTGGTAGAAGAGCTCCTCGTACGGGTCGATGTGGAAGTCGGTCCGCGCGTTCGGGCCGCCGACGACCATGACGATGAAGTCGCCGGCGTCCTCGAAGACCATCTTGTTGCCCACCGGTGGCTTGAGCAGGTGGGCGTGCTCGTCGATCCACGTGGTGAGGTCGATGGGCGGGATCACGGGCGCTCCTCCGGCCGGTGTGCCACGGCCTGAATCTCGATGAGCAGGTGCGGGTGGGGCAGTTGGTGGACGGCCACGGTGGTGCGCGCCGGGCCGGTCTCGTCGAAGTACTCCGCGTAGACCGCGTTGTACCCGCCGAAGTCGTTGATGTTCACCAGGTAGGTGGTGATCTGCACGAGATCGCTCAGGTCGGCCCCGGCCGCCCGGAGGATGTCGCCGATGTTCTCTATCACGGCCCTGGTCTGCTCGGCGATGTCGAGCGCCACCGTGCCGAACTCGTCGGCCTCGGCTCCGGCGATCGTGTTGTCGGGCCGGCGCGAGCTGGTCCCGGACACGTACAGGAAGTCTCCCGCCCGTTTGACGTGCGGGAACCTGCCCCGCGGCGCGGCCTTCCCCGCGACGACGAGCCCGTCGCTCATGATCCCTCCCCCGAAGTCCCTGGAGCCCTCGAATCCCTCGAAGCCCTCGAAGCCCCTGGAACCTCCGGAGCGGGTTCCGGTGCGGAGGCGGTGAACGAGACCGAGCCCAGGTGCTGGATCTCGGCCCGTACCCGCGCGCCGGGCACGAGCGGCTCGGCGGGCGTGGCGGCACCGGCGAGGAGGACCCAGCCCGGCTCCAGGACCGTCCCCGCCTGGAGGGCCAGGCGCGCGGCCTCCGCGAGGGCCCGGCGCGGGTCGCCCAGGATCGCGCCGGTCGACCCGGCGTGGACCACGCGCCCGTCGATCTCCAGGACGACGCCCAGGTTCCAGCGCGACGGGTCGTACGGCTGCCAGGGGCCGACGGCGTACCCGGCGGCCGAGGTGTTGTCGGCGATCACGTCGGGCAGCGAGAACCTGAAGTCCTCGTAGCGCGAGTCGATGACCTCGACGCCGGTCGCGACGGCCGCGATGGCGCCCGGCGCGAGCGCGTCGCCCGGCGACGCGATGCGCCGCCCGACGAGGTAGACGACCTCCGGCTCCACTCTCGGATGGATATATATCGACATATCGGCATACGAACCGTCGAGGATGGCCGACGACTCCGGAATCCGGCCGAAGATGACGTCGCGCACGCCCATCTGGCGGCGCTTGCCCTCGCTGGTGAAGCCCAGCTTCACCCCGGCGAGCCGGTCCCCCCGCTCCAGGCGGAGCCGGATCAGCTCCTCCTGCACCCGGTAGGCGTCGGCCACCCCGTAGTCCTGCTCGGGCCTCGGCACCGCGTGACCGGTGCGGGCGGCCTCGTCCAGGACGGCGGCGAGCTTGTGGAGGTCGGTCATGACCGCCTCCCCTCTCGCGCCGGGTCCGGCTGCTCCCCCGCCAGGTCCGGTCGCGCCTCCGCCCGCGCCGGGTCCGGCTGCTCTCCCGCCCCCGCCAGGTCCAGCGCGATGTCCACGATCATGTCCTCCTGGCCGCCCACCATCCGGCGGCGGCCCGCCTCGGTCAGGATGGTCCGGGTGTCGACCCCGTACCGCGCCGAGGCCGCCTCGGCGTGCCGCAGGAAGCTGGAGTAGACCCCCGCGTAGCCGAGCGTCAGCGTCTCCCTGTCCACCCGGACCGGCCGGTCCTGCAGCGGCCTGACCAGGTCGTCGGCCGCGTCCATCAGGGCGTGCAGGTCGCAGCCGTGCTCCCAGCCCATCAGGTCGGCCACCGCGGCGAACACCTCGATCGGGCAGTTGCCCGCGCCCGCGCCCATCCCGGCGAGGGAGGCGTCCACCCGGTAGGTGCCGTTCTCCACCGCGACGACCGAGTTGGCCACGCCCAGACCCAGGTTGTGGTGGGCGTGGATGCCGATCTCCGTGCCCTCGCCGAGCACCGAGCGGTAGGCCCTGACCCGCTCCCTGACCCCGTCCATGGTCAACCGGCCGCCGGAGTCGGTCACGTAGACGCAGTGGGCGCCGTACGACTCCATGAGCGCGGCCTGCCGGGCCAGCTCCTCGGCCGGAGCCATGTGGGACATCATCAGGAACCCGGCCACGTCCATCCCGAGCTCGCGCGCGGTGGAGATGTGCTGGGCGGAGATGTCGGCCTCGGTGCAGTGGGTGGCGACCCTGACCGAGGTGACGCCGAGGGCGTGGGCACGCCGGAGGTCGTGGATGGTGCCGATGCCGGGCAGCAGCAGGGTGGTCAGCTTCGCCCGCCGCACGACCCCGGCGACCGCCTCGATCCACTCGTCGTCGGTGTGCGCGCCCGCGCCGTAGTTGAAGCTGCCCCCGGCGAGACCGTCGCCGTGCGCGATCTCGATGGCCGCCACCCCGGCGGCGTCGAGGGCCGCGGCGATCTCGGCGGCCTGGGCGGCGGTGTAGCGGTGCCGGACGGCGTGCATGCCGTCCCGTAGTGTCACGTCCTGCATGTACAGCTTCACGCGCCCACCTCCGCGTCCGTACGGGCGGCCCGGCCCGAACGGCTCGCGTTCTCCGCACGGCCCTCGTCCACGGCCCGGTCCGGCGGCTCGGCCAGGCGCTCGGCCGTGCGCAGCGCGGCGGAGGTCATGATGTCGAGGTTGCCCGCGTAGGCGGGCAGGTAGTGGACGGCGCCCTCCACCTCCAGGAAGACGGTCACCTTGACGCCGCCGTCGCGGGTGCCGTCGGGCAGCGGCTCCCCGGCCGGGATCGTCTCGAACTGCACCTCCTGCTTGAGCCGGTAGCCGGGCACGTAGTCGTTGACCCGCGCCACCATCTCCAGCACGGCGCCCGCCACCTCCGCCACGGTCGTCTCGTCGCACTCGTCCACCAGGCAGTAGACCGTGTCGCGCATGATCAGCGGCGGCTCGGCCGGGTTGAGGACGATGATCGCCTTGCCCCTCGCCGCCCCGCCGACCCGCTCGATCGCCCGGGAGGTGGTCTCGGTGAACTCGTCGATGTTGGCCCGGGTGCCGGGCCCCGCCGACCGGGAGGAGATCGAGGCGACGATCTCCGCGTACCGGACGGGCACCCGCGAGGCGACCGCCGCGACGATCGGGATGGTGGCCTGTCCGCCGCAGGTGACCATGTTGAGGTTCCGCTCGGCGAGGTGGGCGTCCAGGTTGACCGGGGGCACCACGTAGGGGCCGATTGCGGCGGGGGTGAGGTCGATGACGCGCTTGCCGTGCGCCCGGAGCACCCGGTCGTTGTGCCGGTGCGCGCCCGCGGAGGTCGCGTCGAGGACGACGTCCACCTCGGCGAACCCGGGCAGCGCGACCAGACCCTCCACGCCCTCGTGGGTGGTGGCGATCCCCCTGGAGCGGGCGCGGGCCAGGCCGTCGGAGTCGGGGTCGATGCCCGCCATCGCGACGACCTCGACCTTCTCCGACAGCAGTGCCTTGAACATCAGGTCGGTGCCGATGTTCCCCGAACCGATGATGGCGATTTTCACGAGAGGACCGCCTTCCCGAGGCACCCCGCGGTGCGAGCCGTCACGAGAACACCGCCTTCCCCCGCGGCGTGGGCCGTCACGAGAACACCGTCCTGACCGAGCCGAGGCCCTCGATGTGGGCCTCGAAGGCGTCGCCCGGCTCGACGTCGACCATCGGGCCGAGCGCGCCGGTGAGCACGACGTCCCCGGCGCGCAGCGGGAAGTCCGTGCCGCCCAGCGCGTCGGCCAGCCAGACCGCGGCGTTGAGCGGATGCCCGAGGCAGGCCGCGCCCGCGCCGGTGGAGACCTCCTGGCCGCG
This sequence comes from Streptosporangium sp. LJ11, assembly GCF_051918945.1. Classification (NCBI taxonomy): domain Bacteria; kingdom Bacillati; phylum Actinomycetota; class Actinomycetes; order Streptosporangiales; family Streptosporangiaceae; genus Streptosporangium; species Streptosporangium sp. LJ11. The sequence goes on from NZ_JBPXMB010000022.1 coordinate 52,215, forward strand.
CCGGTTCATGGTCATCCCGGCCAGGCGCAGGTCCAGGCCGCGCAGGCTCACCGGGGTGTTGCCGAGGACGAACGCGCCGCTGGAGGCGTTGTCGGCGATCGTGTCGACGAGCGTGATGTCCCATCCCGCGATGCGGCTGTCGACGATCTCGATCGCCGGCAGCGCGAAGTCGACCGCCCGGATGACGTCGGCGACCGTGAACGGGCCGCCCTCCAGGTCGTCCTTGAGGACCAGCGCGACCTCCGCCTCGACCCTGGGCTGCAGGAAGCGGCCGGTCGGCACGGGCAGGCCGTCGAGATAGGCCATGTCGGCGAAGAGCATCCCGAAGTCCGGCCGGTCCACGCCGAGCTGGCGCTGGACCGCCGCGGAGGTCAGCCCGATCTTCCTGCCGACCAGCCTGCGGCCCTCGTCCAGCGCCCGCCTGGTGTTGATCTCCTGTACGGCGTACCCGGTCTCGGCGCTCCGGCTCGGCAGCGTCTCGCGCACCGGGGCGCACGGCTTACCGCTCCTGGCCGCCTCCAGCAGCCGGTCGGCCGCCTCCGCGTGCACGTCGGTGGCCTCGCTCCACTCAGTCATGTCCAGGCTCCAGCTTGATGGTGATCGTGGTGGGCTCGGAGTAGAAGTCCAGCGAGCGCGTACCGCCCTCGCGGCCGATGCCGGACAGCTTCACCCCGCCGAAGGGGGTGCGCAGGTCACGCAGGTACCAGGTGTTGACCCAGACCAGCCCGGCCTCCAGCGACCTGGCGACCCGGTGGGCCCTGCTCAGGTGGGAGGTCCAGACGGTCGCCGCCAGGCCGTACTCGCTGTCGTTGGCCAGCCCGACCGCCTCGGCCTCGGTGTCGAAGGGGGCGATGTGGCAGACCGGGCCGAAGATCTCCTCCCGGTTCACCCGCGAGCCGGGCGGCAGGCCGGTCAGCACGGTCGGCTCGACGTAGTAACCGCCGTCGCGGTCGTCGCCGAAGCGCGGCACCCCGCCCCCGGCACGGATCTCGGCGCCCTCGTGCTTGGCCAGCTCGTAGTAGGAGAGCACCTTGTCCCGGTGCTCGGCGGAGATCATCGGCATCATCGTGGCGTCCTCGTCGGAGGGGCGGCCGAACCGCAGTTCCCCCGCGCGCGCGGCCAGCCGGGCGGTGAACTCCTCGAAGACGGGCCGCTGCACGTAGAGCCGCTCGGTGCACAGGCAGACCTGGCCGCCGTTGGTGAAGACCGACCGCACGCTCCCCTCGACGGCCGCGTCCAGGTCGGCGTCGGCGAAGACCAGCCCGGCGTTCTTGCCGCCCAGCTCGAACGAGACGGGTTTGACCCGGTCCGCGACCGCCTTCATGATCGTCGATCCGGTACGGCTCTCGCCGGTGAAGGTGACCGCGTCCACGCCGGGGTGCTCCACCAGGAACTGGCCGGTGGAGCCGCCGCCGAAGCCGTTCACGACGTTGAGGACGCCGGCGGGCAGGCCGATCGACGCGGCGATCTCCGCGAGCACCGCGAGCGAGCCCGGCGTGTGCTCCGAGGGTTTGACCACGACGGTGTTGCCCGCGACGAGTGCGGGACCGAGCTTCCAGGTCGCCAGCAGGAACGGCAGGTTCCACGGCACGATCACCGCGACCACGCCGAGGGGCTTGCGGACGGTGTAGCTCAGCACGTCCGTCAGGTGGAACGCGTCCTCCGGGTGCTGGGCCGCGATCTCGGCGAACGACCGGAAGTTCGCGGCCCCGCGCGGGATGTCCAGGGTGCGGGTCTGGGTGACCGACTTGCCGGTGTCGGCGATCTCCGCCGCCACCAGGTCCTCGAACCGCTCCTCGATCGCGTCGGCGAGGCGGCGCATCCAGGCGGCGCGCTCCGCCACCGGCAGCGCCGCCCACGCGGGCAGGGCCGCGCGGGCGGCGGCCACCGCCCTGCCGACGATCTCCCGGTCCGCCTCGCGGACCTCGCGCACCGGCAGGCCGGTCACCGGGTCATGGGTGCTGAACGTCGCGCCCTCGGCGACCGGCACCCCACCGATGAAGTGGTTCACCTGGTCAGACAAGACTGCTCCTCGGTGACGTACTCCTTAAGGTCACTATGTACGGGTATAGAGCCGTGAGTGGCCCGTAGGCAAGAATGCGTTCCGTGAAACGGAACCCCGACCGGCTGTCCGTGCTGGAGAAATCCTGGCTCGTACTCGACGCGTTCCGTCCCACGGGAGGACCGCTGCGCCTGGCCGACGTCGCCGAGCGCTGCCACCTGCCCAAGACCACCGCCTTCCGGCTGCTCACCGAACTGACCTCGATCGGCGCGGTCACCCGCCGGCCGGACGGCTACTATCTCGGCCGCCGCCTCTTCGAGCTCGGAAGCATCGTGCCCCTGGAGCGCGACCTGAGACACGCGGCGCTGCCCTTCATGCACGACCTTTACGAGGCGACCCACGAGACCGTCCACCTGGGCGTGCGCGACGGCCTCGACGTCGTCTACGTCGAGAAGATCCGCGGCCAGGAGACCTTCGCGCTGCCCTCACGTGTCGGCGGGCGCCTCCCGCTGACCTGCACCGGGATCGGCAAGGCCCTGCTGGCCTACTCCGGGCCCGACCTGATCGACGAGGTCCTCGGCCGCCCGCTGCGCCGGTTGACCCCGCACTCGATCGTCGACCCCCGCCGCCTGGAGGAGGCGATCGGCCAGATCCAGGCGGCGGGGCTGGCCTACGAGCGGGAGGAGGCGCAGCTGGGCGGCGCCTGCATCGCGGCCCCGGTGTTCGGCGACGGCGTGGCCGTGGCCGCGCTGTCCGTCTCGGTGCCGCTGGCCCGCTTCCAGCCCACCCGGCTGGCCCCGGCCGTCAAGGCCGCCGCGCTGGGCATCTCCCGCGCCCTGGCCAGAACCATCTGACGGGCAGGCCGTACGCCCGCCCGCACATCTGTCCGCGTTCGACGGGTATGCGATTCACTGCTCGCTCGTCTCACCACCCGTCCGTCGCCGCACATCAGCCGGTCGCCATACGTCAGCAGGAGGAACACGTGGAAGCTCGCACCGAGACGGTCACCGTCGCCGACGGCTCGTTCGACCTGCATCTGTGGTTGCCCCCGGCCGGCCGGGGTCCGGTCGTCCTGCTGGTCCAGGAGATCTACGGGGTGGGGCCGTACATCAGGAAGGTGGCCGAGGACCTGGCCGCGCTCGGGTACGTCGTCGGCGCCCCCGACCTGTTCTGGCGGATCCGGCCCAACTGGGTGTCCGACCACGACGACGCCGGAACGGCCCTGTCGATCGAGATGGCCTCCACGTTCGACGTTCCCCACGGGGTGGCCGACTCGGCAGTGGCACTGGCGCATCTGCGGGGGCTGCCCGAGGCGGAGGGCGGGGCCGGGGTGGTCGGATTCTGCCTGGGCGGCTCGATCGGCTACCTGCTCGCGGCCACGGTCGAGGTGGACGCGGTCCTGTCGTTCTACGGATCCGCCGTACCCGACGCGGCCGGCATGCTGGAGAAGATCACCTGCCCGCTGCTGCTCGTGTTCGGCGGTTCCGATCCCTACATCCCTCGAGAGCGGGTCTCCATGGTGGAGAAGGCCGCGGCCGGACGGTCGAACGTCGAGGTGTACGTCGCCGAGGAGGCCGGGCACGCCTTCCACAACCACAAGGCCCCGCAGTTCCACGACCCGGAGGCCGCGCGGGCCGCCTGGGACCGGGCCGTGCACTTCCTCGGACGCAACCTCGCCCCGGCCTCTCTGCCCTGAGACCGCCCCAGGCCGCTCCGATGCCGCTCTGAGACTGCCCTGACGCAGCCCTGAGTGCCCGGCCTTCCGGGAGGATGCGCCGCCTCGCCCGCGCCCGGATCTCCCGCTTCCGGACGCCTTCTCGCCGCTGCCGAGGGTGCGAACGACCCTTGCTCGAAGGTCACCTTCTCGTAACCTCGAAGGCCGTCCGGCGGGACTCCGCGCGCCGCGTCATTGATCATTGCCTCATGCACCAGGCGTGGCAGCAGTGGGGGAACATCGTTCTGGCGGCCTTCCTCGCGGTCCCCGCGGTCGTCGTGGCCGTCCGCCTGCTGACCCTCCACCGCGCCCGCGCCGGTCACCCCTTCCCCGCCCGCACCGCCCTGGCCGACGTGGTCGCGGTGGCCGGGACCGCACCCTGGATCTGGATGATCCTCACCCCCGGGGTGGGGGTCTCGGGCGTCAGTCTCGTCCCGTTCGCGGACCTGTGGGCGACCCTCCACGGACCGGGACAGGCGGCGTTCGTGCAGGTCGGAGGGAATCTCCTGGTCTTCGCCGCGCTCGGGGCCATGCTTCCGGTGCTTCCGGTGCGTTCGGCGCGGTTCGCGTCACTCGCCGGGATCGCGGCCGTGGCGGCCGGGGCGTCGCTCACCGTGGAGATCCTCCAGTACGCCCTGCGCCTGGGACGGGTGAGCTCCGTCGACGACGTGATCGTCAACGCGACGGGGGCCGTGCTGGCCACGATCGTCACGCGCCGGTGGTGGGCCGTCCGAATACCGGCTGGGACCGTTCCACGGTAACGGACCGAAGAAACTCTTTAAGATCGCCACACGGGCACGATCCTCCCAAAAGAAGCACGATACCAACCTCCGTATCTGTGCGATCGTGGACAAGGCGGGGCAAGTTCTCTGGAGACGCCAAACCCGGTTGGTGACAGAGGGTGATCGAACGTGCAGCAGTCCCCGGTACCTCCCGAGCCCCCGATCTATCGGCGCATCGCCGACGGGCTTCGCGAAGCGATCCTGTCCGGTGATCTCCGAGACGGGGATCGGCTTCCGGGCGAGAACGCCCTGATGGCGACGCACGGCATAGCCCGTGCCACCGCCAGGCAGGCCCTGTCCGTACTAATCAACGAAGGACTGGCCGTCCCCAAACGCGGCTCAGGGGTGTACGTCAGGCAGTTCCGCCCCATCAGGCGGCACGGCTCCCGGCGACTCTCCCGTGACCACTGGGGGCGCGGCGAGGCCATCTGGGACTCCGACACCAGGGGGCGCCCCTACACCGTGGACGAGGTGGACATCGACCGGGAGACCGCCGAGGACGCCGTGGCCCGGGTGCTGGGCAGTCCCGAGGTGTGGGTCCGCAGGCGGCGCTACTCGGTGGACGAGCGGCCGGTCCAGCTGTCGGTCTCCCATTTCCCCGCCGCCCTGGTGGAGGGAACCGCGATCACGAGAGAGGACACGGGCCCGGGAGGCGTCTACGCGCGCCTCGGCGAGCTCGGCCACGCCCCGGTGCACTTCACCGAGGAGATCAGGGCCCGCATGCCCCATCCCCATGAGACCGTCCAGCTTGACCTGCCCGCGGGCACCCCGGTCATCGTGATCGCCCGGGTCGCCCGCACCGCCGACGGCGTCGCCGTCGAGGTCAACGAGATGGTCCTCGACGCCGCATCTTACGTACTTCAGTACGACTTCGACTCATAGATCAAGGCCATCCGTCAACCGATAGGTTGACCTGTCCCCTGCGATCATTGATTTCTCTAGAGAAGTGCCTCACCGTCAGAGGTGGAACGTCGCAAAGACGGGCCTGGGCGCGGGGAAGGTGCACAGATGTCTTTCGACCGGCATCTCGCTGAAATCGCCCGGGAGTTCCCCGACTGGACGATCTGGCGGAGCGACGCGGGCAGGTGGTGGGCCACTCGCCACCACCCGCTGACCTCCGCCCAGCGCGATGTCGGCTGCGCGATGACCATCGATGCGGACGATCCGGAAGGGCTGCGCGAGCAGCTACTCGACCAGCGGGAACGTTCCCGCGGCACGGAGCCGGGAGCGGACACCTGAAGACCGCCCGGTGCCGGGATGAGCGGATCCGATGCGGTCCCGGCGCCGGGCCCCCAATCGCGGAAGCCCCCGACCCTATCGGGGGCGGGGGCTTCCGCTTGATCTTCGGACCACTCCCGCCACCCGTGACGCGTAGCGTCTCCCCTGCCGCACGAACCCGCTTCACGGTCTCCGGGGGCGGGATCCCCTACTTCCTGGGGGTGGCGTACTTCTCCTCGTCCTTCCCGGCCTTCCCCGCCGCCGGCCCGTCGTCGTCGGCGACGTCGTCGTCGCCGACCACCTCGACATGCATCTCGTCGAAACGGTCGTCGTCCCGGCCGTGCCGCTCGTCCGCGCCCCCGGCGGGGACCTCGTCGTCCACGATCACCCGTACGGACTCCAGATCGGGCGAGTCGTCGAACCCGGCGTCGTCCCGCACGCCCTCGGGCGCGTCCTCGGATCCGGCGTGCCGGGCGGGTCCGGTCTGTCCCGAGGGCGTCCTGGCGCCGTCGTGCGCGACGGTGTCCGCCGCGCCGGGCGCGCCCTGGGAGCCGTCCGGAGCCTCGGCGGGACCGGAACCGGGAGCGGGAGCGGGACTGGAATCGGCACCGGGACCGAGGGCGGGGGCGGCCGGCGCGGGCTGGACGCGAGCCGGGGGCAGCACGGAGCCCTCGTCGATCAGGGCTCCGGCCGCGGCCTCGCGGTGGAGCAGGTCTCCCAGGACGGAGCTCATCTCGTGCAGGCGGCGCATGACCTCGTGGTGGGTGTCGGTGAGATAGACGACCCGGCGACCGGTGGTCTCGTCCAGGGCGGCGGCGCGCTGCTGGGCCGTCGACAGGGTGGAGTGCGCGTCGGTGTTGGCGGCGCGGACGGTCGCCTCCGCCTCGGCGCCGGCGGCGCTCAGGGTGGCGTCCGCCTCGGCGCGGGCCTCCTGGACCGTCCGCTCGGCCTCGTTCCTCGCCGAGGTGACCATCCGGTCAGCCTCGGTTCGGGCGCCGCGCAGGGTCTCCTCGGACTCGGTACGGGCCGCGTTGAGCGTCTCCTCGGCGTCGTTACCGGCCTGGGCGAGCATCTGCTCGGCGGCGGCGGTGGCCTCGGCGACCCGGCGCTCGGCCTCCTGCTGCGCGGCGTTCAGAATGCCCTCGGCCCGGCCCCGCGCGGAGTTGATCAGCCGCTCGGCCTCCGCGGCCGCGTCGTCACGGAGCTTGATCGCCTCCGCCTCGGCGACCTGCTTCTTGGAGGTGGCCTCCTCCTCGCCGAGTTTCAGGATCTGGCTGAGCCTCTGGCCGAGTTCGTCGTAGTCCTGCGGGGCGTCGGAGAGCCTCCTGCGGGCCTCGGCCAGCTCGATCCGGCCCTGCTCGGCCTGGTCGATCGCCCGCGCGAGCCGCTCCTCCAAGTCGCGGATCTGGTGGCGGTGGCGGTCCATGTATTCGTGAACCTGACGACGGCTGTAGCCGCGCAGGGCGACCTCGAACGAGTCCTCGTGCATCAGGTCGGGAAAGCTGTCGTGCTGGTTTGTCATGGCACTGCCCGTGGAGGTTGTGTGGCGGGAAAGGAGACGTCAGGAGACGACTTTCCTGCTTACTGCCCAAGTCCGCAACCGGAACGCCCGACCTGCTTGCGGAAATACCGGACAGATCACCCCCTCGTACCATCGTCATCATGAACGCCACGCCCTACATCGCCGCCCTCGACGGCGACGCGATCCCGCGGATCCATCCGGACGCCTACATCGCCCCCGGAGCGGTGGTCGTCGGGAGGGTACGGCTGGGCCGTGCCGCGAACGTCTGGTACGGCTCGGTCCTGCGCGGCGAGGACGAGGACGTCGAGGTCGGGGAGGAGTGCAACATCCAGGACCTGTGCTGCCTGCACGCCGACCCGGGCGAGCCGGCCGTGCTGGAGCCCCGGGTGAGCCTCGGGCACAAGGCCATGGTGCACGGGGCACACGTGGAGACCGGCGCGCTCGTGGGCATCGGCGCGATCGTGCTCGGCGGCGCCAGGATCGGCGCGGGATCGCTGATCGCGGCGGGCGCCCTGGTGGGGCCGGGAAAGCGGATCCCGGCGGGGGTGCTCGTCGCGGGCGTCCCCGGGAAGATCGTCCGTGAGCTCACCGACGACGACCGCGACTCGTTCGCCCGTACACCGGCCGGCTACATCGCCAAGGCGGCCCGCCACCGGGCCGCGACCGTCCTCCCACCGGCCTGAGCGGCCTGGACGAACTGAACGACCTGAACGACCTCGGCACCCGGACGCCTGAGGATCCGAAGCCCCGGACGCCCAGGTGTCCGGGCGTTCCGGGATCTTCCGGCCCCGGACCGCGACCGCACGGCCCCGACGCGGCGGCGGGGAGGGCCTTACGATCGTGCCAGGCCCCATCGGGGGATCTCGGGGCCTGGCACGACCTTGACCGAAGGGAGGCAGGGGCATCCCGCCCGTGGCGCAGGCCAGGGGCCCTCGCCCCGGAATGCCGATGACCGGCATGTGGCAGTGGGACGGGTTCGACGCCATCGAGAACGACGTGCGGACCATGGTCGCCGACCACCGGTGGGTGGCGCTGCCGCCGCTCGCGCGCGCCCAGGCCATCGCGCAGCGCACGCTGGCCACCCCGGACGGCGGGCGCTGGCTGTTCGGCGCCCACGCCCGGTGGTACCGGCAGGATGCCGCCGACGGCCGCTGGTACCTGACCGCTCCCCCCGCCGACCGGGACTTCCGCGCCGCGGCGCACGTGGTCCACGCCACCTCGATGATCTTGCCGCACCTGGTGCCGACCGGCGCCGACCTCGTCGCCGACCGGGGATCGGTCCAGGGGTTCGTCGGCCCCGACGTGCCGTACGAGATCACCGAGCGGGTCCGCGAGCTGCTGGTCGCCCAGCGCGGCAGGCGCAGGGAGGACTTCCCGATCACCGGGCCGTTCGCCGAGCTCTTCGCCCGGGAGGTGGCCAGTCCCGTCGCCGCGATCTGGGGCACGCTCATGTGGTGCGCCTACGCCCCCGCCTTCGACGGCAACGAGGTGCTGCTGTCGATGTTCGGGGAGTTCCTGGCCCGCCCGCTGCCCGGCGACGAGTGGGTCCGCTGGCTGCCGCCCACCTCGCTGGGCGACCTGGTCGCGCTGTACGGCGAGCGGGTCAGGGCCGGGCACCCGGAGGCGGGCCTGCGGCTGGTCGCGTTGATGGCCGACACCGCCACCGTGGTGCGTGAGGACCCGAGGTTCAGGCCGAGGGCCGACGCCCTGCTGTCCATGGTCGAGCCGTTGCTGCGCCGGGCCTGCCGGGATCCCGCCGTGGCCCACCAGGGGGACGAGGCCGTACGGCACGCGTGGCTCTCGCGCTGCCCGCCCCACCTGACGCTGCCCGACACCTCGCCCGGCGAGTACTTCCAGCACGCGGTCTACGACCTGGTCCAGGCGCTGGGCTTCCTCGCCCCGATGGGCGCCGACCCCCGGGCGGTGGCCGCCTCGCTGCTCGCCGCCGATCTGTCGGACGTCGCGCCCAGGGCGGCCGACGGTGTCTACCCGTGGCTGGATCCCGAGCTGCGGCACATCCTCCACGTGGTGCTCACCGACGCCTCGCACCCGCTGCGGGGGTGCTGGCCGCGTTCCGGAGAGCTGCCCGCGGCGCTCCACCCGCCGGACCGTGCCGCGGCGGCGGCCCTGCTCGGCGCCGCCTACGCCACCGGGCTTGCGTGGTGCCGCCTCACGGGAACCGAGATACCGGAGCGGGGATTTCCGACGGCCTCCGCGGTCGTGCACCGGCTGACGCACGAGCGCGACGATCCCGTCCCCGGAGTATCGGGGACTTACCGTTGCTTGTGAGTGCGCTTTGGTAAGCGCGCTCTCAGGCAGCTTCCGGCTTGCGCCGGAGCGTTCCCCGTTTCCGGGGTTCCCGTTTCGCCGGTGCGCGCCCGGCACAGGTGCCGGGTCTTACCACTCCTCCACGGGCGTTTACCGTCTCCCCGCGACTCTGGGCGGCGTCGGCCGCGAGCGCGACCGCCGAGGTGGGGTCGGTGGAGACGGGCAGGTCGATGAAGACGCCTCCGCCGAAGAGACGCAGGCCTACCCCATGGTGGTTGCGTCGTGCGAGGCGACGGGATCGACGTCTGCGGCCAGGATCAGCCGTCCGACCTTACGGGTGGGCACGGGCCAGGCGCCTTCCCGATCCCACCGGTAAGCGGTGATCGGGTGGACACCCTGCGCCTTAACCCACTCTTTCAAGATCACTCACGCATACTGATACATGCTCCACCACCAACTGCTTCCAACCCCCGTCACTTCTGACACGCACCGGTATGCCTAAACCACAAATACAGTTATTTCATCCTTACTCTCCCTATATCCTTCTAGCCCCCTACGCATCAGACAATTAGCTGAATTGTGATCTCCTAAACGGGAAATGATCCTCCTTGAGGATGTGCCGGGCGGGGCGAGGAATGGTCCCGATGGGCCATGGGCACCGATGTCCGCCCGCCGTAACCTCGAAGTGGGTGTGGGCTGCGGAAGGAAGGACGACGCGGTGGGGCACGACGACCTGGACTCTAGGGTCCACGACCGTGTCGCGTTGGACGAGATCGCGCTCTATGCCGAGGTGCTGTCCGCCGTCGCGATCAGCGAACGGCCCCTCACCTTGGTGGAGCTCGACAACGCGCTCGGATTGAGCGCTTCGGCTGTTTGCTGAAGCCTCGGGAAGAACCGTTTCCAAGACCTGGTCCCGGACCCTCCAACGGGGTCCGGGACGTGGTCGGAAAAGATAGTCATGTGACTAGTCACGAACGGACGAGACGGGCGATCGCGGCCGACGCCTCCTTGACCTTCTCCTGAGCCTCCGGCCCTCCGGCGTTGACGGCGTCGGCGACGCAGTGCCCGATGTGGTCCTCCAGCAGGCCCAGCGCCACCGCCTGGAGCGCCCGCGTGGCGGCCGAGACCTGGGTCAGCACGTCGATGCAGTAGGCATCCTCTTCGACCATCCGCTGCAGACCCCTGATCTGTCCCTCGACGCGCCGCAACCGAGTCAGATAAGCCTGCTTGTCACCGCTGTACCCATGCATGTCCCAACGGTACCGGTGTCAGGCACGGCGGGACGTGGCCGCGATCAGTTTCTCCCAGCGGTCGGCCACCGAGGACGCGTCGTGGTCCGCCGCGACCTCCAGGGCGCCCGCGGCCAGCCCCCTGCGCCGTCCCTCGTCGTCGATGAGCGCGAGCAGCGCGGACGCGTACGCCTCGATCTCGTCCTCCCCCTCGGCGACCAGCACCCCGTTCCGCCCGTCGGCCACGAACTCGCCCGGTCCCCGGGGGCCGTCGAACGCGATCACCGGCACCCCGCTGGCCATCGCCTCGATCACGGTCATCCCGAGCACCTCCGTCCTGGAGGTCGTCGCCACGATCGACGCCTTGGCGAACTCGCCGGTCAGGTCGGAGGTCGTCCCCATGAAGTAGACGTGGTTGTGCAGATCGAGGTCGCCGACCAGGGCGCGCAGGCGCTTCTCCTCGGGGCCCCCGCCGTACAGGCGCAGCCGCCAGTCGGGGCGCTTGCCCGCGACGACGGCGAACGCGCGGATCAGCCGGTCGTGGGCCTTCACCGGCACCAGACGCCCTCCCGCGGCGACGATGCGGTTGTCCATCCGCGAGCGCGGCCACGGCCCGGCGGGCAGCGCGTCCGGGATCACGCCGACCGGGACGTTCCCGCCGAGCAGGTGGTCCCACTCCTGCCGGCTCGTCTCGGTGGCGGCGGCGACCGCGTCCAGGCGCGGGTAGAACTTCCTGATCGGCCCGGGCACCGGCGGCCGGCCCCACTCGCGGGCGATCCGCGTGACGTCGCGCGGCGCGTGCCTGGCCACCTGGACGCTCAGCCCCGGCCGGGTGCTGATGAGCACGTCGGTCCGCAGCCCGCGCAGCCGCCGCCAGAGGGCGACCTCGGTGCGCATCTGGCCCCGCGGGAGCAGGTATCTGACCCCCGGCTGGGCGTCGACCACCCAGGAGAGCCTCACACCGGACGCCACCGGGAAGAACGGTTTCTCCCGGTGGCGGCGGACGCTGATGATCTCGACCTCGTGACGTTCTGCCAGCTCCCCCGCGAGGTTGACGATCGAGCGGACGTCACCGCGCATGCCGTAGACGGAGGGGGTGAGAAGGCAGATCCTCACCCGCCGACCTCGATCCTGAGCTCGTCGTCCGCCGTGTAGCAGGGCCGGATCGGCACGCCGTCGATCTGCGTGGCGGGATAGTGCAGGCGGCGGCGCTTGCCGTCGACGTCGTCCAGCCGGGAACCCAGCCGCAGCGGCGTGGCCACGCCGCGTACCTCCAGCGAGGGTTCCCAGGTGCCTGTCTGGTCGGGGGCGGCGGCGAGTACGTCGCACAGCGAGAGCGCGGCGTGGAAACGCACCCCCTGGACCGTTGCAACGGAGGTCAGCTCCGCGTCGGGCCGGCTGCGGCGCAGGGCGAGCTTCGCCTCGTGCCGCGCCTCGTCGTCGTCGAGGCCGGTGAAGGCCAGCAGCCCGGTGACCTCGAAGCGCCCCTCCCTGAACCAGACGGAACGGACCTCCGCCGCCGGCTGGGCGTCGTCGACCTTCAGGGCGAGGAAGCCGTTGCGGGTCCGGTAGGCGCGGTAGGCCAGCGTTCTGCGGCTCAGCGCGTACGCGTCGAGGTGGTCGAGGGAGAATCCGGGATCGACACTGCGCAGCCGCGTGCGCGCCGCACCCTGTTGCAGGTAGGTGTCCCAGCGGCCGGGACCGAGTTCGAGGGGCGCGAGCGAGACCGCCAGCTCCGCCTCGCGCATCCGTACGCCCGGCGTGCCCAGCGGCACCCGGCTCTCGACCGAGGTGGCCCGGTTACGCAGGACCAGTTCGGTGCCGTCGGCCAGAGGTTCGTCGACGGCCAGCCGAAGTGAGAGAACATCGGCCAGGGTAACCTCGGCATCGCTGACGACGACGGGCATCGTCAAGCCCCCTCCCCGTTGAATGAGCTACGCGACGTTGAGGTTACCGTGATTTTCCCGTTATGTGGAGAAAGGTTTTCGGACCTGACATCCTTTTCCCGATGACTTGACCGCATGTCAGAGGGAACATCGGGAAGATGTCCCCTCTGACCGGTCACCGACCGGATGTCAGGACGCCTCGACGGGCCGGCCCTTGATCGACTTGATCAGCAGCTGGGAGACGTCGACGACCTCAAGCGTCTCCTTGGCCTCACCCGAGTTCTTCTTCTCGTTGATCGAGTCACCGAGCATGACCAGGCAGAACGGGCAGGCCGTGGAGATGGTGTCCGGCTCGGTGGTCAGCGCCTCGTCCACGCGCTCGGTGTTGATGCGCTTGCCGAGCCGCTCCTCCATCCACATCCGCGCGCCGCCCGCGCCGCAGCAGAAGCCGCGGTCCTTGTGGCGGTGCATCTCCTGGGTCTTCACCCCGGGCACCTTGGCCATGATGTCTCGGGGCTGGGAGTAAACCTTGTTGTGGCGTCCGAGGAAGCACGGGTCGTGGTAGGTGATCTTCTCCTCGATCGGCGTGACCGGGACCAGCCTGCCCTCGTCCACGAGCTTGGCCAGCAGCTGGGTGTGGTGCACCACCTCGTAGGTGCCGCCGAGCTGGGGATACTCGTTGGCGAGGGTGTTGAAGCAGTGCGGGCAGGTCGCGACGATCTTCTTGACCCCGGCCTCGTTCAGGGTCTCGATGTTCTGCTTGGCCAGCATGTCGAAGAGATACTCCATGCCCAGGCGGCGGGCCGGGTCACCGGTGCACGCCTCCATCGGGCCGAGCACCGCGAACGTGACGCCCGCGACGTGCAGCAGCTCCGCGACCGCCTTGGTGGTCTTCTTCGCCCGGTCCTCCAGGGCCCCGGCGCAGCCGACCCAGAAGAGGTACTCGGTGTCGTCGGGCATCTTCTCGTCCACGAGCGTGATCTCGATGGGGTCGACCTCGCGACCGGCCAGCTCCTCGATCCAGTCGGCCCGCTTCGTCTCGGGCATCCCCCACGGGTTGCCCTTGTTCTCCAGGTTCTTGACCATGACGCCGGCCTCGGACGGGAAGTTGGACTCCACCATCGCCTGGTAGCGGCGCATGTCGAGGATGTGGTCGATGTGCTCGATGTCGACCGGGCACTGCTCGACGCAGGCGCCGCAGTTGGTGCAGGACCACAGCACGTCGGGGTGGATGACGCCGTCCTCGCCGACCAGCGGCTTCTCCAGCAGGGCCAGCACGTCCTCGTGGAGGCCCGCGCGCTCCTCCTGGGTCGCCATCAGGTACGGCGCGACCTTGAACGCGTGGTCGCGCTGCTCCAGGATCAGCATCTTCGGCGACAGCGGCTTGTCGGTGTTCCAGGCCGGGCACTGGTCCTGGCAGCGTCCGCACTCGGTGCAGGTGTAGAAGTCGAGGAAGCCCTTCCAGGTGGTGTCCTCGATCTTGCCCCGGCCGAGCCTGTCGCCGTCGAGCTCCTCGTCCTCGAAGTCGACGACCTTGCCGTCGATCCGCATCGGCTGGGCCGGGCCGTTGCCGTCGGGACGCCTGGAGAACGCCACGTTCAGCGGCGCGGTGAAGATGTGCAGGTGCTTGGAGTTCACCACGATCACGAGGAACACCAGCATGACGCCGATGTGCAGGAGCAGACCGACGTGTTCGAGCGTCTCGTTGGCCGAGGCCCCCAGCGGGCGCAGCAGGGCGGCCGCCGCGTCGGAGGCGAACGCCCCCGAGGCGTACGGCAGGTTGCCGGTGTTGGCGGCGGCGCCGCGGAAGAGGAACATCGTCCAGATCACGTTGAAGATCATGAAGAGGACGAGCCAGGCACCGCCGAGGTGCGACCCGGAGAAGCGGGACCTGCGGCCCAGCTTCTTCGGCGAGTTCTTGATCCTGATGATCGCGAAGGCGAGAAGGCCGAGCAGGGCCGCGACCGCGATGAAGTCCTGCAGGAAGCCCAGGATCGCCCACGTCCCGACGAGCGGGATGTGGAAGTCGGGGGTGCCGGTGACGGCCCCCTGGATCAACGCGCCGTACGCCTCCAGATAGACGGTCACCAGGATGAAGAACGCCCACATGACGAAGAAGTGCGCGACGCCCGACGCCGTCCACTTCAGCAGCTTCCGCTGCCCGAAGACCTCGACCAGCTGGGCCTTGATCTCCTCACCCAGGTGAGTCCTGGCGTACGCGACGCGCTCGGGCGCGGCGGGCCCGACGGTGGCGAGCTTGTACAGGAACAACACGCGGCGCGCGGCAAGCGCGACCGCGACGGCTGTCATGACCAGCCCGATGATCGCTACCCAGAGCACGGGTCCTCCCACAGACGGCGTTGGCTGCCAGCGTACGACCGCCGGTCATCCACGATGACAAGGGGTCTCCACAAATCCTACCGACGAGTAACTTCGCTTCGTACCGGGACCCGCGGCGACCGTGGTCACCCTATGGTCAACACCGTTCCCAGAACAATGCTCTGTACGCCTCCGGACGGCATCGAAGTGACCGGGGAGAGCCGCGGGACGTGACGGGAAGGTCACACGGACGAGCGGGAAGGGCTATTCGGGCGGGCCGAGGTAGCCCTGGATCGTGGGTGTGAGCAGTTTCACCAGGTCCTCGATGTCCACCGAGGCCAGCGGCTCCAGCTTGAGGACGTAGCGCACCAGGACCACGCCGAACATCTGCGCGAACGCCGCCTCCATCCGGATCGGCGGGACGCCCAGAGCCTCCCCCACCCGGCCGAGGAGCGCCTGGCCGAGGAACTCGCGGATCGTGACGACCATCTGCTCGTTGGTCATCGCGGTGCGGACCAGCGCCAGTACCGGCTGGCGCGCCCCGGCGTCCGCGATGATCGTCAGGATGAGCCGGACCAGCCGCTCACCGGCCTGCTCGCGGGGCCCCGCCATGACCGCCGAGAGGACGACGTCGGGGGTGATCGGCAGATCCATCGCCTCGACGAACATCCCCTCCTTGCCGGAGAAGTAGTGGTGGACCAGCGCCGGGTCCACCCCCGCCTGCCGGGCGATGCCCCGGATGGTCGCCTTGTCGAACCCCTTCTCCGCGAAGGTCTCGCGCGCCGCCGCGAGGATCTGCCCCCGCGTGTCGGCCGACCCCGGCCTGCGCCCGGGACGCCTCCTGGCCTCCGCGGCGGATCCGCTCCCGGACCCGTTCCCGGTTCCGGACCCGTTCCCGTTCCCGGGCGGAGTGCTCGCGGCGGGCTCGCTCATGCGGGGGTGGAGGCCGTGAGGTGCAGCCGTGCGAAGGCCAGCGCCTCCGCGAGGTCGTCGATCCGCTCGGAGCGGCTGGTCGCCTTACGCGTGTTGATCTCCAGCACGACCAGCCCGGAGTATCCGTTGCCCGCCATCCGCTCCAGGATCGGCGCGCACGGCTGGCCGCCCCGCCCGGGAACCAGGTGCTCGTCCTTGTTCGGCACCCCCAGGCCGTCGGCCAGGTGCAGGTGGGCGAGCCGGTCACCGAGCTTGGTGAACATCTCCAGGGCGTCGGAGCCGGACACCGCCGTGTGCGACAGGTCCAGCGTGACCTGCGGGAAGTCGTAGTCGACCGGGTTCCAGTCGGGCGCGTAGGGGACGACCTCGTTGCCCCTGGCCTTCAGCGGGAACATGTTCTCCACCGCGAAGACCACGTCGGTCTCCTCACGCATCCTGGCCAGGCCGATCTCGAAGTCGCGCGCGTAGTCGCGCTGCCAGCGGAACGGGGGGTGCACCACGACCGTCCTGGCGCCGACCCGCTCGGCGGCGCGCTGCGCGCGCTGGAGCTTGGCCCACGGGTCCTTGCCCCACACGCGCTGCGTCACCAGCAGGCACGGCGCGTGGATGGCCAGGATCGGCAGCTGGTAGTGGTCCGACAACCGCTCCAGGACGTCGACGTCCTGGCTCACGGGGTCGGCGCCCACCATGATCTCCACACCGTCGTACCCCAGGCGCGCGGCCAGCTCGAAGGCGTCGGGAGTGCGTTCGGGATACACCGACGCTGTGGACAGCGCGATCTTCGCGCTGGATACACGGACGCTCATACCGCTTCCTCGTCTCCGGCTCGGAGCGCACACTCGCGAACACCGCCGGGCCGACCGGCCCCCTCGCTCAAGTCGCTCACCTTTGCCAGCCTAAGCGGGTCCGGAGAGCAGTGCTGTCCGCCACCACCGACGCGGCCGAGATCACACCATTACGGTGAAGGCATGCCGAGGTTCTTGAGGGGCGCCATCCCCAGCCCCAACATCTGGAACACCCCCCAAACCTACGAGCTGGAGAACCGGGCGGTGGACCCCGAAGGGCGCGCCGAGGCCGCGATGTCGGCCATCCGGTCGTGGACCGGCGCGACGGTCCTCGACATCGGCTGCGGCACCGGTTACCACCTGCCCGCCCTCGCCGCCACCGCCGCCCGCGTGATCGGCGCGGAACCGCACGAGGACCTCGTCCAGCTGGCCAGGCGCCGCTGCCGTACCCTGCGGAACGTCGAGATCCACGCCGCCACCGCCCAGGCCCTCCCGCTGCCCGACGCCTCCGTGGACGTGGCCATCGCCCGCTGGGCGTACTTCTTCGGCCCCGGGTGCGAGCCCGGCCTGGCCGAGCTCTCCCGGGTGATGCGGCGCGGCGGCGCGGCCTTCGTGATCGACATCGACACCACCCGCGGCGCCTTCGGCCGCTGGTTCGGCCAGTCCATCCCCGCGTACTCGGCCAGGTCCGTCGAGAACTTCTGGAACCGCCAGGGCTGGCAGACGAACAAGCTCGACCTGCGCATGTCCTTCGAGCGCCGCGCCGATCTGGAGGCGGTGCTCCGCATCGAGTTCACCCCCGCGGTCGCCGACCGGGCCATCGCCGAGACGCCCGGCCTGGAGATCGCCTACCCCAACCTGCTGCGCTGGAAGCTGTTCTGAACCTCCACGGCCCCGGCGACACGGTCGTACGGGCGGGGACCTCCGCGGGCCGGCCGGGAACAACGGGACGGGCACTTGACCTTGACGTTGATGTCAAGGTTTATCGTCGTGTCATGGGGAGGGCCGGATGCGGATCGGTGAGCTGGCGCGGCGGGCGGGTGTCAGCACCCGGGCGCTGCGCTACTACGAGCAACAGGGGCTGATCACTGCCCGGCGCTCGGCCAACGGCTACCGGGAGTACGGGGAGACGGATCTCAGACTCGTCTCCGAGATCCGTTCGCTGCTCGCCGTCGGATTCACCCTGGACGACGCCCGCCCGTTCGTGGACTGCCTGCGGGCCGGTCACGAGTCAGGGGGGTCGTGCCCGGAGTCCGTGGCCGTCTACCAGCGCAAGCTGGCGGAGATCGACGACGAGATCCGCGCGCTCCTCACCCGGAGGGCGGAGGTGGCGGCGCAGCTGACCACGGCCTGCCCAGGATGCGTACTGAGGAAAGTGGGAAAACCATGATCACATTGACCGCGGAGAACTTCGACGAGCAGGTGCTGCGGAGCGACAAGCCCGTCCTGGTCGACTTCTGGGCCGAGTGGTGCGGGCCGTGCAAGATGATCGCGCCGGTCCTGGCGGAGATCGAGGCCGAGTACGGCGACCGCGTCACGATCGCCAAGCTCAACGCCGACGACTACCCCGAGATCACGGCGAGGTACGGCGTCCTCGGCCTGCCGACGCTCAACCTCTACAAGGGCGGCGAGGTCGTGCAGCAGATCAAGGGCGCCAAGCCCAAGCGCCTGCTCCTGGCCGACCTCGAAGGCCACATCTGACCGAGCGCGTGCCGTCCCTCCCTGCGACTTTCACCCGGTACGGCATGCCGTACCGGGTGAAAGTTGTCGGGCCCTGCCGGTAACGTGCGGCCATGGCGAAGAAGGCTGGTGGCTACCGCTGTGCCGAGTGCGGGTGGCAGACGGCCAAGTGGGTGGGGCGCTGCGGCGAGTGCCAGGCCTGGGGCACGGTCGAGGAGGAGACGGCGGCCGCGGGGGCGCGCGTGGCCTCCGCAGGGGCGGTGTCGGCTCCGGCGGTGCCGATCGGCCAGGTCAAGGCCGAGGTGGCGCACGCGCGCGGCACCGGGGTGCCCGAGCTCGACCGGGTCCTCGGCGGCGGCCTGGTCCCCGGGGCCGTGGTGCTGCTCGCCGGCGAGCCCGGCATCGGCAAGTCGACCCTCCTGCTGGAGGCGGCGGCCAAGATCGCCCGGCAGCAGACGGTCCTCTACATCACGGGCGAGGAGTCGGCCGCCCAGGTGCGGATCAGGGCCGACCGGATCGGCGCGATCCAGGACCGCCTCTACCTGGCCGCCGAGACCGACCTGGGCGCGCTGGTCTCGCACGTCGAGAAGGTCCAGCCCGACCTGCTCATCGTCGACTCGGTGCAGACGATCGGCTCCACCCAGGCGACCGGCGTGCCGGGCGGGGTGACCCAGGTCAGGGAGGTCGCGGGAAACCTGGTGCGGCTGGCCAAGGAGCGCGGCATGGCCACCGTGCTGGTCGGCCACGTCACCAAGGAGGGCTCGATCGCCGGCCCCCGGACCCTGGAGCACCTGGTCGACGTCGTGCTCCACTTCGAGGGCGACCGGCACTCCCGGCTCCGCCTGGTCCGCGCGATCAAGAACCGGTACGGCCCGGTCGACGAGGTCGGCTGCTTCGATCTTCACGAGAGCGGCATCGAGGGCATCGCCGACGCCAGCGGCCTGTTCGTCTCCCACCGCACCGACCCGGTGCCCGGCACCTGCGTCACGGTCACCCTGGAGGGCACCCGGCCGCTGCCGGCCGAGGTCCAGGCGCTGGTCGCCAGGACCGAGGCACAGCAGCCGCGCCGCTCCTCCTCGGGGCTCGACACCTACCGGGTGACGATGGTCCTGGCCGTGCTGGAGCGGCGGCTCAACGCCAAGCTGGGCGGGTGCGACGTCTTCACCGCCACCGTCGGGGGGATCAAGCTCAGCGATCCCGCGGTCGACCTGTCGGTGATGCTGGCGGTCGCCAGCGCGGCCGGCGACAAGGCACTGCCCTCCGGCCTGGTGGTGCTCGGCGAGGTGGGCCTGGCCGGAGAGCTGCGCCCGGTGCGCGACGTGCGGCGCCGCCTGTCGGAGGCCGCCCGGCTGGGCTTCACCCGGGCGCTGGTCCCCGCGGGCTCCCTCGACACGGGCAAGAAGCGCAACGGCGACCACTCCCTGGTCCCCATGGCCGGGCGCGGCGCGCCCTTCGCGCCCGGATTCGACGTCGTCGAGGCGGAGAACGTCTGGGATGCCCTCACCCACGTCACCTGAGCACCCGTCACCTGAGCCGCGCCCCGCTCCCGCGACCGTCACAGGCGCCGTACGGCACATGGGCCGCCGGCCCGCGCGGTACGCCTCACGGGCACCGCGCGGGCCACGGGAGCCACGGCCGGCGACCCCGTGGCGGCGCGGCGCGTCACGGGAGCCGCACGGCGCGTGGCATCCACCGATTCCGGGCCGCGCGGAGCCTTCGCCGGTAAGCTGACTGTTATACGCAGACCACGGGGGTCATGTGGCAGCAACCTACAAAGGGCTCGACGAACGCCGCAGAGCCGTCCTGGCCGCGGTCGCACCGGGCACCGCTCTGCGCGACGGGCTGGAGCGCATTCTCCGCGGGCACACGGGTGGCCTGATCGTGCTGGGATACGACGGCACGGTCGAGGAGATATGCAGCGGCGGCTTCGAGCTGGACGTCGAGTTCTCCGCGACGCGGCTGCGGGAGCTGGCCAAGATGGACGGCGCCATCGTCCTCAACTCCGGCGACCTGCGGATCGTGCGGGCGGCCGTGCACCTGATGCCCGACCCGTCCATCCCCACCGACGAGTCCGGCACCCGGCACCGCACCGCCCAGCGCGTGGCCCTGCAGACGTCGCTGCCGGTCATCTCCCTCAGCAAGTCCATGCGGATCATCGCCCTCTACCTCGACGGCATCCGCTACGTGGTGGAGGAGTCGGCGGTCATCCTGTCCAAGTCCAACCAGGCCCTGGCCACGCTGGAGCGCTACAAGCTCCGCCTGGACGAGGTCTCCGGCACGCTCTCGGCGCTGGAGATCGAGGATCTGGTGACGGTCCGTGACATCGCGGTGGTCGCCCAGCGGCTGGAGATGGTCAGGCGCATCTCCGAGGAGATCGCCGGTTACGTGGTCGAGCTCGGCACTGACGGCCGGCTGCTCTCCCTGCAGCTGGACGAGCTCGTGGCCGGCACGGAGAGCGACCGCGAGCTGATCGTGCGCGACTACCTGCCCGTGGCGGGCCGCCGGCCGCGCAAGTTCGCCGAGGCGCTGCACGAGCTCGACCAGCTCTCCTCCGCCGAGCTGCTCGATCTCTCGGTCGTCGCCCAGATCCTCGGCCATTCGGGCAACGACGCCCTGGAGACCCCGGTGAGTCCCCGGGGTTACCGCCTGCTGGCCAAGGTCCCGCGCCTGCCGAACACGGTGGTCGACCGCCTCGTCGACCAGTTCGCCAGCCTGCAGAAGCTCCTGGCGGCCAGCATCGGCGAGCTCCAGGAGGTGGGCGGGGTGGGTGAGGCCAGGGCCCGCCACATCCGCGAGGGCCTGTCCCGGCTGGCGGAGTCGTCCATCCTGGAACGCTACGTCTGAGGTCCCCGCTCCGGCGGGGACCATCGGGCGGCCGCGGGGACCCTCGGGCCGCTAGCGGAGGTGGAAGACGGCCTTGCGGCTCCTCAGGCCCGGGGCGTGGACCACCGCGACGTAGGTGCCGGGCAGGGCGGCGGCGCGGTCGGCGGCGCAGTCGTCACCGGAGCGGCGGCGGTCCCACACCAGCTCCTTGACGTACGGGATGCCACGTTCGAGCTCGCGGACCCTGGTGGCCTCGCCGCTGACGCAGTCGGAGGACGACCACACGCGGTCGTCGCCGGAGGTGATGCGCACCTCCATGGCGCGCGGCCCGACGTCGGCGGTGCACATCACCTTGCCGACGTTGACGAGGGTGAGGACGAACCGGGGCCGGATGCCCGCCGGATAGACCGTCCCCTGGCCCTCCATGCTCAGCACGAGCTGCGGGGAGGCGCAGGCCTCGCCGGGCCGCCCGGGCCCGGCGGACGCCTTGGCCGCCCCCGGCGAGGGCGTCGGGCTCGCGGACGGCGTGGGGATGACCGTCACGGTCGGCAGGACGGCCAGCAGCGGGTCAGGTGTCTCCTGCCGGGCGGCCGGGTTCCTCTCCCTGACGTCGTCCGGCCCGCTCGTCGACGAGCAGGCCCACGCCACGACGGCGACCACCACGAGCACACCGACGAGCGCGGCCATCCGGCGCCGCCAGTAGATGTCAACTCCGATGTCGCTACGGAACGTGTCAGGATCCATACGCTCAGTATGGTTAGTCCTCGTGGGCCGCAGCAGGCGACCCGCCGCTTCCGGCCTGTTTCGGCCGCCGGACACGGGGCGGGGACGGGTGAAGGCAGGTGAAGACGGGCCAAGGGTGCCCGAGGCCGCACTATCGTCGAAAGGTGCCCGAGTCGAACCGCTTACTCGAACCCATCCTCGGCTGGTACGCCGGCAACGCCCGCGACCTTCCCTGGCGGACGCCCGGCGCCTCCCCCTGGTCGATCCTGGTCAGCGAGATCATGCTGCAGCAGACGCCGGTGGTCAGGGTGCTGCCCGTCTGGACCGAGTGGATGGAACGCTGGCCGACGCCCGCCTCGCTCGCCCGCGAGTCGCCCGGCGAGGCCGTACGCCACTGGGGCCGCCTCGGCTACCCCCGCCGGGCACTGAACCTGCACGCGTGCGCCCGCGCGATCACCGACCGGCACGGCGGCGAGGTCCCCACCGACCACGACGCGCTGCTGGCGCTTCCCGGCGTCGGCGAGTACACCGCCGCCGCGGTCGCCAGCTTCGCCTTCCAGGGCCGTCACGCGGTTCTCGACACCAACGTGCGGCGAGTCCTGGCGCGGGCCGTCAGCGGCCAGGAGTATCCGCCGAAGGCCACCACGCCCGCCGAGCGCCGGCTCGCCGCCTCGCTGCTCCCCGACGCCGACCGCGCCCCCGTCTGGGCGGTCGCCGTCATGGAGCTGGGCGCCCTGGTCTGCACCGCCCGCGCCGCCCGCTGCGCCGACTGCCCGATCAGCGACCTGTGCGCCTGGCGTCTGGCGGGCAAACCGGCCTACGACGGTCCGGCGCGCAAGGGCCAGACGTACGCGGGCACGGACCGCCAGTGCCGCGGCCGCCTCCTCGCGGTGCTGCGCCAGGCCCACGGCGCCGTACCCAAGGAGGCTCTCGACGTGGTCTGGGACGACGCCCCGCAGCGCGAGCGCGCCCTCGACGGCCTGGTGGCGGACGGCCTGGCAGAGGTCCTCGACGACGGCGCCTACCGCCTCCCGGGCTGAAGCGGCGCGGCCCCTCTCCCGACCGGGCCCGGCCCGGCGAGCGTGGGAGGTCAGGCGGCGAGGCGCAGGCCGAGGGCGGTGAGGCTGGTGCGAGCCCAGTCGAGCTCCTCGGCGATCATGTTGACCAGGGCGCCGGGGCCCCTGGTCCTCAGGGGGACGGCCAGATCGTGGGTCTCCACCTCGATGTGCGCGGTGCCGTTCACCGCGCCGGAGAGCATCGCGGTGAGGGTGTCCTCCAGCACCGGACGGGTGCTGGGCAGCTCCTGACAGGCGGCGGCCATGTGGTTGTGCACGTGGCCGAGCTTCACCACCGGGGCTCCGGTGTCGGCCAGGCCCCGCAGGGCCGCTCCGGGCTCCTCAGAGCCGCCCGCGAGGTAACAGGCGTCCAGGCAGATCCCGAGATGCTCGGAGTCGATGCCGCCCACCCGGTCGAGGGCCTGCTTGGTGGTCTCCAGCACGCATCCGGGCCACGGCTCGAAGCCGACCCTGATCGTCTTGCCGGTGACGCTGTGCAGCCCGCGCAGCTCGCGGGCGAGGCGCTCCAGCCGTCGCGAGGCGATCGAGTGCAGGTCGGCCGGCCAGTCGCGGCGCCAGCCGATGGGGATGGTGGAGATGCTCCCGAAACGGACGTCCTGCGGGAGCAGGAAGGCCAGGATCTTGGCCAGGGCCATCGTGTAGCGGTAGCGCTCGGGCTTGGCCCAGTCAGGACCGGGGACCTCCTGGTTCCTGCCGCCGGTGCCGTTGAGGCTGACGACCTCCAGGCCGCGCTCCTCGAGGGAGCGGCGCAGGCGCACCAGCTCGATCCTGTCGGCGGTGAGATGGTCGGCGACGCTCGGGGAGAGCCAGAGGCCGACCCCCATGCGCTCCACCCCGAGGCGCTTGCGCACCGGCACCGCGTACCGCGTCAGGTGCGCGATGAGGTTCTCCAGATCCTCGGCGGGGTGCACACCCGCGTTGTAGGCCAGGTGAACGAGCGTCCCGTCCTCGTGCCGTAAACGCATGCGTGCCTCCAAGGCGTGCTTTCCGTGTAAGCGTCCCGGCGGCCCCGCGCCGGTCGTCGACGCCTGCCGGGAGCTCGACCCGGTCGTCCGAAGCATCCCGCGCGGGCACCGACCTCCGCGTCACTCCCGGAGCTGATTCCTCGGTACGTCGCTGGGCTGACCTCGATACCGCTCTCAACGCAGTCCGTACAACGTTGAGATCATCTGGGTGGGATCGACCGAACTCGCTCTACAGAGTGTAGTACTACCTGTCGTGGCGAGATACCGTCTTTGGTAACAAATAAGCAGACCCCGCAGTGAGTCTCCTCACTGCGGGGTCTGCTCCCTGCTTGATCAGGCCGTGCCCGGCCGGTCCTAGTTCTGGATCGGCTCCGCGATGGCGGCGGCCGAGTCGGGAACCTGGTCGACCGGCGCGTTCTCACCGATGAAGGTGAACTTCGCGTTCTCGCCCTCGCCCTCGATGCCGATCTTCACGATCTGGCCGGGACGGAGCTCGCCGTACAGGATCTTCTCGGACAGGGTGTCCTCCAGCTCGCGCTGGATCGTACGGCGGAGCGGGCGGGCGCCCATCACCGGGTCGTAGCCACGGTCGGCCAGCAGCTGCTTGGCCTCCTGCGTGAGCTCCATCCCCATGTCGCGGTCCTTCAGACGCAGGCCCACCTGGGCCAGCATCAGGTCGACGATGCGGATGATCTCCTTCGGCGTGAGCTGGTGGAAGACCACGATGTCGTCGACACGGTTGAGGAACTCCGGCCGGAAGTGCTGCTTGAGCTCCTCCTGGACCTTGGACTTCATCCGGTCGTAGTTGGACTCGGCGTCGTTGTTCTTCGCGAAGCCGACGCCCTGACCCTTGGAGATGTCGCGGGTGCCGAGGTTCGTCGTCATGATGATGACGGTGTTCTTGAAGTCGACCACCCGGCCCTGGGCGTCGGTCAGGCGACCGTCTTCCAGGATCTGCAGCAGCGAGTTGAAGATGTCGGGGTGGGCCTTCTCGATCTCGTCGAACAGGACGACCGAGAACGGCTTGCGCCGCACCTTCTCCGTCAGCTGCCCGCCCTCCTCGTACCCGACGTAGCCGGGAGGCGAGCCGAACAGGCGGGAGACGGTGTGCTTCTCCATGAACTCCGACATGTCCAGCATGATCAGCGCGTCCTCGTCCCCGAACAGGAACTCGGCCAGCGCCTTGGACAGCTCGGTCTTACCGACACCGGACGGGCCGGCGAAGATGAACGAGCCACCCGGACGGCGCGGGTCCTTCAGACCGGCGCGCGTACGGCGGATCGAGCGGGACAGACCCTTGATGGCGTCGTCCTGACCGATGATCCGCTTGTGCAGCTCGTCCTCCATGCGGAGCAGTCGCTGGGACTCCTCCTCGGTGAGCTTGAAGACCGGGATGCCGGTGGCGGTCGCCAGGACCTCCGCGATGAGCTCCTCGGTGACCTCGGCGACGACGTCCATGTCGCCGGCCTTCCACTCCTTCTCGCGGCGCTCGCGCTTGAGCTGGAGCTGCTTCTCCTGGTCACGCAGCGCGGCGGCCTTCTCGAAGTCCTGCGCGTCTATCGCGGACTCCTTGTCGCGCCGCACGTTGGCGATCTTCTCGTCGTACTCGCGGAGGTCCGGCGGCGCGGTCATGCGGCGGATGCGCATGCGCGAGCCGGCCTCGTCGATGAGGTCGATCGCCTTGTCGGGCAGGAACCGGTCGCTGATGTAGCGGTCGGCCAGCTGGGCCGCGGCCACCAGGGCGCCGTCCGTGATGGAGACACGGTGGTGCGCCTCGTAACGGTCGCGCAGGCCCTTGAGGATCTCGATCGTGTGGCTGAGGCTGGGCTCGGCCACCTGGATCGGCTGGAAGCGCCGCTCGAGCGCCGCGTCCTTCTCCAGGTGCTTGCGGTACTCGTCGAGGGTGGTGGCTCCGATGGTCTGCAGCTCGCCTCGGGCCAGCATCGGCTTCAGGATGCTGGCGGCGTCGATCGCGCCCTCGGCGGCACCCGCGCCGACGAGCGTGTGGAGCTCGTCGATGAACAGGATGATGTCGCCTCGGGTGCGGATCTCCTTGAGGACCTTCTTCAGCCGCTCCTCGAAGTCACCGCGGTAGCGGGAACCCGCCACCAGGGCACCCAGGTCGAGGGTGTAGAGCTGCTTGTCCTTGAGCGTCTCCGGCACCTCGCCCTTGACGATCTTCTGGGACAGGCCCTCCACGACGGCGGTCTTGCCGACGCCGGGCTCGCCCACCAGGACCGGGTTGTTCTTGGTCCGGCGGGACAGGACCTGCATGACCCGCTCGATTTCCTTCTCCCGGCCGATGACCGGGTCGAGCTTGCCCTCGCGAGCGGCCTGGGTCAGGTTGCGACCGAACTGGTCCAGCACAAGGGAGGTCGACGGTGCGGCCTCGGTCGGACCGCCCGCGGCGGCCGGCTCCTTGCCCTGGTAGCCGTGGAGCAACTGGATGACCTGTTGCCGGACCCGGTTGAGGTCGGCTCCCAGCTTCACCAGCACCTGGGCGGCGACGCCCTCGCCCTCACGGATGAGGCCGAGCAGGATGTGCTCGGTGCCGATGTAGTTGTGTCCTAGTTGCAGGGCTTCGCGGAGCGACAGCTCAAGGACCTTCTTGGCACGCGGGGTGAACGGAATGTGCCCCGACGGCGCAGACTGACCCTGGCCGATGATCTCCTCGACCTGCTGACGCACACCTTCAAGACTGATGCCGAGGCTCTCCAGAGCCTTGGCGGCAACGCCTTCACCTTCATGGATCAAGCCAAGAAGAATGTGCTCCGTACCGATGTAGTTGTGGTTGAGCATCCGGGCCTCTTCTTGGGCCAGGACGACAACCCGCCGTGCGCGGTCGGTGAACCTCTCGAACATCTCGTCGCTCCTCACAGAGCGGTCAGGCAGGTCCGGGATATCCGAGCCCTGTCATCCCGCATGGTAGCCCCGACCCGGCGACCGCTCTATGCAGAAGACGTTCCCCGAGAGCAGGGCGTTCACCCTCCATCCAACTACTTACGAGGGGTGGGATGTTCCCGCTACGCCGCAAGCGAACGACGTTTGTCTGTCGGCGAAACGCATCATGCGGTCATGGCCGCCACCGGACCCCACCGTGACCGCCATAACCGCATGATTCACTCGATCCGCTGAACCGATCTAGTGAGCCGCTTCGTACTGCTCGACGATCTTGGAGGCGATTCGACCGCGCTCGCTGACATTGAGGCCGTGAGACTTCGCCCACGCCCGGATGTCGGCGCTCTTCTCTCGCGTGAGCGCCCGCGCTCCGCCTGCACGGCGGCGACGGGGAGCCAGGGCGCCGGACCGGCGGGCGCTCTGCACGAAAGGCGACAGGGAGTCACGGAGCTTCTTCGCGTTAACGTCACTCAGGTCAATCTCATAGCTGGTGCCGTCAATCGCGAAGGCGACAGTCTCATTGGCCTCGCCCCCATCGAGGTCGTCGATGAGAATCTCCTGGATCTGCTTGGCCATCTACACAATCCTTTCGCGGGTATTGTTTCATTCGCAAGCTAAACATATACCCGCGATCGAAGAGCGGCAATTCCAGGAGCCCGGCGATTCTCACAGGCCACCGGGACTCGCAGTCGAGCCTCCCGTGGATCAGCTCTTCTGCGACTCCGGGCCGGGTCGTTTTGCCGGACGCCGGCCGGCGGCTTCACTCCGAAGTAGCTTGACGACTCCGAAGATGAAGGCCCCGCCGACGATCGCCGGGGGTATCAACGCGGACAATACGTCGTACATTCGTCCTCGCTCCGCACCGTGGTGGCTTTCTGGGGACCATGGAAATGTGGCGACGACTCCCGGGCCGTGCAGGCACGCCCGATCGGTCTGGAACCGCCCACAGATGACCATAGCGCCACCGGCCGGCGACACGTGTCAGCAGGGGCGACCATGTCCGTCTCTCTCCAGCCTAATGCTTCTCTCCAGCCGCCTTACCGGTTGCGGTCGTAAAGCCGTGAGGAAAAATCGACAGAGCGATCGGGTGATCATCACCGTCTCCGTAATACCAATGCCCGCAGGGTTCCCGGCCGTCGCACCGTCGACCTCCTCGCGCCGAAACCCCTGCTGAGAGGGCCGGCCCGCCGGGACGAACGGCACCTTGTCATGGAGCCGGAGATCGCCGCGAGCGGGTTCATCACGGGAATGCCCGCCGTCGGCGGAACGCCCGGACGGAGAGCCGCTCGCTTCATCACCCCGGTGTGAGCCGATGTGACGCAAGCGTATGGAACAAGACGGATCTTCAACACTTTCTCGCCAAGAGTACGACCCGCTCCGGCACGGAGTACATAGTCGTAGACCGTATAACCACCAAACACGATGGGCCCCTCGGACAACCCCGCCAACACCACGCGTCCCTGATCCGGATCCGTAAGAAGGCCTTCACCGGCCGTCCCGAACGCGCCGCGGAAGGCGAAGAAGAGAATCCGGCGCGGGATCGCCGAGGATGCCGGAGGCACGACGGGCCGACCATTCGGTGAGTAGTGCGCGAACCCCCGACGGCGGCGGATCCGGCATTGACGCCTCATAGGAGACCCGCGGGCGCCGGTGAGCCCGTTGTGGGCACCGTACGCGAATATTCCGACGAGCGGGGCGAGACTCGGTCATAAGTTCCCCCGCGTTGCTCAGGGCGCGGCAAATGGTTTTGCTCTTCCGTGACCCGGACCCCGAGACCCATACAGGGTCCCTAAGACCCCTCGTTTTCTCGCCTGTACGTGAAAACGGGGCCGGCGGTTCAACCGCCGGCCCCGTTATTCGGAGAACTACTTGATCTTGACGACGACCGTCCCTGCAACCTTGTCGTGCAGTGCCTGCCGCAGGGGCTTGTCCCACAGCAGCCACAACACGTTCACAAGACTGAAGATGTAGATGACGTAGTTCAGGAGCGGCACCCAGCTCAGGAACTGCGGACCGTAGAGCACGCCGGCGCGCTTCAGCGCGACGTCGGAGCTGAGCCCGCCGGGCGGCAGTGCGCTGCCGACCGGCACCACCTTGATGCCCATGACCATCTTGCCGACGGTCTGCCCACCCCTGCTGATCATGAAGAACTCGTAGGCGAAGTAGATCCCCGCGGTGACCAGCGAGATGAGGAGGGTCGAGAGGAACAGGCCGCTCGCCTCCGTGACCTCGCCCGTCTCGCTGTTGAAACTGGGGAACGTCACGAGCAGGCCGGTCAGCACCGCGCTGATGATGAACGTCGGGATCGCCAGGATGACCCCGTCGACGATCCTCGCCACCAGGCGCTGCCACCACTCGGCGAGCGGGGCGGGGGCCCCGGGAGGACCGCCGTACGGCTGACCGTAGCCCTGCTGCCCGTACGCGGGCTGCTGGTGGCCGTAGCCCTGCTGGCCGTAGTCGGGCTGCTGCCCGTACGCGCCGGTCCCGCCCTGCTGGCCGTACTGCTGCTGCCCGTAGTCGGGCTGCTGGCCGTAACCGGGCTGGGGCTGCTGCTGCCCGTAGTCGGGCTGCTGCCCGTACGCGCCGGTCCCGCCCTGCTGGCCGTACTGCTGCTGCCCGTAGTCGGGCTGCTGGCCGTAACCGGGCTGGGGCTGCTGCTGCCCGTAGTCGGGCTGCTGCCCGTACGCGCCGGTCCCGCCCTGCTGGCCGTACTGCTGCTGCCCGTAGTCGGGCTGCTGGCCGTAACCGGGCTGGGGCTGCTGCTGCCCGTACGCGGGCTGCTGCCCGTACGCACCGGTCCCGCCCTGCTGGCCGTACCCCTGCTGCTGGCCGTAGCCCTGCTGCCCGTAGTCGGGCTGCTGGCCGTAGCCCTGCTGCTGGCCGTACCCCTGCTGCCCGTAGCCCTGCTGGCCGTATCCGGGCTGGCTCTGCCCTGGGCCGGTGTTCGGCTGTGAGGCCTCCGACCGATACCCCACGACTGTCACGTCGGGGTCGAGTTCGCCAGGAACCCGCCCCGCGTTGTGCTGTCCGTAATCCGGCTGTCCCGACGGTGTGCGATCGCGGTCGGGATCATCCTGTGGATACGGCGGCTGTCCGGTGCTCACCGCGTCACCTCACTTAGACTGCGCATGTGGCAAATGTCAGACGCACATGCATGCTGCTGCACAAGGTATCGACATAGGTATCAACAGTCACCTTTCCGATCAGTCAGCTCCAAAGTCACCAGAGTCGGGCTCACGTGTCAGGTGCAACAGCATCCGGGTGTTTCCCAAGGTGTTGGGCTTGACGTGTTCCAGATCGAGGAACTCCGCCACACCCTCGTCATAGGAGGCGAGAAGTTCGGCGTAGACCTCCGGGGCGACGGGCGTGCCCTGGATTTCCCGGAATCCGTGCCGGGCGAAGAAGTCGACCTCGAAGGTCAGGCAGAAGACCCTGCGCAGGCCCAGCTCGGCGGCCGTGCGAATGAGCGCGGAGACGATCCGGTGGCCGATTCCCATCCCCCTGCGGGTCGGATCGACGGC
Source organism: Streptosporangium sp. LJ11 (assembly GCF_051918945.1). Taxonomy (NCBI): domain Bacteria; kingdom Bacillati; phylum Actinomycetota; class Actinomycetes; order Streptosporangiales; family Streptosporangiaceae; genus Streptosporangium; species Streptosporangium sp. LJ11. Next base: position 82,559 of record NZ_JBPXMB010000022.1, read on the forward strand.
GACGGTGCGGATCTCGGCCAGATCCTCCCAGAGGACGTGGAGGGCCCCGCAGCCGATCACCTCCCCCTCCCCGTCGGTGGCGACCCAGAACTCCTGGACGTCCTCGTACAGGGTGACGGTGGCCTTCTCCAGCAGGCGCGGGCCGACACCGCCGTAGGTGTCGACGAGCCGCCTGATGGCCCGCACGTCCGGGGTGCGGGCGCGGCGGACCGCGACCTCGGGGACCTCGGGTACCTCGGGGCCCGTCCCCGGCCCGGGCGAACCCCGCTCCGCCCCCGCGGATTCGGCGCGCCGCTCCCCGTCGCCGGAGGCGCGAACGGCCGGCACGGGAGAATGCTCAGCAAGCTGCTCCATGACCGTTCAGCGTACGTCCTCACGTGTCTTCAATTACGGCTCATCCTTAACTCTCAGCTCGCAGGCCGCACATGACCCTTGGCGATCGCTTTACCACTCTCGGTGTTCGGCACCTCTCGTGTGCCACAGCTCACCTTTGGCACGGTCCCGGACCTGGGAAGACCTCCGCCACACCCGCCGCACGGGAGGCAAAGGCAGCGTAATGGCCATGTTGATCATTTCGAGGTGTGATCTTTTCGTGACACCTCAGTTGCGAAACCTCTACTGAATTCGCAGTTCTGGTTGAGCAGGAACCACAGGTGCACTAATCTCCGTGCTCGATGTCAGAGACGTAAAAAGCCTGACCCGCCGAATCCCTCACAGGGGAACCGGGGACCCACCACGTCCTCCGGGGTGAATCCGAGTGCCACCGGCGCACCCGGTAGGGCTGCCTCCGGCCCGAACCCGTCAGCTAACCCGGTAGGCGGCCGAGAGAGGAGCCCGTTGGTGAAGCGCACGCGCGACCGCGGAGGAAAGCACACGGGCCACGAGACCCGCTGCGGAGAACGCGCGCCGCGAGGGCTGCGCCGTCGCATGGCGGTCGTCGGCCTGGCATTCGCCACCCTGACCCTCGGCACCCCGCTGGTGGCGGCCACCGCGGACCCCGAGCCCAGCCTCCAGCAGCTGGCCAAGCAGGCCGAGAAGCTGCACCAGGAGATCGGCGTCCTCGCGGAGCGCTACAACGGCGAGCGGGTCAAGCTCAAGCAGGCCCAGCGGGCCGCCGAGAGCGCCAGGAAGACCCTCGCGTCGAGCGAGTCCGAGCTGGCGGCCCGTCGCACCAAGGCCACCCTGCTGGCACAGAGCACCTACATGTCGGGCGGCCTGAACTCCGGGCTCGCCTTCACGCAGGCCACCGACCCCGACACCTTCCTCGACCAGGCCACCACCAACTACGCGCTCCAGCAGCAGCAGAGCGAGGAGGTCGCCCAGGTGAGCCGGGCGATCGAGGCCGCCGAGCGGGCCCAGGCCAGCGCCAAGGCCAGGACGGCGGAGGTCAAGAAACTTCTGGCGGAGATCGACGGCAACCGGACCAAGATCGAACGGTTGGTCGACCGGGTCGAGAGCGACCTGTTCAGCGAGGTGCGCACCAGGGCCGTCAGCAACAGGGGCGCCCGGGTGAAGACGAACGTGCCCATCGTCGGCAGCGGCAAGGCCGCGGAGGCCACTCGCTGGGCGCTCACCCAGCAGCTGAAGCCGTACGTCTGGGGCGCCGAGGGACCCAACTCCTTCGACTGCTCCGGCCTGGTCATGTGGGCCTACCAGAAGGTCGGCATCAGCCTGCCGCACTACACCGGCGACCAGTGGACCGCGGGCACCCACGTCTCCAGGAAAGAGCTGCGCCCCGGCGACCTGGTCTTCTTCTACAGCGACCTGCACCACGTCGGGATCTACATCGGCGCGGGCCTGATGGTCCACGCCCCCCAGACGGGTGACGTCGTCCACATCACCACGATCGACAACCGGCCCTTCGTCGGAGGCGTCCGCATCGCCGCCTGAACGGGCGTCGACGACCGGGGCCGCGCACGGCCGAACCGGGTCCGGGGCCGCGCACAGGCCGAGCCGGTTCCGGGCCGCACGCGTGTCCGGCCCGACCTGCCGGACACGCGGCGGTGCGTCAGATCAGGCGGCGGCGGGCCGCCCAGGCCACGGCCTCGATCGCCGTGGCGACGCCGATGCGGTCGCAGATGCCCCTGAGCCTGCGCCTGACCGTCCGGCCGCTGATGTCGAGGCGACGCCCCACCCGATCGACCGTGACACCCTTGGCGAGCTCGGCCAGCAGCACGAGGTCGTCGTCGCTGAGACCGATATCGCTCATGCCCAGGGGGCTGTCGCCATGGCGTGAATCCACTTCTGGATATGCCATCAAGAGTCACTCCCCCCACTCTGGAAACCGGGTGCGAGACGCCGGAAATGAATACCGTCCGCCAGGAACGGTAAACGCCTTGTTCAAAGGTCGTCAAGTTCCACTCTTCATAGCGTGCGTCCAGTATTGACATAGCAGGCGCTACGTGAAGTACTCATGATATGTCAGTGCCTTTGCGGCTATGTCATGATCGAGCCCAGGCACGAGCCGGCAGGCATCCCTGGCTGCGGCGACCGAGGTCCTGGCAGAACAAGATTTCGCCGGAACCGCCGCCCCGCCGGGCACCCCGAAGCCGTCGCCCCGGGGATCCGGCCCGTCCGCATTTCTCGGAAAAAATTGATCTCTTCCCGACGGCCATGTCCTCATCACCTTGACGGCACACCACGGATAACGCGGAAATATGAGGGTCAAGAGCGGAGCCTTGCGGCATTCGCGAAGTGCCACGTGGCGACGACGGAACATCCGGGCGATATTGGACCTACTGGAAATGGATTTCTGCACCATACGGAAATGCGTCCGATATTGCGTGGGACCATGGGCCCGACGGCCGTTTCCCACCGGCCGGGTTCTCCCGGGGCCTCGGCCGCCCCCGCAGGGGAACATCCTGATCCGTGAAGCTCCGTGAGGGCGCTCGGCTCCGGCGCCTCGGGGCGCTCGCACGGAAAACGGCCCGGAGACGATCGGGGAACCGCTCCACCGCGACCCGGCCGCGCGGCTCATGCTCCGGCTCGCGTCCACCGGCGCGGGGCGGCCTGGGACGCCGGTCGGCGGAGGGGACGGTGACGGTGCCGCCCGGCGCGGCCGACCAGGCTCTCGGGCGCTCTCCGAGCCCGACGTCCCACGCGATCCCGGCCGGATCCCGCCCCTGTCCCGAGCGGTGACCGGGGCCGCCGTCCGGCCTCGTCCCCGGCGCGCGCACGGCCGGGAACCCGCCGCCCCCGCCCGGGAATCCTCCGTCGCCGCTCGCCGGCGTCAGGAGGCGACACCGCCCCTCGTGGCGGTGGCACCGGGCCGCGGTGCCCGGCCCGGTGCACCGTACGGGGAGAACGTCCTCACCCGCCGCCGCCGGGTTCAGCCGGTCGGCTTCACCAGCGGGAACAGGATGGTCTCGCGGATGTTCTTTCCGGTGAAGGCCATGACGAGGCGGTCGATGCCGAGCCCCATGCCGCCGGTGGGCGGCATCGCATATTCCAGGGCCGTGAGGAAGTCCTCGTCAAGCTGCATGGCCTCGACGTCGCCGCCCGCGGCGAGCAGGGACTGCTCCGTGAGGCGGCGGCGCTGCTCGACCGGGTCGACCAGTTCCGAGTAGCCGGTGCCCAGCTCGGTGCCGAAGCCGATCAGGTCCCACTTCTCGGTGAGGAGCGGGTTGTCCCGGTGGGTGCGGGCCAGCGGGGAGGTCTCCAGCGGGTAGTCCATGACGAACGTGGGCTGGACGAGCGTGTGCTCGACGAGGGCCTCGAAGATCTCCTGGACGAGCTTGCCCTGACCCCACTTGGCGTCCCAGTGGATCTCCCGCGCGTCCGCGAGCTTGCGGACGTGCTCCAGGGGCGTCTCGGTGGTGACCTCCTCGCCCAGCGCCTCGGAGACCGACCCGTACAGGGTGATCCGCGGCCACTTCGCCAGACCGAGGTCGATCTCCTGACCCTGGTGGACGACCACGGAGTGGCCGAGGGCGGCCAGCACGGCCCTCTGGATCATCCGCTGGGTCAGGTCGGCGATGTCGTTGTAGTCGAGATACGTGCCGTACGCCTCCAGCATCGTGAACTCGGGGTTGTGGGTGGAGTCCGCGCCCTCGTTGCGGAAGTTGCGGTTGATCTCGAAGACCTTCTCCAGGCCGCCGACCACCAGCCGCTTGAGGTAGAGCTCGATCGCGATGCGGAGGTAGAGCTCCATGTCGTACGCGTTGATGTGGGTCTTGAAGGGCCTGGCCGTGGCTCCGCCGTGGATCGGCTGGAGCATCGGCGTCTCGACCTCCAGGTAACCCTCCTCGTGCCAGAAGTCGCGGACGGCCCGGACCACGGCGCTGCGGGTGCGGGCCATCTTCCTGGCCTCGTCGTTGACGATGAGGTCGACGTAGCGCTGGCGGACCCGCGCCTCGGGGTCGGTGAGCCCGGCGTGCTTCTCCGGCAGCGGGCGCAGGCACTTCGACGTGATCGCCCAGCGGTCGGCGAGGATGGACAGCTCGCCCCTGCGGGAGGTGATGACCTCGCCCTCGATGCCCACGTGGTCGCCGAGGTCGACGTCGCGCTTCCACGCGGCCAGGGACTCCTCGCCCACCCTGTCCAGGGAGACCATGACCTGGAGGTCGCCGGAGCCGTCGCGGAGGGTGGCGAAGCAGAGCTTGCCGCCGGTCCTGGACAGCATCACCCGGCCGGTGACGCCCACTTTGTCGCCCGTCGCGGTGTCAGCGGAGAGATCAGCGTATTTCTGGCGGATCTCGGCGTTGGTCGCGGTGCGCGGAAAATTCACCGGGTAAGGGTCGACGTTCTCGGAACGGAGGCGGTCGAGCTTCTCCCGGCGCACGCGCATCTGCTCGGGCAGATCCTCGGCGGGATTCGTCACGTCATCGGTCACAGTTCCAAAGGGTACCGATGTGGCGAACCTCGTGAGTTCGCCGGTCGCGCGGCGCGGAAACCTGTCGTACGGCATGAAACCGGTCGCGCGGCACGGGGGAGGGACGCCTCCTCCGTGCCGCGGCGCCCTCAGGGGGCGTTGCGATGGTAGATCAGCCGCAGGCCGATCAGCGTGAGCCAGGGTTCGTGCATGTCGATCGAGCGCGCCTCGCTGACCACGAGCGGCGCCGCGCTGCCGGTGGCGACCACGGTGACGTCGTCGGGGTCGACGGCGAGCTCGGCCGCCATCCTCTCGACGATCCCGTCCACCTGACCGGCGAAGCCGTAGATGATGCCGGCCTGGAGCGCCTCGACGGTGTTCTTCGCGATCACCGAGCGGGGGCGGATCAGCTCCACCTTGTGCAGCTGCGCCCCGGCCGCGGCGAGCGCGTCCACCGAGATCTCGATCCCGGGGGCGGTCACCGCGCCGACGTACTCCCCCTTGGCGGAGACGGCGTCGAAGGAGGTGGCGGTCCCGAAGTCGACGATGACGCACGGCCCGCCGTACAGCTGGATGGCCGCCAGCGCGTTGACGATGCGGTCGCTGCCGACCTCCTTCGGGTTGTCCATCCGGACCGGCACCCCGGTGCGGACGCCGGGCTCGACGATCACCGCGTTCACGTCGCCGTAGTAGCGGCGGCACATCTCGCGCATCTCGTTGAGCACCGAGGGAACGGTGGAGCAGATCACGATGCCGTTGACGTCGGCGCCCTTGAGCAGCGGCGACTGCCCGAGCAGCCCCTGGAGCACGACGGCGATCTCGTCCGCCGTGCGCCGGGCGTCCGTGGCGATCCGCCAGTGCTCGATGACGTCCTCGCCCTCGAAGAGCCCGAGAACGGTGTGAGTGTTGCCGACGTCGATGGCAAGCAGCATCAATTCCCCCGAAGGTCCAAGGCGATGTCCAGCGCCGGCGCCGAGTGCGTGAGCGCGCCCACGGCAAGGTAGTCAACACCTGTTTCGGCCACGTCACGAGCAACCTGGAGAGTCAGTCCCCCGCTGGACTCCAGCCGTGCCCTGCCGGCGACCAGCCGTACGGCCCGCGCCAGCTCCTCGACGGTGAAATTGTCCAACAGGATCTCCTCCGCTCCCTCCGCCAGCACCGGCTCGATCTGGTCGATCCGGTCGACCTCGACCTCGATCGGCAGGCCGGGGTAGGCGTCGCGGACCGCACGGAACGCCTCGGCGACCCCGCCCGAGGCCACCACGTGATTGTCCTTGATCAGCGCGGCGTCCGAAAGCGACATCCGGTGATTGGTTCCGCCGCCGCACCGGACGGCGTACTTCTCCAGGGCGCGCAGTCCGGGCAGCGTCTTGCGGCTGTCCCTGATCCGGGCCCCGGTCCCCTCGACGGCCATGACCCAGCGGCCGGTGAGGGTCGCGATGCCGGACAGGTGGGTGAGCAGGTTGAGCGCGGTGCGCTCGGCGGTCAGCAGGTCCCGGGTGGGACCGGTGACGGTCATCAGCACGTCGCCCTTGACGACACGCTCACCGTCCTTGACCTTGCGCTCGGCCGCCAGCCGGCCCTGGCCGAGGTGGGCGAACGCGCCCTCGGCCACGGCCAGTCCCGCGACCACGCCGTCCTCGCGGGCCACCACGTCGGCGGTGGCGGTCTGGTCGGCGGGGATGGTGGCGAGGCTGGTGACGTCGCCCGCCTCCCGCAGGTCCTCGGCCACGGCGGCCTCCAGGATCGCGGCCACCACCGCCGGGTCCAGACCCGCCTCGACCAGGTCGTTCTCCACCTGGGACGGCAGGGCGGTCGCGCGCCGCCCGTGCGGTACGTAGGTCATGGCGGGTCCCTCCGCTGTCAGGGTGGTGTCGAGGTGGCCCAGCCACCAGTCGTCGTCGCGCTCGGGAAAGTCCTCACGCCAGTGCGAGCCCCGGGTCTCCCGGCGTTCGCGGGCGGCCGCCACGAGCGCGGAGGCGACCGTCAGCAGGTTGGTGGTCTCCCAGGACTCGGTGCACGGCTCCACCGCCACCGGGGTCCACCTGAGGTTCAGCAGGGCCCTGGCGACCTCGCCCAGGGACTCCTCCCCGCGCAGCACGCTCGCCCCCCGGCTCATGTGCCCCTGGATCCTGGTCCGGGCCCTGGGGTCGATCAGGCCGGTGGGCCGGCCGTCGGGGGCCGGCTCACCCGTGACCGGCCGCGTCGCGCTCCCGCCGCGGGCGGCCCGTACCGCGTGGATGTCGGCGGCGATGCGCCCGGCGAAGACCAGGCCTTCGAGCAGGGAGTTGGAGGCCAGCCGGTTGGCGCCGTGCACGCCGGTGCACGCGACCTCGCCGCACGCGTACAGGCCGGGCACGCTGGTACGGCCGCGCAGGTCGGCGCGGACGCCGCCGCTGGCGTAGTGGGCGGCGGGCGCGACGGGGACGAGCTGGGTGACCGGGTCGATGCCGTGCTCCAGGCAGACCGCGTGGATCGTCGGGAAGCGGGTGCGCCACTTCTCCTCGCCGAAGTGGCGGGCGTCGAGATAGACGTGGTCGGCGCCGGTGGCGCGCATCCGCCGCATGATCGCCTTGGCCACGACGTCGCGGGGGGCGAGGTCGGCGAGCTCGTGGACGCCCTCCATGAACCGGGTGCCGTCCGCGTCGACCAGCACGGCCCCCTCGCCCCTGACCGCCTCGGAGATCAGCGGCTGCTGGCCGGTGGAGTGCTCCCCGAGCCAGAGGACGGTCGGGTGGAACTGGACGAACTCCAGGTCCCTGATGACGGCGCCCGCGCGCAGCGCGAGCGCCACCCCGTCGCCGGTGGAGACGACGGGGTTGGTGGTGGCGGCGTAGACCTGTCCCATGCCGCCGGTGGCCAGCACCACGGCCCCCGCCGTGACCGCGCCCACCCCGTCGCGCTCGCCCTCGCCCATGACGTGCAGGGTCACTCCCGCGGTACGGCCCTCGGCGTCCTTGAGGAGGTCGAGGACGAGCGCGTGCTCGATCACCTCGATCCCCGACTCCGCGACGGCCTGGACGAGTGCCCGCTGCACCTCGGCACCGGTGGCGTCGCCGCCCGCGTGCACGATGCGGTCGCGGCGGTGGCCGCCCTCCCTGGTGAGCTGCAGCGCCCCCGAGGCGTCGGTGTCGAACCGGGCGCCCACCGCGATCAGGTCACGCAGCGCGTCGGGCCCCTCGGTCACCATGGTCCGGACGGCCTCCTCGTCGCAGAGTCCGACTCCGGCGACGAGCGTGTCCGACAGGTGTTCCTCGGGGGTGTCGCGCGGGTCGAGCACGGCGGCGATGCCGCCCTGGGCCCAGCGGGTCGAGCCGGACGACAGGACGTCCTTGGTGACGACCAGGACCTTCGCCCCGGGGTCGAGGGCGACGTACCGCAGCGCCAGGGTGAGGCCGGCGACGCCGGAGCCCACCACGACCACGTCCGCCCGGACCGTCCAGCCCGGAGGCGGAGCGGTCAACCTCTGGGGAATGGCCGGGATGCTCATAGCCGCCTCCTCGCGGGGTTCATTAGAGGCCGTTGATTTCGTCAGTGTGACGATAACGTGAGCTTCGCAGCCGCTGTTCCCCGGGGTAGGACATTTCGCCCGAACCTTGAAATCACCGCAGCTCGGGGACGCACACGGCGGCTCGCCACCGGCCGCTCACCGGTTACCGCTCGCCACCGGCCGCTCACCGGTCATCGGCCACCGCCGGCCGCTCACCGCTCGCCAGTCATCGGCCACCGGCCACCGGCCACCGCTCGCCGGCTCCTACCGGCGAGCGGCCGGGAGTCAGCGGATGTCGAGCGTGACGTTGTCGATCAGCCTGGTGGACCCCACCCTGGCGGCCACCGCGAGGATCGCCTCGCCCGCGTGGCCGTCGCCGACCTCCGCGAAGGTCGCGGGATCGACCAGGACCAGGTAGTCGAGCGCCAGCGAAGGCTCGGCCTCCAGGACGTCGAGCGCGGCCCGGCGGATCTCCGCGGGCGCGCGCCGCCCGGCCCCCGCCGTCAGGGCGCGAGACAGGGCCAGGGCCGTCACCCGGTCGTCCGGTGACAGGTAGCGGTTGCGGCTGGACAGCGCCAGGCCGTCCGGCTCGCGGACCGTGGGACCGCCGACGATCGAGACCGGCAGGTTCAGGTCGGCGACCATCCTGCGGATCACCGCGAGCTGCTGGGCGTCCTTCTGCCCGAACACCGCCACGTCCGGCTGGACCAGGTTGAACAGCTTCAGCACCACGGTCAGCACGCCGTCGAGGTGGCCGGGCCTGAACTCCCCCTCGACGACCGAACCCATCCCGCCCGCGGAGACCCCGACCTGCCTGTCCGGCAGGTACATGGCCTCGGCCGAGGGGGCGAACACCACGCTCACCCCCTCGGCCTCGCAGACCTCGAGGTCGGCGTCGAACGTACGGGGATAGCGGGAGAAGTCCTCGGTGGGCCCGAACTGGAGCGGGTTCACGAAGATGCTCACCGCCACGTGCGCGGCCCTCTCACGGGCCAGCCGGATGAGCGAGCGGTGCCCCTCGTGCAGCGCGCCCATGGTCGGCACGAGCGCCAGCGCGCTCCCCCCGCCGGAGCCGGAGGAGGCGCCCGCGCCGATCCCCAGTGCCTCGCGGGCCTTGAGCAGCCCTGCGCGGTCGTCCGCCACGATCACTGGAACCTCCCGGGGGTGCTCCGGCTCCCGGGCCGGAGAGGAATGACGGTCGTCGGAATCCGCCGGTTCCCTTCGCCGGACGGATTCGGCTCACCGGATCAGCTAACCGGATCGGGTCGCCGGGGCGGGCACCGGGTCGGCACGGGAGCCCTCGGGGCCGCGCGTCGCCTCCCCAGGCGATCCGTACGCCCCCGGGTCCCTCAGGGCCGTACGGCGCCTCCCATGGCGATCTCGTACGCCTTCGGGTCCCTCAGGTCCATATGTTGCCGCCCAGGGCGTCCAGGAGGCGCTCGGCGGCCTCGGGCTTGAGCAGCCCGGCCGCGAGTGCCCGGTCGGCGGTGAGCCTGGCGAGCGCCACGTAGGCGTCCGCCGCCTCGGGGGCGGCGAGGATCAGCGCGTCCACGTGCCTGCGGACGGTTCCGGCGTCGCCGCGCACCACCGGGCCGGTGAGCCCGGCGATGCCGAGCCTCAGCACGTTCTCCAGGGCCGCGCCGAGCAGCGGGCCGAGCATCCGGCCCGGCTGCTCCACACCGATCTTCTCCAGCAGTTCCGACGACTCCGCGATGAGCGTCACCATGTGGTTGGCGGCCTGGGCCAGGGCCGCGTGGTAGAGCGGCCGGTCCTCGTCGGCGATCCAGACCGGCTCGCCCTCCATCTCGATGACGAGGGCCTCGGCCACCGGGCGAAGCGGGTCGGGAGCGGTCACCCCGTACGAGATCCCGGTGAGGCGGCGCAGGTCGTCGTCGCGGCCGGTGAAGGTCATCACGGGATGCAGCGCCAGCGGCAGCGCCCCTGCCTTGATCGCCGGGTTCAGCACGGCCAGGCCGTACGCGCCGCTGGTGTGGGCCACCAGCTTGCCGCGCAGATCGGTGCCGGTCTCGACCAGGCCGGAGACCAGGCCGGGCAGCACGTCGTCGGGGACCGTCAGCAGGACGAGGTCCGCGCCGGCCACCACGTCCTCCGGCCGGGTGGGGACGAGCCCGAGCCGCTCGACCGCCCGCTCCCTGGAGGCGTCGGAGACACCGCTCGCCGCGACCACCCGATGCCCCGCCCTGACGAGCGCGGCGCCGAGCGCCGAACCGACCCTGCCCGCTCCAACCACTCCGACGGCCAGCCGTGCCGGGCGATCGACTGCGTCCATGACGTCCCGTCCTTCGACCATGTGGGGCTCCGTGCCCGATTGACCAGCGTAACGGGCCGTGCCGTCGCAACCGTGGCAAGACGCGGGTTCGTAGCGGTCGGTAGCGGAGGCGAGGCTCTTCCCGAGGGCCCCGGCCGGGCGGACCGGGAGCGTACCGGGCCCGCCGGAGAGCCCGCAGGCCCGGCGCACGCGGCGATCCAGCCGGCGGCGCGCCGACGCGGCGTCGACAACGATCGCGCGAACCGGTGACAGAATGTAGTCATGCATTCACTCGAAGCGTCAGCGCGAGTCGATCTCGTTCCCCCGCCCCGGCGGGTAGCGTCTGAGAGCGTGTGGCTCACCTGGCGTGCCGCGATGGAGCATGCGCTCTACGGCGAAAGCGGCTTCTATCTCCGGGAGCGCCCCTCCAGCCATTTCCGGACATCGGTCGGCGCCTCCCCCGTCTTCGCCGAGGCCGTGCTGCGCGAGCTGGCCGCGATCGACGAGGCGCTCGGCGGCCCCGGCGTGCTCGACCTGGTCGACATCGGCGCCGGTGAGGGCGAGCTGGCCGCGGGGGTGCTCGCCGCGGCGCCGCCCGCGCTCCGGTCGAGACTGCGGGTGACCGCGGTCGACCTGGCGCCCCGGCCGCCGGCGCTGCCCGAGGAGATCGTCTGGTCGAGGGCCGCGCCGGACGGGATCCACGGGCTGGTGATCGCCAACGAGTGGCTCGACAACGTGCCGGTCGACATCGCGGAGCAGACGGCCGACGGGCCCCGGCTGGTGGTGGTCAACGTCACCGACGGTGAGGAACGGCTCGGCGGCAGGCCCTCCGCGGCGGATCTCGCCTGGCTGGACCGATGGTGGCCGATGCGGGCCATCGGGGAGCGGGCCGAGATCGGCAGGCCGCGCGACAGGGCTTGGGCGTCGGTGATCGTACGGCTGGCGCGCGGCAGGGCGGTCGCGATCGACTACTCCCACTCCCTGGACGACCGGCCGCCGTACGGCACGCTGGCCGGCTATCGGGACGGGGCGATGGTCGCGCCCGTGCCCGACGGCTCGTGCGACATCACCGCCCACGTGGCACTCGACGCCTGCGCGGCCTCCGGCGAGAGCGCCGGAGCCGTCACGACGGCGCTGACCACGCAGCGCGAGGCGTTGCGCGCCCTCGGGATCACCGGAGGCCGCCCGCCGGTCGAGCAGGCCAGGAACGACCCGCGCGGCTACCTGCAGGCCCTCGCGAGGGCCTCGGAGGAGGCGGAGCTCATCGCCGCGAGCGGCCTCGGCGGGTTCGGCTGGCTGTCGCAGAGCCGTCGCTGACCCGCCGAACCGACGTCGTTCCGGTGGGGCCGCGGTCCGGGCGGAGCCGGCGGGGCGCCGCCCGGCCGGCGTGCCCTCGTCGACGGACGGCACGGGCCGGTCACACCCGTGGCCCGTCCGCGTCGTCCGCTCCGGCTGCTTCGTCCGAGGCCGGTTCAGACCCGCACGTCGAGGGAGGTGAGACCCCGGATGACGTAGCCCGGTCCCCAACCGGGCTCGGCGGCGAGTTCCATCTTCGGGGCCCTGCGCAGCAGGGCGCCGAAGGACTCGATCAGCTCGACCCTGGCCAGCGGTGCCCCGAGGCAGAAGTGGATCCCGGCGCCGAAGGAGATGTGCGGGTTGTCGGCCCGGCCCACGTCCAGGCGGGCGGGGTCGGCGAAGACCTCGGGATCGCGGTTGGCCGAGCCGAACAGCAGCGCCACCTCGGTGCCGCGCGGGATGTCGACCCCGCCCACCGAGATGTCCTCCAGCACCCAGCGCTCGAACATCTGCAGCGGGGTGTCCCAGCGCATCAGCTCCTCGACCGCCGTGGGCAGCAGGGCGTGGTCGGCGCGGAGCCGGTCCAGCTCGGCCGGGTTGCGGAACAACGACCACCAGCCGTTGCCGGTGACGTTGACGGTGGCCTCGTGCCCGGCGTTGAGCAGCAGCACGCAGGTGCCGACCAGCTCCTCCTCGGTGAGTCTGTCACCCTCGTCGGCCACCAGGGCGAGCGCGCTGATCAGGTCGTCGCCGGGGTCGGCCCTGCGGGCGCGGGCCAGCTCGACGAGATAGGCGGAGAACTCCTCGGCCGCCCGTACGGCCGTGTGCTGGGCCTCGACCGACGGCTGGAGCTCGTACATGCCGCAGATGTCGGCCGACCAGGGCCGCAGCAGGTGCCGGTCGGCCTCGGGGACGCCGAGCATCTCGGCGATCACGGTGACCGGGAGCGGCTCGGCGACCTCGGCGATCAGGTCTCCGCCGCCGCGCTCGACGAAGTCGTCCACCAGTCGCCCGGCCATCCGGGCGACCTTGGGGCGGAGCGCCTCGACCATGCGGGGGGTGAACGCCTTCGACACCAGCCGCCGGAGCCTGGTGTGCACCGGCGGCTCGACATCGAGCATTCCCGCCCTGATCACCCGCCAGAACGGGTCCTGGAACTCGGGGTCGTCCGGCCTGCCGAACTCCTGGTGCGAGGCCACGTGCAGGTAGGAGCGGCCGAGCCTGCGGTCCCGCAGCAGCGCGTTGACGTCGGCGTGCCTGGCCACCAGCCACTGGCCGGTCGGTTCGAAGAAGCTGACCGGCCGCTCCCGCCTCAGCTCGTCGTAGACGTCATAGGGGTGGGCGACGAATTCCGGATTCCAGGGATCAAAGCGCACGTAAGCATCGTAATCCCCGGTTCAGGATCAGGTCTGCTCGTCCGGCTTCCCCCTCTCGACCGGCTCGTCCGTCCGGCCCGCCGGAACCCCCTGACCCACCGGGGTCCCCGGGGTGTTCGTGCCCTCCGGCGTCTCCGGACCGGCCTCGCCCTCGGTCTCGTAGCGGGAACGCAGCTCGACCGGCCTCCGCCCCGCCTTGCCGCGCATCCGGATGTTCAGCAGCTCCACCAGCAGCGAGAACGCCATCGCGAAGTAGATGTAGCCCTTGGAGATGTGCTGCTCGAACCCCTCGGCGATGAGCACGACGCCGATCAGCACCAGGAAGGACAGGGCGAGCATCTTGATGCTCGGGTGCCGGTCCACGAAGCGGCTGATCGGCCCGGAGGCGACCAGCATCACGATGACCGAGACGATGACGGCCGCGATCATGACGCCCAGCTCGTCGACCATGCCGACCGCGGTGATCACCGAGTCGAGCGAGAAGACGACGTCGAGGATCATGATCTGGATGATCACCGAGGTGAAGGACGAGGCGACCTTGCCCTCGGAGTGGTGGGACTCCCCCTCCAGGCTGCCGTGCATCTCGTGGACGCTCTTGCCCAGCAGGAACAGGCCGCCGAGTATCAGGATCAGGTCGCGCCCCGATATCCCCTGCCCGAAGACCTCGAACATCGGCTCGGTGAGCCTCACCACCCACGACAACGCCAGCAGCAGCAGGAGGCGGCTGAGCAGGGCGACGGCGAGACCGAGCTTGCGGGCCTTGTCGCGCTGCTCGGGCGGGAGCTTGCCCACCAGGATCGAGATGAAGATGATGTTGTCGATTCCCAGGACGATCTCCAGGGCGACAAGGGTGAAGAACCCTATCCATATCTCCGGGTTGGTCACCCAGTCCATTGCTTCCTCCTTCGTCGGCCGACGCCCGAACGCACCGCCGGCCCAGCTGCCTGAGTGCTTCTTCGACTGACTGCCTGGACGACCGGGGGACGCCCGGAGTTCCTTTCCCCTCATCACGCTTCGCTGTCAAATCCGCCGGGCGTTCCCGAGGACGCCCGCCCCGGCTCCGATATCGGGTTGATCACGTTTCGGACTTGCGGGGCACCGCGAGGTGTCGGTTATAGTTCCCCCGTAGGTCATGAGTGCCAGTGACAAGCCCCGGCTCGCTGGCCGGCAACCCTCGCGTCCGCGGCGGGGTGCCCCGGGTGAGGACCTGGTCCGGCACGAGGTGTGCCGGGCAAGCGCGGGCTCCAGGCACCTGTGTCATGGGTTGGGGTCCGATGACCTCGAAGGAGCCCTGGCATGTCCACCCTGACGATCTTCACCCCCGCGAGCCCCGCGATCCCCGCCCCCGTCGCCCCGGCCACCCCCGCCGCTCCGGTGACCGTCCCCGGGACCTACGCGTCCGGTGACCGCCCGATCCCGGCCGTGCTCGGCTCGGACCTGGAGGTCCCGGTCAGGGGCGGCAGGCTCGTCCGCTACGCCAACCTCGACTACGCCGCGAGCGCCCCCTGTCTGGAGCCGGTGAGCGCCGCCGTCGCCGCCGCGCTCCCGGCCTACTCCAGCGTCCACCGCGGCGCCGGGTACGCGTCCCAGCTGACCACGGCCCGCTACGAGCAGGCCAGGCACACGGTGCGCGCCTTCGTCGGCGCCCGTCCCGACGACTCGGTGATCTTCACCCGCAACACCACGGACGCGACCAACCTGCTGGCCCGCAGCCTGCCCGAGGGCACCACCGCCGTGGTCTTCGACACCGAGCACCACGCCTCGCTGCTGCCCTGGGAGCGGGTCGTGCGGCTGGCGGCCCCCGCCTTCCCCGGCGAGGCCGTCCGCGCCGCCGACGACGCCCTCGCCTCGATCGACGGCCCCAAGCTGCTGGTCGTGACCGCCGCCTCCAACGTCACCGGGGAGCTCTGGCCGATCGCCGCGCTGGCCCACATCGCCCACCGCCACGGGGCCCGCGTCCTCGTCGACGCCGCGCAGCTCGTCCCGCACCGCCACTTCAACCTGACGGCTCTCGACCTGGACTACGTGGTCTTCTCCGGCCACAAGCTCTACGCGCCGTTCGGCACCGGCGCGCTGATCGGCCGTTCCGACTGGCTGGCCGAGGCCGAGCCGTACCTGCGGGGCGGCGGCGCGGTGAAGGCCGTGAACGACGACGGCACTGAGTGGCACGACGACCCCGAGGCCCGGCACGAGGCGGGAACCCCGAACGTGCTGGGCGCCGTCGCGCTCGCCGCGGCCTGCGACGCCCTGACCGCCACCGGCTGGACCCCGCTGGTCCGCGAGGAGGAGCGCCTCCTCGAGCGCCTGCGCGCGGGCCTCGCCTCCGTCCCCGGCGTGCACGAGCTGTCCCTGTGGGGCCCGGACCACCCGCGCGTCGGCATCGTCTCCTTCGTGGTGGACGGCTTCACCGCCCGCGAGGTCGCCGAGGCCCTGTCCGGCGACTACGGCATCGGCGTCCGCGACGGCAAGTTCTGCGCCCACCCCTTCGTACGGCACCTGCTGGGCGCCAAGGACGGCGGCTGCGAGGACGTCACCGCCTCCGCCGTCCGCGCCTCCATCGGCATCGGTACCACCTCCGAGCACGTCGACCGGTTGATCGACGCCCTGCGGGATCTTGCCTCGCGCGGCTGACGTGACAGCATGGCCCTATGACTGAAGGCGCGCCCCGCGAGCTGAGCGTGGGAATGGGGGCGGGAGCCGAGGCCGTGCGGGGGGCGCACGGCAAGGAGCTCGCGACCGAGGACATGATCCTCAACATCGGTCCGCAGCACCCGTCCACGCACGGCGTGCTGCGGCTGCGGCTCACCCTGGACGGGGAACGGATCAGCTCGGCCGAGCCGATCGTGGGCTACATGCACCGGGGCGCGGAGAAGCTCTTCGAGGTGCGCGACTACCGGCAGATCATCGTGCTGGCCAACCGGCACGACTGGCTGTCGGCGTTCGCCAACGAGCTGGGCGTCGTGCTCGCGGTGGAGCGGATGCTCGGCATGGAGGTGCCGGTCAGGGCGGTTTGGACGCGCACGCTGATGGCCGAGCTCAACCGGGTGCTCAGCCACCTGATGTTCCTCGGCTCCTACCCGCTGGAGCTCGGCGCGATCACCCCGGTCTTCTACGCGTTCCGGGAGCGCGAGACCCTCCAGGCCGTGATGGAGGAGATCTCCGGCGGGCGCATGCACTACATGTTCAACCGGGTCGGCGGCCTGAAGGAGGAGATCCCCGAGGGGTGGACGGGCCGGGTCGCCCAGGCCGTGGCCGACGTGCGGCGACGGCTGCCCGACATCGAGAACCTGATCGTCGGGAACGAGATCTTCCTCGCCCGCACGCGCGGGGTGGGCGTCCTCGACCGCGAGACGATCATGCAGTACGGCGTGAGCGGCCCCATCGCCCGCGCCTCCGGCGTCGACGTCGACCTGCGCAGGGACGAGCCGTACCTCGCCTACGGCGAGCTGCCGGTGAAGGTCGTCACCCGGTCGGCGGGAGACTGCCACGCCCGCTTCGAAGTGCTGCTGGAACAGGTGAAGGTCTCCCTCGACCTGGCCGACGCCTGCGTGGAACGGCTGCTCGACCTGCCCCCGGGGCCGGTCAACCAGCGCCTGCCCAAGGTGCTGAAGGTTCCCGAGGGCCACACCTACGCCTGGACGGAGAGCCCGCTCGGCCTGAACGGCTACTACCTGGTCTCGCGCGGGGAGAAGACGCCGTGGCGGATGAAGCTCCGCTCGGCCTCCTTCAACAACGTCCAGGTGCTGCGCGAGATGCTCCCCGGCCACCTGGTCGCGGACATGGTGGCCATCCTGGGCTCGATGTTCTTCGTCGTCGGCGACATCGACAAGTGACGAGTAAGGCACGGTTGGAACCGCATGACCGAACCCGGTGAGGATCAGGAGAGGGCGACTCCCCCCGTCTCCTCGGCGCTCCCCACACCTCCCGCACCTCCCGCACCTCCCGCCCCCTCGGTGTTCCCCGCACCCCCCGCCGCTCCCGTTCCGGGAGCCTCCGGGCCCGCCGCGACCGGAACCGCCGGAACTTCCGCCACCGCGACCACCGCGACCTCGGAGCCCGTGCCGCCCGAGGTCCCTCCGGTCGGGGACGGGCCACGGCGGGACCGGTACGTCGACTGGCTGCGCGCGTTCAGCCTGATCGTCGTGGTCGTCTGGCACTGGGCGTTCACGATCCTGCAGTGGGGCCCCGACGGCCCCTCTCCGACGAGCCCGCTGGGCTTCACCTCGGGGCTGTGGATCCTGACGTGGCTGCTGCAGGTGCTGCCGCTCTTCTTCTACGTGGGCGGATACGTCCACCTGCTGTCGTGGAACCGGGCCTGCGAGCGCGGGGTGGGCATCGGCACCTTCGTGTCGCGGCGCATCCGGAGCCTCGCGATCCCCGCGCTGGCGCTGGCCGGAACCTGGATCGTGTTCGGCGCGCTCGTGGCGTGGGCGTTCGGGATCGAGTGGATGGACCGCGTGGTCCTGCTCGTCATCAGCCCCCTCTGGTTCATCGGCGTCTACCTCGTGCTGATCGCCCTGCTCCCGATCTCGCTCTGGCTGCACCGGCACTACGACGTGCTTGCCCTGATCTGGCTGGCTGGCGCGGCGCTCGTCGTCGACGTGCTGCGGCTGCGCTACGGGTACGAGGCCGCGGGCTGGCTCAACATGATCATCGTCTGGGGACTGGCCCACCAGGCGGGTTTCTTCTACGACAGGGTGGTGGCGCTTCCCCGCCGCTTCGACGTCGCCATCCTGTGGACCGGGTTGTTCGCCCTCTTCGGCCTGGTCTACTCGGGCATCTACCCGGGTTCGATGGTGGGCG
Source organism: Streptosporangium sp. LJ11 (assembly GCF_051918945.1). Taxonomy (NCBI): domain Bacteria; kingdom Bacillati; phylum Actinomycetota; class Actinomycetes; order Streptosporangiales; family Streptosporangiaceae; genus Streptosporangium; species Streptosporangium sp. LJ11. The sequence continues at coordinate 100,603 of NZ_JBPXMB010000022.1, forward strand.
TTCCCGGCGACAAGCTCTCCAACATGGCGCCGCCCACCTTCGTCATCGTGGCGCTCCTGATCTTCCAGATCGGCCTGGTGGAGGTACTGAGGCCGCCCATGGAACGCCTGCTCGAACGTCCCAGGTGGCAGCGCGTGAACGAGACGGTCAACCGGTTCGCCCTCCCACTGTTCCTGTTCCACACGACCGGCATGGCGATCTGGGTGGCGCTGACCTGGTGGCTGGCGGGCGGCGGGCCCGGCGCCGGGGTGCGGCCGGACCTGTTCTGGTGGCTGGAGCGCCCCCTGGCCGTCGCCGGGGCGCTGGTCTGCACGCTCCCGGTCATCATGCTCTTCGGACGCAAGTGGACGGCGAGACGACGCTAGCGCGACCCCGCGGGAACGAGGCCGGCGCCGCGCCCGGGCGGCGGACGGCCAGGTGGGGCCGGAGCCGGAGCCGGGGCCGGCGCCTCAGCGATCGTCGTCCGCGGAGTCCTTGGGCACCTTGCAGCAGTGCTCCAGGTACAGGGCCGAGCAGATCAGCAGCACGCACACCAGCATCGACCCGCCGGTGATGAAGAAGTCGCGGCGGGGGACCTCCTGCTCCAGCAGCTCCACCGTGTAGAGGGTGAACCCGGCGAAGATCCCGCCGAAGATCGCCCCGCCGTACGCGGAGGCCTTGGCCAGGGCGGCCAGGCGGGCCACGGCCAGGGGCTCGACGGGCTTGGTGTCGGGCTTGCGCTCGATCCTGGCCTTCGTCATCCACCCGCTGTAGAACTCGCCGATCGCCAGCAGCAGCACCGTCGGGATCGCCGTCCACGGCACGGTCGGCAGGTCCGAGTAGAGCGGTCTGAGGAGCGCCCAGGTGAGGATCGCGAACACGAGGAAGATCCCGATGAGGGCACCGGGGCGGGTGGGCTTCACACGGGCCTCTGGAGGGTCAGGTCGGGGCGCGGCCGTACGTAGCCCTGGTCGAGACCGGCCAGCAGGTCGGCCACCCGGCGGCCGGAGAGGGCGGCGCCGGGGTCGGCCCGCACCCAGGGGACCAGCACGAACGCGCGCTCGTGCGCCCTGGGGTGCGGCAGGGTGAGGTCGGGATCGTCCATGACGACGTCCCCCATGGTGATCAGGTCGATGTCCAGGGTGCGCGCTCCCCAGCGCTCCACCCGGACCCTGCCGAAGGCGTTCTCCACACCTTGAGCACGATCGAGGAGCGTCCGGGGTTCCAGCGCGCTCTCGGCGATCACCACCGCGTTGAGATAGGCGCCCTGTTCCGGACCGCCGACCGGGTCGGTCTCGTAGACCGGCGACACCGCGACGAACGTGAGCTCCGGCTTCTCGAACAGGGCGTCGAGCGCGCCCCGCAGGGTGCCGAACCGGTCGCCCAGATTGCTGCCGAGCGCCAGGACCACCCTCATGCCCGGCCCCGGGTGATCGTCACGATCACGTCGTCGAACGGCAGCGGGATCGGCGCGGCGGGCTTGTGCACGCTCACCTCCGCCGCCTGGACGAGCTCGCGGGCCAGGCAGACGTCGGCCAGGCGCTGGGCGAGGGTCTCGATCAGGTCGACCGGCTCGCCTCCCACGACCCGCGCCAGGTCCTCGGCGAGCTCGCCGTAGTGGACGGTCCTGGTGAGGTCGTCACCGGCCGCCGCCGGCGCCGTGTCGAGGAACAGGGTGACGTCGACGACGAACTCCTGGCCGAGCTCCCGCTCCGCCGCCAGCACGCCGTGCCGCCCGCGCACCCGCAGCCCTCTGAGGCTGATCCGGTCGGTGGCCGTCCTGCCGGACTCGCCGGAGGGCAGGCCGTACGCCACGGCCCCGGACGAGCCCAGGACCAGGTTCTCCAGCGGATCCGGCAGCCGGCCGCCGATCGGACCGCCGGCCGGCTCGTCGGCCGGATCTCCGATCAGGTCGTTGACGCCGTCGTCGATCCGCAGGGGCCGTCCCCCGGCCACCGGGTGACCGCCACCCCCGCCGGACCGTTCACCGGTGCGTTCGCTCACGCGGCTTCCTCTTCCTCGTCCTCGTCGTCCCCCTGCAGCACGGGTGAGCCGTGGTGCAGCCAGAGCCGCCACCCCGCCGACGTCCGCACGAAGGTGTTGCTCGCGACCACCTTGCCCGCCGCGAAGCTGGAATCACCTTCGTCGCCCGCGGTGAGGATGTTCTCCTCACAGGTGAGGATGGCGACGTCGCCCAGGACCATGACGCGGACGTCGGTCAGCACGAACTGGATGTAGGGCGTGTTGGCCATGATGAGCGCCCACGAGCGCAGCACCTCCTGCCGGCCGTTCACGATCGGCCAGCCGGGGTGGACGCAGCTCACCTGCTCGCCCTCGATGTCCTCGGCCCAGATCTCGGTCATCCGGTCGAGGTCGGCGTCCTCGATGGCGGTGTAGAACGCCTGGTTGACCGTCTCGACGGCGGTGGTGTCGACGCTCATGATCTCGCTCCCTGAACTGCGGCAGCCACACGGACGGCGTCCGCGTTCGGACGGACGTCGTGCACGCGCACACACCAGGCCCCCGCCTGCGCGGCGAGCGCGGTCACGGCGAGCGTGGCATCGTCACTACGACTGAAAGGGCGCGGCACGCCCTCCGGGTCGGCCAGGAGGCGACCCAGGAAGCGTTTCCGCGAGGCCCCGACGAGCAGCGGGTAACCCAGCTCTCCGAGCCTGTCGATGCCCGCGATCAGCGCCCAGTTGTGTTCGGGGTTCTTGGAGAAGCCCAGCCCCGGGTCGAGCACGATCTGCTCCTCCGACACCCCCTCGGCCAGCACCGAGGCGACCCGCTTGGCGAGCTCCTCGCGCACCTCGGTCACCACGTCGCCGTACACGGCCCTGCGGTCCATGGCGTGGCTGTGCCCCCGCCAGTGCATCACCACGTACGGCACGCCTGAGGCGGCCACGACCCTCGGCATCGCCGGGTCGGCCAGCCCTCCGCTGACGTCGTTGACCAGTTTCGCCCCGGCCCGCACGGCCATCTGGGCGACCTCGGCCCGCATGGTGTCGACGCTGACGGTGACGCCCTCGCGGCTCAGCCCCCGGATGACCGGCTCGACCCTGGCCAGTTCCTCCTCCAGCGGCACCCGCGCGGCGCCGGGCCTGGTGGACTCGCCGCCGACGTCGACGATGTCGGCGCCCTGCTCGACCAGCTCCAGGCCGTGACGCACGGCCACCGCCGGGTCGAACCACCTGCCGCCGTCGGAGAAGGAGTCGGGAGTCACGTTGACCACGCCCATCACGAGGCACCGGCCCGCGTCCGGCAGCCCGGGCACACTCCACGTAGTCATGGCGACAAGCCTAGGCGTTGTGCCCTGTACGCCCGTCTCGTGGGTCCGGCTTGCGCCATAACGAATCCGCACACCCGTCACAGGGCGGACGGTCCTCGGTCGGTGTCCCGCCCGGGACGTCTGGCTGGCATGCGTTCTCCTCCACTCGGAGTCGGCGGCTCCGCGAGACCCTCGGGCGTGGCCGTCTCGATCCGAGAGTCGGAGAGAACCCGATCGGGGCGCCCGGCCCTGCCGGGTGTGGCGATATTAGCCCGACCAAGGTCGGCGTGGGGGCGAAAATCCCGCCAGGGCCGCCGATCGGCGGTCCGGGCGGGGTCACGTCCGTACGGGCTCTCGAAAGCACGCGGGACGGCGATCAGCGGATGATGAGGGCCATCGCCTCGGCGCGGGTCTTGTCGCTGTTGCGGAAGTCCCCGCGCACGGCCGAGGTGATCGTCTTGGCCCCTGGCTTGCGGACCCCTCGCATGGTCATGCAGAGGTGCTCGCACTCGATCACGACGATGACCCCCCGCGGCTCCAGCACGTTCATGAGCGCGTCGGCGATCTGGGAGGTCATCCTCTCCTGCACCTGGGGGCGCCTGGCGTACACGTCGACGAGGCGGGCGAGCTTGGACAGGCCGGTGACCTGCCCTTTCGCGTTCGGGATGTAGCCGACGTGGGCCACGCCGTGGAACGGCACGAGGTGGTGCTCGCAGGTCGAGTAGACCTCGATGTCGCGGACGAGCACCATCTCGTCGTGGTCGACGTCGAAGACCGTGGTCAGGACGTCCTCCGGGGTCTGCCCCAGCCCGGCGAACTGCTCCGCGTAGGCGCGGGCGACGCGGGCGGGGGTGTCCTGGAGCCCGTCGCGGTCGGGATCCTCACCGATGGCGATGAGGATCTCCCGGACCGCGCTTTCCAGCCGGGCCGCGTCGACCTGGAGCGGCTTGGCACCCCCCACGTTCAGTTCACGTCCTTGGGCGAGGCGTCGGGGTGACCCGTCCCCGCCGGAAGGGCGCCGTTGCCACCGGCCGCCTGCTCGCCCGTGGGGAGCGCGCCGTTGCCGGACTGCTCCTTGCGGGACAGGATCGGCGGACGGTTGGAGGGCAGCCGCTTGCCGTAGCCGGAGTAGGAGGGCCTCTTCTCCTTGACGACGACCGGGGCGAAGATCTGCAGCACCTGGTCGCGGGAGAGGGTCTCCTTCTCCATCAGCTCCAGCACCAGGTTGTCGAGCACGTCGCGGTATTCGACGAGGATCTCCCAGGCCTGGTCGTGGCCGGACTCGATGAGGCGGCGGACCTCCTCGTCGATCGTGGAGGCGATCTTCTCGGAGTAGTCGCGCTCGTGGCCCATCTCGCGGCCGAGGAAGACCTCGCCGTTGCCGCTGCCGAACTTGCGGGCGCCGAGCTGCTCGCTCATGCCGTACTCGGTGACCATGCGGCGGGCGATGGAGGTGGCCTTCTCGATGTCGTTGGAGGCGCCGGTGGTGGGCTCGTGGAAGACGAGCTCCTCCGCCGTACGGCCGCCGAGGAGCATCGCGAGCTGGTCCAGCATCTCCGAGCGGGTCGCGAGGAACTTGTCCTCCATCGGCAGCGTCATCGTGTAACCGAGGGCGCGTCCGCGGGACAGGATCGTGATCTTGTGGACCGGGTCGGAGTTGGGCAGCGCGTGCGCGACCAGGGCGTGCCCGCCCTCGTGGTACGCGATGATCTTCTTTTCCTGGTCCGACATGACGCGGGACTTACGCTCGGGGCCGGCCATCACGCGGTCGATGGACTCCTCGAGCAGCTCCATCGTGATCAGCTTCTGGTCGGCCCGCGCGGTGAGCAGCGCGGCCTCGTTGATCACGTTGGCCAGGTCGGCACCGGTGAAACCGGGCGTCCGGCGGGCGATGATGTCGAGGTCGACGCCCTCGGCGAAGGGCTTGCCCCGGCCGTGCACCTTGAGGATGCCCTTGCGGCCCTCCAGGTCGGGACGGTCGACGGTGACCTGGCGGTCGAAACGACCGGGACGCAGCAGCGCCGGGTCGAGGATGTCGGGCCGGTTGGTCGCGGCGATCAGGATCACGCCGCCCTTGACGTCGAAGCCGTCCATCTCGACGAGGAGCTGGTTCAGCGTCTGCTCGCGCTCGTCGTGGCCGCCGCCGAGACCGGCGCCGCGGTGGCGGCCCACCGCGTCGATCTCGTCGATGAAGATGATCGCCGGAGCGTTCGCCTTGGCCTGCTCGAACAGGTCGCGGACCCGGGAGGCGCCGACACCGACGAACATCTCCACGAAGTCGGAACCGGAGATGGAGTAGAACGGCACCCCGGCCTCACCGGCGACGGCCCTGGCGAGCAGGGTCTTTCCGGTTCCGGGCGGGCCGTAGAGCAGGACGCCCTTGGGGATCTTGGCGCCGATCGCCTGGAACTTCGCCGGGGCCTGCAGGAACTCCTTGATCTCCTGGAGCTCCTCGATGGCCTCGTCGGCACCCGCGACGTCGGCGAAGGTGGTCTTCGGGGTGTCCTTGGTGATGAGTTTCGCCTTCGACTTGCCGAAGTTCATCACCCGGGAGCCGCCGCCCTGCATCTGGTTCATGATGAACAGGAAGAACAGCACGATGAGAACGATCGGCAGGAAGCTCACCAGGAGCCCGAGAAGGAAGTTCTCCTTGGGCACGTCGACGTTGTATCCGCCGGGCAGCTTGTTGGCGGCCTCGGCCGTCTGGAGCCTGTCGGCGAGCTGCACGCCCTGGCCCGTCACCCACGAGGAGTAGTAGCGCTTCTTGTCGGTCAGAGTGACCTCGATGCGCTGGTCCTTGTCGATGATCTTGGCGTTGGAGACCTTGCCCTCGTCGATCCAGCTGATGATCTGGGAGGTGTCGCGTCTCTCGAAGTTGCCCTCACCGCCCCACATGGTGGTGACGAGAAGAAGCAGAACGACGATGCCCAGGATCCACAGCAGTGGCCCACGTGTAAATCGCTTGAGATCCATCCGATGCGGAACCCCGGCGGGCCCGTCCCTTCCTGACCAGAGCCTGGCAACCCCGGGCGAACCCGGGGTTCGCGGTATCCCTAACCGCTCCAACTGACTACCCAGAGACGGCGGGAGGCCACCTCTTCGGTTGTCCGAAGGTACACCGGCGTGGCGCGCGGGGTCACCGCGCGGACAGACCGGCTTTGCCCTACCAACGTACGTCAGGTAGGTCCGTGTTCCCCGCCGCTATGGGCAATGTCGCGTTTGTGGACGGCGCACTTCGCGCAGGGCGTACTTTTCAGCCCGCTCCGTATACGTGAGGGGCGAGAGTTCCGATGAAGGGAAGGTTGCGGTAGCGCTCGGCGTAGTCGAGGCCGTAACCGATCACGAACTCGTTGGGGATGTCGAAACCGACGTACTTCACGTCGATCGGCACCTTGACCGCGTCCGGCTTGCGCAGCGCGGCGCAGATCTCCACCGAGGCGGGGTTGCGCGACTTCAGGTTGTGGACCAGCCACGACAGGGTGAGGCCGGAGTCGATGATGTCCTCGACGACCAGCACGTGGCGTCCGGCGATGTCGGTGTCGAGGTCCTTGAGCACGCGCACGACGCCCGACGACCTGGTGCCCGCCCCGTAGGAGGAGACGGCCATCCAGTCCATCTGAACGGGCAGGTGCAGGGCCCTCGCCAGGTCCGCCATCACCATGACCGCGCCCTTGAGCACGCCCACGATCAGCAGGTCCTTGCCCGCGTAGTCCTCGTCGATCCGGCTCGCGAGCTCCTTGATCTTGGCTTGGAGCTCTTCCTCGGGAATGAGGACCTTCGAGAGGTCCCGGCCCATATCGGCTGCGTCCACCTGGGATTTTCCTTACGAAACGGGGCTGGCTGGCTGTCTGGCGAGTATCAGGGTGTCATACCGCCGAACCACGCCCACCCCCCCGGGCACCTCTACGCGCCGCTGCCCCCGCCACGCCGTGACCAGACGGTCGACCTGCAGGACGTGCGAGGCCGCCAGCGTGCCCGGCGGCGATCCCGCGTCGATCGCCGCCCTCCGCAACACCCTCCGCCGCACGGCGGCCGGAAGCTCCTCCAGGTCCCGTACGGCCACCGTCACCGTGCTGATATCGCTAAGAGCGCAATCCCGTACGGCGACGCGGGCGTAGACCTCCTCGGCCCAGGCGTCCAGCGCGTCGGCGTCGTCGCGGCACAGGGACGCGGTCCTGGCGAGCGCCTCGGCGACGCCGGGGCCGAGCTCGTCCTCCAGGGCGGGCAGCAGCCGCTCGCGGACCCGGACCCGGGTGTATCGGGGGTCGAGGTTGTGCGGGTCGTCCCACGGGGTCAGGCCGAGCGCCGCGCAGGCCGCCACGGTCGTCGCCCGGCCGAGCTCCAGCAGCGGCCGCCGGTAGATTCCGGCCCGCGCGGGCATCCCGGCCAGCGACCGGGTGCCGCTCCCCCTGGCCAGCCCGAGCAGCACGGTCTCCGCCTGGTCGTCCCTGGTGTGCCCGAGCAGCACGGCCGCCGCCCCGAGGCGCTCCGCCGCCTCGGACAGGGCGGCGTACCTGGCCTGCCTGGCCGCCGCCTCCGGCCCTCCCGAGGTGCCGACGGAGACGGGCAGCGCCTCGGCGAGGTCGAGCCCCAGACCGGGCGCGAGCCGCACGACGCCGCCCGCGCGCTCGCCCGAACCCTCCTGCAGGCCGTGGTCGACGCTGAGCAGGCCGGCGCGGAACCCGGCGCGGGGCGCCGTGAAACCCAGCGCGGCGGCCAGGGCCAGGGAGTCGGCGCCGCCGCTGCACGCGGCCAGCACCAGAGCGCCCGGCTCCAGGTCGCCCAGTGCGAGCCGTACGGCGCGCCGGATGTCGGCGACGGCGGGATGCGGACCCATGCCCGCCATTGTCCCGGCCTCGGACGGGACGGCGACACGACCACCCCGCTCACGGCCGGCGTGACCGGCGGGGTGAGCGCGGTCGGCGGGGCGGCCCGATTCGATCGGGCCGCCCGGCCGGACCGGTCAGCCGACGGTGCCGCTGGCCTCGGGAATGGCCGGGGTGCCGATCACCCTGGCGATCCAGCGCTCCGGCTTGGCGATCTCCGCCTGGGTGGGGAGCGTCTCCGGCGAGGTCCAGATCTTGTTGAAGCCGCCGATGCCCACCTGTCCCACGACCGTGCGGACGAAGGCCGATCCCTCGGCGTACTGCTTCATCTTGAGGTCGAGGCCGAGCAGCCTGCGGATCGTGCGGTCGAGCCGGGAACCGCCCTCGCGGCGGTGGTGGAACTTGGCGCGGATGTCGGCGACCGAGGGGACCACCGAGGGACCCACCGCGTCCATGACGTAGTCGCCGTGCCCCTCGACCAGGGTCATCACCGCGGTGAGCCGGTCGAGGATCACCTTCTGCTCGGGCGTCTGGATCGCGTCGATCAGGTTGCCCTCCCCGCCCCTGACGACGTCCGTGAACGTGCCGGCGGCCGAGCGGAGCCGCTCCAGCAGCGCGGGCAGGTCGATGTCGGAGGCGAGCAGGAAGTCGGTCGTCTGCGTGCTGACGTACTCGCGCAGCCAGGGGACGCCGGTGAACTGCACCCGGTGGGTCTCCTCGTGCAGGCAGACCCAGAGGCGGAAGTCACGCGGGTTGACGTTGAGCTCCTGCTCGGCGTGAACGATGTTGGGCGCGACCAGGGTGAGACGTCCCGTGGGCGCCTGGCCGGTCGGGTCGGGCGGCAGGAACAGCTCGTACTGCCCCAGGACGCGGGAGGCGAGGAAGGCCAGCACCGCGCCCACCTCGACCCCGGTGACGCGCGAGCCCACCGCGCTCACGATCGCCGGTGTCTGGCTCCCCCGGGCGGCCATCCGCTCGGTGAGCGGCTCCAGCACCACCCGGAAGCCGTCGACGTTGGCCTTGATCCAGCCGGGCCTGTCGACGATGGTCGCGGGTTGCGGCGCGGTCTCGGTGTCGATTCGGGTGAACTCGCGGACGTGCCCCTCGGCCTCACGCGAGAGCCGCCGTAAATCGGCGACGGCCTGCCGGGCCTCCTCTCGGCTGACTTGCGGCCCGGGGCGCACCAGGCGCGTTCCGGTCGCGACGGCAAGATCCCAGTCGATCACCTGCATACCGTCCACCGTACGTGCTCTCCCGTCGACTCGCGCACCCGGAACCCGTGATCAGCCGGCGGCGACCGCGGCGGCGAGCCTGTCGAGGGCCGCCTCGGCCTTGCCCCAGCCCGGCGGGACCCGGTCCGCCATGAAGGCGAAGGTCACCATGCGTCCGCCCCGCGTGGTGGTGATGCCCGCCAGGGTGTTGACCCCGTCGAGGGTGCCCGTCTTGGCGCGGATCAGCCCGTAGGCGGAGTGGAGCTTGTCGAACCGGTGCCCGAGGGTGCCGCTGAAGCCGGCGACCGGCATGCCGCTGATGATCGGGTGCAGGCCGGGATTGGCCGGTGAGGCCGCCGCCGCGACCAGGCGGGCGAGCGCCTCGGGGGCGATGCGGTTCTTCGGCGACAGCCCGCTGCCGTCGAACACCCGCACGCCCTTCGCCGCGCCGAGCCGGGTCAGCACCTTGCCGACGGCCGCGGCGCCGCCGTCGAAGGAGGCCGGCTCCCCCTCCTTGATCGCCACGTGCCTGGCCAGCGCCTCCGACAGGTCGTTGTCGCTGAGCGTGAGGGCCCGCTCGACCAGGGCGTAGACCGGCGCGGAGTCGACCCGGGCGAGCTCCTGCGCACCGGCCGGGGCCTTGGACCGCCTGGCGGACTTGGAGACCGTGACCCCGTACTTCGACAGCAGCGACACGAACGCGGCGTGCGCCGTGCGGGAGGGGTCGGAGACCCGCTGGTCGCTTCCCCGCGAGACCCTGCCCTCGTCGATCATGAGCGCCGTGACGGGGGCGACGCTGCCCTCGGGGACGTAACCGGGCTTCCAGGTCGCGGCGGTACGCGACCCGGTGTAGAGGGAGTCGTCGTAGGCCACCGTCACCTTGGACACGCCGGCCTCCTTGAGCGCCCTGGCGGTACGCGAGGCGAGGGTGGCGAGCGAGGCGGGCCGGGGATAGACCGGGCTCCCCGCCGTCCTGGGACTCGCCAGGGTGGGGTCGCCGCCGCCGACGAGGATGATCGAGCCGGGCGAGGAGCCCCGCACCACGCGGGTGCTCAGCCTGGTGTCGGGTCCAAGCGAGGCCATCGAGGCGACCGCGGTGACGACCTTGGTGGTGGAGGCGGGGGTGATGCCCGTGGCCGCGCCGCTGCCGAACAGCAGGGCGCCCGTCTCCGCGTCGAGGACCGCGGCGCCGACACTTCTCCCCAGGGCGGGGTCACCCAACGCCTCGGTCAGCCGCTCCGCCAAAGTACCCTTGGCGGGGAGAGGGCCGTTCCCCCCCGCGGCCAGCACCGGACCCGCGGTGATGACCGGGACGGGGGGCGGCTCGGCCGACGCGACGATCGTCTCGGGCTCACCCTCGACCAGCACATCGCTGGTGAGCAGGTGTGCCCCGGCCGCGACGACGAAGATCTGCAGCAGGACGAGAGTGACCAAGGCCACCCACCGCTCACGCCGCATTATCGTCGCCGTCCTCTCATCATCGGTATCCAAAAGGCATAAATCGCCTACGAGACATTAACGCCCAACCGGGGGTGCCCGGGGGTCTGAGTGGAGGAACCGCGGTGGAGTTCGACGTTCTCGTTGAGATTCCCAAGGGGCAACGGAACAAGTACGAGGTGGACCACGAGTCAGGCCGCATCAGGCTCGACCGCATGCTCTTCACCTCCACGCAGTACCCCGCCGACTACGGCTTCATCGAAGACACGCTCGGCGAGGACGGTGATCCACTCGACGCCCTCGTGCTGCTCCAGGAGCCGACCTTCCCCGGCTGTCTGATCAAGTGCCGGGCGGTCGGCATGTTCCGCATGACCGACGAGAAGGGCGGCGACGACAAGGTCCTGTGCGTCCCCGCCACCGATCCCCGGATGGAACACATCCGCGACATCCACCACGTGCCGGAGTTCGACCGCCTGGAGATCCAGCACTTCTTCGAGGTCTACAAGGATCTCGAGCCCGGCAAGTCGGTCGAGGGCGCCAACTGGGTCGGCAGGGTGGAGGCCGAAGAGGAGATCGTCCGCTCCATCAAGCGCGCCAAGGACGAGGTGCACGGAAAGCACTGATTCGTGACCGGATTATTACCCGGTCTTTGGCCGGTCGCCCCTTGGCCGGTCGTCTTCCGGACGGTCGTCCTTTGACCGGTCGTTCATCGGAGAATCGGTTTTCAGCCGGTCGTTCGTCGAGCGGCCGGCCTTTGACCGGTCGTCCATCGGACGGTCGTCCCTGGCCGGTCGTTCATCGGACGCCCGGTCCTTGGCCGGTCGTCACGCGGGACGGGTCGCGCCGACGAGGTCGCTGCGCCACATCGGCGCGACCCTGACCACGTCCCCCGTCTGCGGGGCGTGCACCATCAGCCCCCGGCCGATGTAGATCCCCACATGGTGGATGTCGCCGGGGTTCTGGGTGATCTGCCCGTAGAAGAGCAGGTCGCCCCGCTGGAGCTCGCTGAGCCGCACGTGCGGGCCCGCGGTCCACTGGGTGCCGGTCCAGTGGTCCATGACGACCCCGACCCGCTCCCAGGCCCGCATGGTCAGCCCCGAGCAGTCGTAGGAGGCCGGCCCGTCGGCCGCCCACACGTACGGCTTGTCGAGCTGGGTGAGCGCCCAGTCGGCGGCGATGTCGCCCCTGGCGGAACCGGCCGTCACGTTGAGCGCCCAGCGTGACGCGGGCTCTCCCGAGGCCACCGCCATCCGCGCCGCCTCGCGGCGCACGGCGGCCGCCTGATACCGAGCGCGCTCGGCGTTCTCCCTCGCGATCCTGGCCTGCTCCAGGGCCGCCTCACGCTTTTTGGCGAGCAGGTCGGCGGCGCCGCGCGCCTCTTCGGCCAGCTTCTCCAGCCGCGCCTGCTCCTCCTTGATCCGCCGGGTCTCGTCGACCTGTCTGGCGACGGCCTCCTCGGCCGCGATCTTCGCCTCCTCGGCTCTCGCCTGTGCCTCCCGTTGCACGGCGTAGGCGTCGTCCGCCTGCGCCTGGAGGATGGCGAAGACCTCCTGGGCCTCGCGTAGCTGCTTGAGCGTCTCCGCCTGCCCTCCGCCCATGTGGGCCAGGATGCTGGCCCTGCGCAGGTAGCCGTCGTCCGTGGGGCCGCCGCTGTCGGTCATCATGGCCATCATGGGCTGGGCGATGTCCAGCCCGCCGTAGTTCTGGGCGGTGATCGCGGCCACCGCCTCCCGGGCCTCCCCGACCTCGGAGCCCGCCGTCCTGGCCCGCTCGGCCGCCTGCTCGGCGAGCTTCTTGACGCGAGCCGTCTTGACCAGCTCCCCGTTGTACGACTCGACGAGCCGCTCCGCCTGGGCGACCAGCTCCTCCAGCCTGGCCTGCGCCTCGGCGACCAGGACCGTGGTCGAGCCGAGCCTCTCACCGCGCTCGCGGGCCAGCGCCCGCGCTTCGGCCACCTCATCGGCCGACGGGCCCGACACGCCGCCCGCCGCGGCGTCGCCCGGTCCCGGCCGGCCAGGAACAGCGCCGGCGGGGAGCCCCGGCCCGGCGATCAGGCAACAGGCGAGGCCCGCCACCGCGGCGGCATGACGGCGCCGTCTGACTGAATGCATGCGTCTCCCCCCGGAGTCCCCTTGAATACCGCGTGTCGCGGTCTCCCCGCGTGTCGCGGTCCCGCCGCACGACGCGGCGCGTCGCCGCCTGCCAGGCGGCGGCCTATCTCAACATTCCCGCTCGTCACTCTCCGCACACATGCCACTCACACCCCGTAGTCACCGCCCGCCACAATACCCCCGTCGGCAAGGGCCTCGGCCCCCGTATCTCACACCCGATCTCCTGTACGGCGGGTGCGCGGCGGTTTTCTCCCCGGACGTCCGTACGGCCCGCCCGGCGGAGGTCCGGGGCGGGCCGAGAGCAGGGGCCGGAGAGCAGAGAACGGAGTTCGAAGTTCGGAGAAGGCACGGGCCCGGGAACGGGGACGGGGAGGGCAAGGGGCAGAAGAGCAGGGGGCGGGGAACGGGGAGGCGGCGGCAGACCGGTGAAGCCGGTCAGATCGATCAGGCCGGTATGGCCGCCGCCCCGGAGGGGGTGGGAGACTCCGGCCGCGAGGGCGGGGCGGCGGGATTCGTACCGGTGGAGGCCTGCGGGGAACCCCCCGAGGACCGGCCCCGGCCTGGATCGCCCGGCGACCGCCCCTGACCCGCGCCGTCCGGGGTCCGCCCGTGACCCGAGCCGTTCGAGATCCGTTCCGGGCTCTGGCCACCCGGGCTCCCCCCGCGGCCCGCGCCGTCCGAGGCCCGCCCCGGACCGGCGGGGGCCGGTCGGGAATCGTCGGGGACCTGCCGCGGACCGGACCTCGGGTGACCGGGGTTCGCCCGCGGGCGTCGCGGATCGGCGTGCGACGGCCGGGGGTTCGCCCGCGGCGGCTCCGGATCGGCCCGCGGCGGTCGAGGGACCGCGCGCGGAGGCCTGTGCTCCCCTCTCGGGGGCCTCGGATTCGCCCGCGGAGGTGCCGGGTCCGCCTGTGGGGAGCCCGGATTCGCCCGCGGGGGCGTCGGGCCCACCGGCCGGTGGGTGAGCCCGCAGCGGCGGGAGGAGTGTCCGTGGTGGCCGCGGGACGGGGGGTGCCTGTCCGGCGTGCCGACCCCGGAAGATCCCGGCGACACAGGCGACACGGGCAGGGGCGGCTGGGCCGGGTTCTCCGCCGGAGCGGCCGGCCGGTCGGCCGGCCCGTCGGCCGAAGGTCCCTCACGGGCGGGATCGGCCGCTCCGTCGCCGGACGAGCCGTCACCCGGCCGCCGGGGCGAGGCCTCCGTCCAAGGACCGGCCAGGTCCGGCGTCCCCGTCTCGTCGTCCCCGAAGGCGGGTCCGGTGGCACTGACCGGCTCCGTCATCCCGAGCGAACCGATCCGCTCGACGGCCATGCCCTCCCCGACGGGTTCCAGCGGCGCGGACGTGCCGCCCCGCCGGGACTCCCCCGGTATCCGGGTGTCCGGAGGCTCCGCCACCGCCGGGAACGTACCCGAGGCGACGCCGGGACCCGCGCCTCCCGGGTCGGCCACCGACTGGGCGAGGACCAGGGCCAGCGCCGTCACCGCGGCGACCGCGGCCGCCGCGCCGGCCAGCGCGTGGGGCCGGCGGCTTCCGCGCCCCCTGCCGACGGGGAACCCAGCAGCGTCGAGGGGGCCGGCCAGGCGGGCGACGTCGCGCCGGTAGGGGACCCGCTCAGGGTCGGTGAAGTGGCTCATCACCCACTCGCGCAGCGTGGGCGGGAGCGCGACCAGGGGGAGCAGGTCGAAGACCTTGGCCGCGGAGACCTGCCTGACCCGGTGCGGGGCGCAGGTGTCGCAGCGGTTCACGTGGCGGATGACCCGCTCGCGCGCCTCCGGCGTGAGCTCACCGGTGAAGCCGGTGAGCATGCGGGCCCGGCTCGCGCAGTCGTAGGGCCCCTTGCGGACGAGGACCTCCGCGGTGACGACGTTGCGCAGACGCTCCCTCGCCGACTCGTACAGCGCACCGGCGACCTTGGGGGTGACGCCCAGGACCGCGGCGAGGTCGATGGGCCCGAAGCCGTGCCGGCAGCTCAGGTCGAGGACCTCATGGTCGTCGGCCGACAGGCTCCGGGTGGCGTTCCACGCCATCACCCGCAGGTCCGCGTCGCCTCCGGCGGCGAACACCGGGGCGGGGACCGGCGAATCGCGCCCCCCGGCGAGATGACGCCGTACGCACTCCCCCCGAGCGAGTGCGTACAGCCACGCCTCCAGCCGACGGGAGTCGGCGAGCGCGTGAACATGGGCCTCGGCGGCGATGAAGGTGCCGAGGAGCGCCGATTCCGCGGCGTCGGAGGTGGCGAGCATTGAACGGCAGTATCGGTAGACGCTTTCCGCGTATGAGTCGTAGAGATCGGCGAGGGCTCCGGGGCTCCTCGCGCACAACGCCGCGACCAGGACACTGTCAGTCATGTAATCGAAGGTAAACGCCGGGTAACCGGAAATTCCAGCGATTCGCGTACGGTGACTCCGACTGTCTTCGTCACGTCAACGATTCGAGTAAAAACCTGCCACTAATAGCAATCATAAATATCGATGAATAGCCATTTAATCGAACTAATCGTGCCTATTGGTACGCCGAGGAAGGACCGCCGGCCGTGGGCGGACGGTCACGACGAGCGGTCACGGATGAAGGGCCCAGGACCGACGGTCACGGACGAGCGGTCACGGACGGACGGCGCCCGCGAGGGGCGCCTGCCTGCCCCGGTCCTTGACGAACGGCGGCATCTTCGGCTTGACCGTGTTCAGGGGCAGCGAACCGCCGAGGGCGAGTTGCTCGAAGGGGCGGCTGCTCGACCCCCAGGTGCGCGCGGTCACCTCGGCGGAGGCGATGTCGCGGGTGTCCTCGACGCTCTTGATCTGCAGGATGAACCGGCGCTTCTGGCCCGCCTGGACGTTGTCCACGAACGTGCTCCCACCGCCGAGCAGCTTGCCCCGCTTGTCGCGCAGGAGCGCGGTGACGGCCAGGCTGCGGGCCGGTATCACGTACGGGGTGCCGACGTAGCCGGTGACGAGATAGTCGCCGTCGGCCGTGCGGTCGGTCAGCACCTCGCGAACCGGGAAGGGCTGGAAGGCCGAGACGATCCGGCCCGCCTGGTGCCAGCGCGCCGGGCGGTACGCGATGCTCACGGCGGCGGGCTTGTCCTGGGTCACCACCTGGCCGGTGAAGGGGAGCGTCCCCGCGGGGGGCACGGCGTCCAGCGGCTGTTCCAGCCGGACGACCTCCTTGCCCTCGGAGTTCTTGGCCACCACGGTGGCCACGACGTGCTCGCCGAAGTGCCACGGGTTGGTGTTGGCGAGCACTCCGGCCCAGTTCACCACGTACCCATCATCGCCCTTGATGATGGACGAGGCCTGCTCCCTGACCGCGATCGGCTGGAGCGCGGCGGCCTGCTTCGTCTCCTCCTCGTCGTCGGTGCATCCGGCGCATCCGACAAGGAGGAGGAGTGCGAGGGCGCCGACGATTCGGGTGCTGTGCGTCACCTAGCCGTGATAACCGGTGACGGCCTCCCGCCCACCTGGACACGCCGGAAACGGCCCGAGTCTTTACCTCTGCCGGACAACTCTGGCCTCATCCCATACCGGTTCGGATGATTCGTAGACCTTCCCATCCGCGCCGAAGACCAGATACCGGTCGAAGTCATCGGCGAACCAGCGGTCGTGGGTGACGGCGACCACGGTCCCGTCGAAGGCGTCCAGCCCTTCCTGGAGAGCCTCGGCGCTGGCCAGGTCGAGGTTGTCGGTCGGCTCGTCCAGCAGCAGCAGGGTGGTGCCCGACAGTTCGAGCAGCAGGATCTGCAACCGGGCCTGCTGGCCTCCGGACAGCGTCTCGAAGCGCTGCTCGGCGATGGTCCCGGCCAGCTCGTAGCGGGACAGCACCTTCATCGCCTCGTTCTTGAGCCGGGCGTGCTCGGTCATCACGATCTCGCAGGGCGTCCGGCCGATGAGCTCGGGGCGGGCGTGCGTCTGGGCGAAGTGGCCGGGGACGACCCGGGCGCCGAGCCTGGCCACGCCGGTGTGCCTGACCTCCTCTCCGGCGATCAGGCGCAGGAAGTGCGACTTGCCCGAGCCGTTGGAACCCAGCACCGCCACCCGCTCGCCGTACCAGATCTCCAGGTCGAACGGTTTCATCAGGCCGGTGAGCTCCAGCTTCTCGCAGATCACCGCCCGCTTGGCGGTCCGCCCGCCCTTGAGCCGCATGCTGATGAACTGCTCCTTGGGCGCCGCCTCCGGCGGCCCGGCCTCCTCGAACCTGCGCAGCCGGGTCTGGGCCGAGTGGTAGGCGGCGGCCATGGTGTCCATGTACTTGGCCTTCTGCTTCAGCATGAGGACCAGGCGCTTGATCTTGGCGTGCTCCTCGTCCCAGCGCTTCTTCAGCTCGTCGAGGCGCTCGTTGCGCTCCCTGCGCGCCTGCGCGTACGAGCGGAAGCCCCCGCCGTGGACCCAGATGTTGCCGGACTCGACGGTGATGATCCGGTCGGCCGCGTTGGCCAGGAGCTCCCTGTCGTGGCTGACCAGCAGCACCGTCTTGGCCGTCTCGCGCAGCGCCCGCTCCAGCCAGAGCTTGCCCGGCACGTCCAGGTAGTTGTCCGGCTCGTCGAGCAGCAGCGTCTGGTCGGGCCCCCGCAGCAGCGCCTCCAGCACCAACCGCTTCTGCTCACCGCCCGACAGCGTGTTGACCTCGCGGTACTTGCAGCCGTCGTACGGCATGCCGAGGGCGGCCATGGTGCAGGTGTCCCAGAGCACCTCGATGTCGTAGCCGCCCGCGTCGGTGTAGTCGGTGATGGCCTGCGCGTAGCGCATCTGCGCCTTCTCGTCCTCGCGCTCCATCATCACGAGCTCGGCGGCGTCGAGCCGCTCGGCCGCCTCCCGCACGCGCTGCGGGGCGACGCTGACCAGCAGGTCGTGCACGGACCTGCCGTCGCGGATGCTGCCGATGAACTGCCGCATGATGCCCAGGCCACCGGAGCTGGCGACGCTCCCGTCGACCGGCTGCAGGTCGCCCGCGATCAGCCGCATCAGGGTCGTCTTGCCCGCCCCGTTGGGCCCGACGAGTGCCGCCTTGACCCCCTCGCCGACCCGGAAGGACACGTCGTCCAGCAACGGCCGCCCATCCGGCAGGACATATGTCAGATGACCGACCTCAACATGTGCCACTGTGCTTCCCTCTTTCCAAGTCCCCGCGCAGGCTACATGCCGGTTTCAGGTCCGGCATCCCCATTCCAGCCGGTACGGCCTGGCGATCCGGTCGTCATGCCCACGGCGAGCAGACGCCCCGGTACTCGGCGGTTCGTCGCGCTGTCGCGACGATCGGGCACGTCATGAGCTCATCCTGAGCCCGGATGATGTCCGCTACCCGGGGACGTACGGGGTCACTGTCGCGGGCCGCACGATCAGGCACGCAGTCTGAGGCCGCTTCCGCGTCGATCGGTAACCGCAGTTCAGAGCCGTGTCCGTTGGATTTTCGCTGTTTGCCGCGGGACCCCTTGTCAGTCCGTCGACTCCGCCATATGGCGCAAATTTCGCGAACTATCCCTTCATGGACACAAGTAATTAAATACACCCAAGGCGCCTCATTGAGATTTTTGTCAGAAAAAGATGGTCAACCAAAATCATTATCGGTATTACTACTTTCAGTTACGGAACGCCCGACACCAGGGCAAGGCCGTACGTTTATCCATCGGTCCGAAAATGTTTAAAATGAGGTATTTATTTCGTCAGCGGCGCTGATTACTCTCCCGATCATGGGTTCTCAACGGGAGGAAAACCTTTGTCACTGAAACTGCGTCGCATCATGTCGGCGATCGCCGCGGGGGGACTCGTCGTCCTGGCGATGGCGAGTCCGGTGGCCGCATTCGCGCCGCCGTACATCGACGAACCCACCGGTCCGTACCCACTGCCGGTGGACGCCGACGTGCCCAAGCGCGGCTGCACCACGACGCTGTCCGACCCCAAGAACGCGAGCGGGAGCACCCCGGCCGTCCAGGTGATCTACGCCTGGCACGACGGCGGCGGGAACAACTACGAGACCCACGTCGAGCAGATCGCCAAGCTGGTCGACCGGATGGACCTGGAGCTGGACGAGTCCACCAACTACGACCAGCACCTGAAGCTGAGCTGCCGCACCGGCTACGACACCAGCACCTACGCCGGTTACGCCCGCGCGCTGGTGATACCGGAGAAGATCGAGGCCGGCGTGATCGGCGGCGAGACCACGATCGACAAGATCACCGATGATCTCGGCGCGGCGGGGTACGACAACGCCAACCGCAAGTACCTGGTGTTCGAGGACTTCAACGGGACCGCGACCGCCTGGTGCACGACGACCTGCGCGGCGACCGCCGACGAATGGTCCAGCGCCACCCAGCTGCACGAACTGATCCACCTCGGCGCGGACGGTTTCTACGTGGACCATCCCAAGGTCACCGAGGCCGTCGACCACCTCAGCTATCCCGACGTCATGTCCAACCCGAGATACGACTGGCAGCTGGACCATGACTTCAACAACTACTACGACCCGAGCGAGACCACGGCGACCTTCTACACCGGCAACGAGGCCGGTGACACCCGCAAGGTGAACGTCGCGGCCTGGCCCTACTTCACCACCCCCACCTGCTGCGACATCGGCTACAGCAACGACCTGCTGACCGCGCAGGAACGCACCGTCGAGGCCGACGCGCCGTACGCCACCCCGACCGGGTTCAGCGTCTCGGGCGGCGGCTGGATCCAGGTGACCCCGCCCGGCCCGACGTCACAGATCTCGGCCAAGCACTACGACGGCCGCCGGTCGCTCACCATGAACGTGCAGTCGCACGCCGCCGGCGTCGTATCGGTCACCCGCAAACCCGCGGTGACCGCCGGCCAGTCCTACAAGTTCTTCGCCAAGATGACCACCGCCACCTCCGGCAACGTGAAACTGCGCCTGTCGTGGTACAACTCGTCCAATACCCTGATCTCCACCAGTGACAGTTCGACCATCGCGCTGACCAGCACCTGGACGGAATACCGGCACAGGGCGACCGCCCCGGCCGGAGCGGCCAGCGTCCAGATCTCGGTGGTCAGCCCCGCCGGCCAGACCTTCGCCTACCAGCTCGACGCCCTCCAGCTCAACCACTGCAACAACGGCAAGACCACCGACGGCTGCCGCCTGGACACCTGGCAGTGACCTCCAGGTGACGAACTGACCCAGCGCCTCCCGGTGGTGACCCGGTACACCGGAGCCCGCCGGGAGGCGCTACGTCGACCCTTGTCGCGACCGACGAAGTTTCCCCGACACCCGGTTCTCGGCCGCCACCCCTCCATGTGGAACAGCGCTCATGATCCGGAGACGTTCGACTCCGGGGACCGGGGATCGAAGCGCCGGAGTTCATGGGGCCACGGCTTGTAAGCGGGCTGACCAACTTCAACGTGCCCCACGACGATTCCTCTCCAAAGGTCCTCGCGCAGGGGACCCGCCGGTTTCCGGATCAGGCGTCCCGACATCGGCGCCGGCATCGGCCCCCACGCTTCTCACTCCGGCTTTCCCCGGTTCTCTCCCGCCTTCGCCCTGCCCGGCCTCGGGGAGGGGGTGGGCGCCCACATCGACGCCGGGCAGGGCCGAGCAGGGCAGGACCGGGTAAGGCCGAGGCCGGCGGGCCGGGGCCGGGGCCGGGGCGGGGGCGCGGGCGCGGGCGCGGGCGCGGGCGCGGGCGCGGGCCGGAAAATGCGATGGGAAACGGTCGGTGCCCGGTGATAGAAAACAGGTTCGCCCCCCATCCTCGATCTGCTCGGGAGCGAGCTTGTGGTCACCAGCAGTTCGGAGTTCTCCGTATCCGGCCGCCCGTACGACAGGCGGGGTCCGGTGCGCTGGCTCTGGTCCCATCTTCGCCGCCATCCGCTCCAGCTGACCGGCTTCCTCGGCGCATCGCTGATCATGGTCGTGCTCAACGCCATGGTCCCCGGGCTCACCGGCGCGGCCTTCGACGCCGTGCTGGGTGAGGACGGCGGCGGAGCGCGGGCACTGGGCGCGATCTCGCTGGGACTGCTCGCGATCGTGCTGGCGCGCGGCGCCTTCGACCTCGTGGCGCGGCTGGGCAGCGAGGTCCTGGCCAAGCGGCTGGAGCGGGACGCCAGGGACGAGCTCTACGTCAGCCTGCTCGGCAAGAGCCAGACCTTCCACAACAGGCAGCGGGTCGGCGACCTGATGGCGCGGGCGGCCAACGACATCCGGCAGCTCTCCACCATGATCAGTCCGGGCGTCGACCTGATCGTCGACTCCGGCCTGAGCGGCCTCGTGCCCCTGGTCTTCATCGCCACGATCGATCCGCGGCTGCTGCTGGTGCCCGGTGTCTTCGCGGTCGCCTTCGTGGTCGCGCTCCGGCACTACATGAGACGGCTCAACCCGGTGGCGACCCGCATGCGGGAGCAGTTCGGCGATCTCAACGCCGGGCTGAACGAGGCCGTACGCGGCATCGAGGTCATCAAGGTGACCGCTCAGGAGGAGCAGGAGCGGCGGCGGTTCCGGAAACGGGCGCGGCGCTATCGCGACTCCTTCGTCCACAACGGCCTGGTCCAGGCCCGCTACCTGCCGACCCTGCTCTTCGCCTTCGCGATGGCCGGCTCGCTCTGGCACGGCCTCCACCTGCACGCCGCCGGCGCCGTCACGATCGGCGAGCTGGTCGCCTTCATGGGCCTGGTGGCCATGCTGGGATTCCCGACCAGCATGTCGATCTTCACCTTCTCGCTGGCCCAGATCGGCATCGTGTCCTCCCGCCGGATCCTGAGCATCATGAACACCGAGACCGAGCTCGGGCAGCGCGCCGACGGCCACGCCGCGCCGATCGGCGGGGCGATCGTCTTCGAGAACGTGACGTTCGGCTACGGCGAGGACGACCCGGTGCTGCGCGATGTGACGTTCACCGTGCGGCCGGGCGAGACCGTGGCGATCGTCGGCGAGACCGGCTCGGGCAAGAGCACCCTGGCGAAGCTGGTCCCCCGGATCTACGACGTCACCGCGGGCCGGATCCTGGTCGACGGTGTGGACGTCCGCGAGTGGGACCTCGACTCGCTGCGCTCCCAGATCTCCACCATCGAGCAGGACATCGTGCTGTTCTCCCGGTCGGTGGCCGAGAACATCGCCTTCGGGCTGGGCCAGCGGGTGGAGCGGGACGCCGTCGTCCGGGCGGCCGAGGAGGCCCAGGCCGCCGAGTTCATCGGCGAGCTCGACGACGGCTACGACACGGTCATCGGTGAGCGCGGCATCACCCTCTCCGGCGGCCAGCGCCAGCGCCTGGCCATCGCCCGGGCCCTGCTGACGGATCCGGCGATCCTCGTGCTCGACGACTCGACGAGTGCGATCGACTCCGCCACCGAAGACAGGATCCAGCAGGCCATCGGCCGCGTTCTCGACGGGCGCACCACCCTGCTGATCACCCACCGGCTCTCCCAGATCCGCTGGGCGGACAAGGTCCTGCTGCTCCGCCGCGGCGAGCTGGTCGACTACGGCACGCACGACGAATTGCTCACCCGGAGTCGTCTCTACCGGCGGATCTTCACCCACTACGACGAGGCCGACGAGGCCGACGGCACCGACGGCACCGTGTCCGGCAACACCACCGACCTGGCCGTGGTCCTCGCGGGCGAGCAGGGAGCGCAGGGCTGATGGGCTTCATCATGGACGGCCTCGACGCCGAGGACTACGACCGCACCTACAGCGATCGCGACCTCCTTCGCCGGATCATGTCCTACTTCCGGCCGAAGCTGGGATCGATGATCCTGGTCGCAGTCATGATCGTGCTGTTCTCACTGAGCCAGGCGGCCATGCCGTTGCTGGTCAGCTGGGGTGTGGACGGGATCGAGGACGGCACGATCGACGAGGTGGGCTGGCAGCTCACCGCCGGCCTGCTGCTCGCCGGGGTGCTCGGCTGGCTGTTCAACTTCGTCCGCCAGTGGCACAGCGCGAAGGTCACCGGCGACGTCGTCCTGCATCTCCGCCAGGACGCGTTCGACGCCGTGCTCGAACGCGACCTGTCGTTCTACGACGAGACCCCGTCAGGAAAGATCGTCAGCCGGGTCACCTCCGACACCGATGACTTCGCCACCGTCTCCACCCTGACGATGGACCTGATCAGCCAGGTGCTGATGGTCGGCTTCGTCACGGTCCTGCTCTTCCTGCGCAGCGTCGAGCTCGCCCTGCTGACCCTGCTCGTGGTGCCGATCGTTATGGGCATCGCCCTACTGTTCCGGCGGGTCGCCCGGAGCAGCACCCGCAGGGCGCAACGCTCGCTGAGCCGGGTGAACGCCACCCTGCAGGAGACCATGGGCGGCATCACCGTCGCCAAGAACTTCCGCCAGGAGCAGCGGGTCTACGACGAGTTCCGCCCCATCAACCGGCAGAGCTACCAGGTGACGCTCAGGCAGGGGTTCGTCTTCTCCGGCATCTTCCCCGTGCTCTTCCTCGTCGCCGGGCTGGCCACGGTCGCGCTCGTCCAGCTGGGCGGCACCACCGTGCTCGGCGGCGGCCTGTCCGGCGGCGACTGGTTCCTCTTCCTGCAGGGCGTCTCGCTCTTCTGGTTCCCGCTCACCTCCATCGCCGCGTTCTGGTCCCAGTTCCAGCAGGGCCTGTCCGCGTCGGAGCGGGTCTTCGCCCTGATCGACGCCCCGCCCCGGGTCGTGCAGACCGATCCCCAGCCGGTCGGCAGGCTGGCGGGCCGCATCGAGTTCCGCGGTGTCACGTTCGGCTACGAAGCCGAAAGCCCCGTGCTGCGTGACTTCGACCTCACCATCGAGGCGGGCGAGAGCGTCGCACTGGTCGGCCACACCGGTGCGGGAAAGTCGACGCTCAGCAAGCTGATCACCCGGTTCTACGAGTTCCAGGACGGCCGGTTGATGATCGACGATCGTGACGTCCGCACGCTGGACCTGGCCGGATACCGGCGGCAGATCGGCGCGGTGCCGCAGGTTCCGTTCCTGTTCAGCGGCACCGTCGCCGACAACATCCGCTACCCGAGGCCGGAGGCGGGCGACGAGGAGGTGCTCGCCGCGGCCGCGTCGGTCGGCGGGGGCGACTGGATCGACGCCCTGCCCGACGGCCTGCGGACCGACGTCGGCGAGCACGGCCGCGCCCTGTCCATGGGCCAGCGCCAGCTCGTCGCGCTGGCCCGCCTGCTCATCCAGAATCCGGCGATCGTGGTCCTGGACGAGGCCACCGCCAGCGTCGACCCGCTGACCGAGGCCCAGATCCAGGAGGGTCTGGACCGGGTGCTGGCGGACCGCACCTCCATCGTCATCGCGCACCGGCTGTCCACGATCGAGCACGTCGACCGCATCATCGTGCTCGATCACGGCCGGATCGTCGAGGAGGGTGACCACACCACGCTGCTGGCTCGCGGTGGTCACTACTGCCAGGTCTACAACACCTACTTCCGGCACCAGTCTCCCAACTACCGGCCCGGTTCCGGGTTCGTCTCCGTCGCGGGCTCCGCGTGATCGAGGCCGCTCGGCATCCTCTTCGGCACGGTGGACCTGATGTGGGACCGGCCGGCGGCGGAGGCCCGCACCTGGGTCGAGACGCTGCTCGGCCAGGACGACCGGCGATGTACACCACGATCCGCCCGGTGAGCGCCCTGTACCCCGGGGGCACTCCGTCCGGCCAGGCCGTGCTCCGGCGGGCGGCGGGGACGCTGACCGGCGGGCGGGGACGCTAGCCGGCGGGCTCGGCGATCAGCGCCGTGCCGACGCGGCGGAAACCGAGCCTGGCGTAGATCCGGGCGACATCCTCGTCTCCCGCCGACAGGAAGACGGTCTTGACCCCCCGGGAGCGGGCGTCGGCGATCAACACCGCGGTGACCGCGAGCGCGAGGCCGCGACGGCGGGCGGCGGGCAGCGTGCCGATCCCGACGATCTCGCTCACCTCCCCGACCTGGTTGTGCTGGCCCGCGCACAGCGCCGTACCGCCCTCGACAGCCGCGGCGATCACCGTCAGCCCCGCCCGGACCCGGGCGGCGCCGCTTTCCAGGGAGCCGTCACCGGTGCGGGCGAGGACCGCCTCCGCCAGGTCCGCCGTGTCCGCCGCGCCGACGCGCGTGCCGGGCTCGGCGAAGGCGAGGTGGGGGACCACCAGCGCGGAGGGCAGCACCGGGTCGTCCGCCCCCAGGACCCGCACCGCCGGGTGCCCGGGCGCTCCTTCCGGCGCGACCGGCGCGACGTCCGTTCCGAGCACCATCAGCGGGTGCTCGTGAACCGTGAGCCCCGCCTCCTCGACCGCGGCGCGAAAGGCAGGCGTGGTCTCGGCCACCCACTCGAAACTTTCCGGGATCCCGAGCTCGCGCTGCCGGTCGCGGACCCGGGCCACGTCGTCGGCCCGCACCGGGCCGGACCACCCGGAAGCCGGGCGGGCGTAGAAGGGCCACCCCACGCCCTCCCGTACGAACAGGGTGAGCGGCCCGTGGTCCTCGACCCTGGCCTCGCGTCGCGGAACCGCGTCGTAGTAGTGCTCGATCAGGTCCAGCAGGGCCCGGGAGCCTTCGGTGGCAGTCATGTCCCGCATCCAAACAGCGACTCATGGACCGACGCCACTGCATTACGTGCCGGTCACGGCTGCCGCTGCGAGGGCGGCGGAGCCTTCAGGCTCGCTCACCAAGCCCGTAAATATCCCCTGAACATGCATTGAAAACGCCTAAATACCTATTATCGGTTCATGCAGCGGAAAGAGCCCTTTCCGCATCAATGGTCACGATCGAGGCACATCCCCGCGAGCATCCCGCCATCGGGAAACCAGCCCATGCTTACGACAGAAGCATCTTTGTCACCTTATTATTGGTGATTTATATCTTTCGCAGGCCGCATAGCGAGCGATGATGTTGCGATGAGTGGCAACAAGAAATGAACAACGGCGATGAGAACAGCGGCGACGTACGGCGGCGACCACTCCTGTTCGTCAGCTCGCAGTCCCCTCCGGGACCGCTACGTGACCTCAGAGACCTGCTGCACGAGCTGTACCTGGAAGCCGGCGCCCCCACTCTCGACGACATCGCCGAGGGAGTCTCCGGCGACATCCCCGGCCCCGGCGCCCCCGGACGCGACACCGTCCGCCGGATACTGGCCTCGGCGGAGACGCCTCCCAGCCAGGCCGACCTGACGGCGGTCATCACCGTCCTGGCCCGCCTGGCCCGGCGTGATCCCGCCGACGCCGCCGACCGGGGTCGCGAGATCTGGCGGAGGGCCCGCCTGGGTTCGCCGGCCGGACTGCCGATCCGCTCGCTGGCCGACCCGTTCTCGCTGGGGGTGCACCGGGCGATCGAGGCGGGCGCGCAGGCCGCCGGAATGGCCGGCCTGCCCGCCTACGTCCCGCGCCCCCATGACGACCACCTGGCCGCCGTCGTACGTCGGGCGACGGCCGGACGCAGCGCGGTCGCGATGCTGGTCGGCGACTCGTCGACCGGCAAGACCCGGGCCTGCTGGGAGGCCGTGCGACTGCTGCCCGGCGGATGGCGGCTGTGGTGCCCGGCCGATCCCGGCCGTCCCGAGACGACCGCCCTCGCCCTGAGCTCCCTCGCGCCGCGGACCGTCGTGTGGCTCGACGAGTCGCAGTCCTACCTGCTCACCCCGGCCGGCGGCATGGGTGAGCGCGTCGCCGCCGGGCTGCGGGCACTGGTGAGCGACCCGGAGCGCGGCCCGGTGCTGGTCCTGGGCACCCTCTGGCCCGAATACTGGGCCGCCCTCACCGCGGCTCCCGCAGCGAGCGGCGGCACCGACCCCCGTACCCAGGCGCGGGCGCTGGTGACCGGCGCGGCCATCCACGTCCCCGGCCGTTTCACCGGCCCCTCCCTGGAGGCGGTACGCGGCGCGGCGGGCGGCGATCCGCGCCTGGAGCGCGCGTACGCCGGGGCCCGCGACGGCCGGATCACCCAGTACCTGACCGGCGTGCCCGGCATGGTGGAGCGCTACCGCAACGCGCCCGCCCCGGCCAAGGCCGTGATCGAGGCCGCGATGGACGCCCGGCGCACGGGGCACGGTCCCGCCCTTCCGCACGCCCTCCTGAAGACCGCCGCGTTCGACTACCTGACCGACCACGAGTACGGCTCCCTGCCCCGGGACTGGTTCGAACGGGCCCTGGCCTACGCCTGCGGTGCCCACGGCCCCCTCACGCGCGTCCGCCCCCGCCACGACGAGCCGTCCGCGCACCCTCGCTACCGGCTGGCGGGCTACCTGGAACAGCTCGGTCGCGCCGAGCGCCGTACGCGTCCCGCTCCCGCGGCCCTGTGGGACGCGCTGGCCTCCCACGCCGACCCCGAGGACCTGCCGCGCCTCGCCGCCCAGGCCCGGGCCCGCGGTCTCTACCACCACGCCCTCCTGCTGTACGGGGCCGCCGCCACGGCCGGCGACCCCGACGCCCCGAGGCAGGCGATCGCCCTGCTCGGGGAGACGGGACGTACCGAGGAGACGCTCACCTGGCTGCGGATCCACGGCGGGCCGGACACCGCCCGGGCCATCGGCCGGCGCGCCGCCGTCCTCCACAGGGCCGGACACCGCGAGAGGGCGATCGCCGCCTATCTGCGCGCCGCGGAGGCGGGAGACGCCGATGCCCCGAGGGAGGCGATCGCCCTGCTCGTGGACGGGGGAAGGGTCAAGGAGGCGCTCACCTGGCTGTGGGCCCACGACTGGTTCGGCGACGCCGGCCTTCCCGTCTGGACCGCGGCGCTCCTCGACAGGGCGGGACACCACGAGGAGGCCCTCACCGCCTACATGCGCGCCGCGAGGACCGGGAACGTCGACGCCCCGGAGTGGCTGGCGTCCCTGCTGTACAGGACCGGCCGCAGGGAGGAGGCGATCGCCGCCTGCCGTCGCGCCGCGAGAACCGGCGACGGCCACGTCCTCAAGCAGGCCGTCGCCCTGCTGCGGGAGATGGGACGGACCGAGGAGGCGATCACCTGGCTGCGGATCCGCGCCGAGACGGGTGACACCGGTGCCCTGTGGGAGGCGGTCGAGCTGCTGCGGGAGTCGGAACGGGCCGAAGAGGCGATCACCTGGCTGCGACCCCGCGCGGAGAAGGGTGACCACCGCGCGATCTCGAAGACCGTCGAGCTGCTCCAGTACACGGGACGGACCGAGGAGGCGATCACCTGGCTGAGCGCCCGTGCCGAGACCGGCGACACCTACGCCTACTGGCGATCGATCGGCCTCCTCCGGCGGACGGGACAGATCGAGGAGGCGATCACCCGGCTGAGCGCCCGTGCCGAGACCGGCGACCGACTGGCGCTCGAGGAGGCGGTCGAGCTGCTGCGGGAGTCGAACCGGTCCTGGGAGGCGATCACCTGGCTGTATTCCCGCGCGGAGACCGGCGACCGCCCCGCCCTCGATCTGCTGCCGCACCTTCTGGAGAGGGCGGGGCGGACCACGGAGGCGATCGCCGCCCACCGGCGCGCCGCCGAGGCGGGAAACGCCGGTTCGCACTGGTCGATGGCCGCCCTGCTGCACCGGGAGGGCCACCTGGAGGAGGCCCTGGCCGCGTACCGGCGTGCCGCCGAGACCGGGCACACCGGCGGGGGCTGGCGGATGGTCGAGCTGCTCCAGGAGACGGGCCGTACGGAGGAGGCCCTCGCCGCCTACCGGCACGCCGCCGACGCCGGGAACGCCGACGCCGGCTGGCGGATGGTCGAGCTGCTCCAACGGGCGGGCCGTACCGAAGAGGCGATCACCTGGCTCCGGGCCCGCGCCGAGACCGGCGACACCGACGCCCTGTGGAAGGCGGTCGAGCTGCTCCAGGAGACCGGACGGGCCGAGGAGGCGATCACCTGGCTGCGGGCCCGCGCCGAGACCGGCGACGTCGGCGCCCTCGGGCGGTTCACCGCCCTGCTGTACCAGCTGGGCCGTACCGAGGAGGCGGTCACCTGGCTCCGGGCCCGCGCCGAGACCGGCGACGTCGGCGCCCTGGACCACGCGGTCGACCTGATGTACGAGACGGGCCGGGCGGAGGAGGCCCTCACCTGGCTGAGCGCCCGTACCGAGGCGGGCGACGTCGACGCCCTGACCTGGACCGCCGTCCTGCTGCGCGAGACCGGCCACCCGGACAGGGCGGTCCTCGCCTACCTGCGCGCCGCCGAGCTGGGCCTCCCCGGTGCCCTGCGACAGGCGATCGGCCTGCTGAGACGGCTGGGCCGCGTCGGCGAGGCCGAACGGCTCCGGCGGTACGGGATCACTCCCGGCACGACGTGATCCCCGCGTCGAACCGGGCCGCCGGGGTGCGTGTGTGGCGAGGCAGGCGGCAGACCGGTCAGGAATCGAGAAGCGCGCACCCCCACACCGCACCTAGCGTTACCTGCATGAATATCACCATTCACGCGAGTTTCCTGCCGCACGACGACCCGGACGCGTCCCTGGCCTTCTACCGCGACGTTCTTGGTTTCGAGGTGCGCAACGACGTCGGATACGACGGGATGCGCTGGATCACGGTCGGCCCCGCCGACCAGCCGGGCATCTCCGTCGTCCTGCAGCCGCCGGTCGCCGACCCCGGCGTCACGGACGACGAGCGCCGTACCATCGCCGAGATGATGGCCAAGGGCACCTACGCCGGCATCCTCCTGGCCACCGACGACCTCGACGGCACCTTCGAGCGGGTGGAGGCCGGCGGCGCGGAGGTGGTCCAGGAGCCGGTCGAGCAGCCGTACGGGATTCGCGACTGCGCCTTCCGCGACCCCGCGGGCAACATGATCCGCATCCAGGAGCTGCGCTGAGCCGAATCCCGTGGCCCTTCTGACGGCCGCCGGAGGCCGGATCACCGTCATCGCGGCGGAGGCACCCGGGGGCGGGTGTTCCGGCTACTTCATCGGCCCGCCCCCCTGCAGTCAGCGCGATTGCCACGGCAACCACCGAAAGGAGCGTTACATCAATGAGCGCCGCATCGAAAACCGACGACAACGAGCAGGACGCGCCCGCAGAGGAGGGATTCTCCGATGTGGAGCGTGCCGCCATCAAGGAGCGCGCGGCGGAGCTGAAGAGCGATGCTCGCCGCGGCCGGGGCACGGGCAGGGCGGCGGCCGATGAGCGAGCCCTGCTCGCGAAGATCGCCGAGATGGCGCCGCCGGACCGCGCGCTGGCCGAGCGTGTGCACGCCGTCGTCACGGCCGCCGCCCCGGAGTTGGCGCCGAAGCTGTGGTACGGCCAGCCCGCCTACGCCAGGGCGGGGAAGGTGGTGTGCTTCTTCCGCAGCGGGCAGGCGGACAAGGAACGCTACTCCTCGCTGGGGTTCACCGTGGAGGCGAACCTCGATGACGACGATGGCATGTGGCCGACGGCTTACGCCCTGACGACGTTGAGCGAAGCCGGCGAGGCGGCGCTCATGAAGCTCGTCAAGAAGGCCGTGAGCTGAGGTCCACGTATCGGGCGAGCACCCCTGTCGCCTCGCGCGGTACGTCTCCGACGGCACGGCGGTCCCGGGCCGGGGAAGGGACGGGACCGCCGTGACCGCTCAGAAGCGGCCGGTGACGGCCGGAGGGAAGGCGGGTGCCCACCGCTGGAGGAGGGCGGTCATCTCGGCTTCGCGCATCTGTCCTTTGATGCCCTCGACCGTACGGTCACAGATGAGCGGCGGTTCTGGGGTGGGCCAGGTGGCGATGGCGTGGAAGAACCAGCTGCCGGTTCCGTGGAGGACGGACCAGCCGGGCCAGGTGATCTCCGGCGTCGCGGCCTCGGCACGGGCTTCGTGGTCCCAGGTGTAGTGGGGCGCGGGGGCCGCGGCCTGGCCGTCGCGGTGGCGTCCGCGAGGGAGAGAGGGCCGTCGCCGGATCATGAGATCACCTGCCCGGTGGCCTGCTCCCGCGTCTGCCCGGCGGCGGTCCCCGTGACAGCGGTCCCTGTGACAGGCGAGGCCGCTGAATAAGATCACGCGAGTGTCCACGATGTCCAGATGTTCCAGCTCGGGTCCGGCACCGTCGAACAGGACGGTGCCGACCCGAGCAAGCGGATGACGTGCGGCCTCAGATGATCGACCAGGCCGGTCCGCAGCGCCTGCCGACGCCGCCCTGACTCCCCGTCAGCCGTCGCCCTCGCCGAAGGGGTTCTGGCCGCCACGACCGTTGCCGTTGCCGCGACCGCCGGGCCTGTCGAAACCGCCGGAGTCGTCGGGGCCGTTGAGCTCGATGGAGTCCCCGTCGTCGTCCGACGGGGGCGGCGCGGGCTGGCAGCTCTGGCCGCAACCGCCGAACCGCTCCGTGTTGATCGGGGTGAACGACGTCGGCTCGACGTTCTTCAGCGCCGCCAGCATCGTGTCCTTCCAGATCGGACCCGGGATGCTGGCGCCGAAGACCGAGCCGTAGTAGCGTCCGCCGATCGTGACGCCGTTCAGCTTGTAGTCCTGCGAGCCGCGCGGGTCGCCGATGCTGACCGCGCCGGCCAGGTCCGGGGTGAACCCGGCGAACCACGCGGTGGCGGAGCTGTCGGTGGTGCCGGTCTTGCCCGCCGCGTCGCGGCCGATGCCGCCGACGGCCCGCATCGTGCCCTTGGTGAACACACCGGACAGCACGTCGGCCGCCGCGTCGGCGACCTCGGGGTCGAGCGCCTGGCGGCACTTGGGCTTGTAGTCGGTGGCCTTGCCGTTCCTGTCGGTGATCCGGGTGATCGCCATCGGCGAGCAGTACTTGCCGCGCGCGCCGATCGCGGCGTACGCGTTGGCCACGGTCACCGGGTCCATCTCGTTGGTGCCGAGCGTGAACGTCGAGAACTCCAGGAGGTCGAGCCCGTCGGAGCGGTGGATGCCCAGCGATTTGGCGGTCTTGATCGTCTCGCAGAGGCCGACGCGCTGCTCCAGCGCCATGAAGAACGTGTTCACCGAATCCCAGGTGCCGGTCTGCAGGCTCTTCCAGCCGGGGTTGCCCTCGTCGTTGGTGACGGTGTGCGACGGGTCGCCGATGTTCTCGCCCTTGCAGTTCTGGAACGCCGAGTAACCCGAGGCGCGGAAACCGGCCCCGGCCGACAATCCGTCGTTCACCTTCATGCCCTGCTTCAGCGCGGTGAGCAGGGTGAACGTCTTGAAGGTCGAGCCGGCCTGCAGGCCGACGCCGCCGCCGTGCGCGGCGTCCGCGACGAGGTTGTAGGAGATCTCGTTCCTGGCCTTGCTCCGGCCGTACGGGCGGCTGGCCGCCATGGCCTTGATCGCTCCGGTACCC
Source organism: Streptosporangium sp. LJ11 (assembly GCF_051918945.1). Lineage (NCBI taxonomy): Bacteria > Bacillati > Actinomycetota > Actinomycetes > Streptosporangiales > Streptosporangiaceae > Streptosporangium > Streptosporangium sp. LJ11. The sequence continues at coordinate 132,514 of NZ_JBPXMB010000022.1, forward strand.
GGCTGGACCAGGGCCTCGGCCGCCACCGGCTTGTCGGAGGGGTGGACCCACTTCCTGATCGCCCTGTCCGCCGCCGCCTGCATGGTCGGGTTGATCGTGGTCCTGATCGTCAGGCCGCCGCGGTTGAGGAAGTCCTCGCGGGCCTTGGCCGTCTTGCCGAAGTCGGGGTTGCGCAGGATCTCGTTGCGGACGTAGATGCAGAAGTACGGGTAGTCACTGGACTCGCAGCCACCGGGAAACTTCGTCCCCTTGTAGCCGAGCTTGGTGGCCTTCGCCTGAGCTGCCTCGGCCGGGGTGATCTTGCCGAGTTCGGCCATCCGGTCCAGCACGACGTTGCGCCGGTGCAGCAACCGCTCGCGCTGCTTCCTGCCCAGGTTGGGGTCGGTGGCGTTGGGGTCCTGCACGGCGCCCGCCAGCGTCGCCGCCTGCGGCAGGGTGAGCTCGCCGGCCCCGACACCGAAGAACCGCTTGGCCGCCGCCTCCACACCGTAGGCGCTCGCGCCGAAGTAGGCGATGTTCAGGTACTTGCCCAGGATCTCGTCCTTGGTGTACTTCTCCTCCACCGCCATCGCGTGACGCAGCTCGTTGAGCTTGCGCGCGTAGCTGGCCTCCAGCGCCTTGCTCTTCTCCTCGTCGGTGTCGGCGGAGTTGAGCAGGACCTGCTTGACGTACTGCTGGGTGATGCTCGATCCGCCCTGGCTCACCCCGCCCGCGTGCAGGTTCTTGGCGAACGCGCGGATCGTGCCCTCAAGGTCGATCGCGCCGTGCTGGTAGAACCGGTAGTCCTCGATCGAGATGATCGCCGTCTTCATGACCTCGGCGATCTGGTCGAGGTTGACGACCTCGCGGTACTCCTCGTAGAACCGCGCGATCTCCTTGCCCCTGGCGTCCTGCACGATCGAGACCTCCGCGGGCGGAGGTTCGACGAGGTCCTCGGGTTTGAGATTCAGCTCGTTGGTCGCCGACACGAAGCCGAGACCCACGCCTCCCACGGCCGGCAACGCGATTCCCGCGACCAGCAGACCCGCGGCCGCTCCGATGGCGGCGAGCCGCCCGATCTTGGACGCGACCCCCGACTGTCCTTCACCCCGTTCAGCCATAAGCCATAGATTATGGGGTTTTCAAGGTGCTCCTCGCACGCGTTGCGCGATGCGCGGTCATCTTCCGGGGCGGCTCAGAGGCCCCGGCGGCCGCATCTCCCCCGCGGAGCACCGGCCCGCCACGTCGCCATCGGCTGTCGGGCCCGACCTCGTCGGAGATCCCCGCGTCGGCCGGGCTCGGACGACGGCCGAAGGATCTGCAGCTCCTTCGGCTCATCCGGCGAGGATCAGCTCAGCCGGGCGTGCGCGTACGCGGTCATGGCGTCGCTCATGTACGCGGCCAGGCCCTCGGCGATCCGCTCGTGGTTCGCCCTGAACTGTTCGTCGTCGGCCTGCATCCGGCCCAGGTGCGCGTACTCCGCCGCGGTCGGCGTCCAGAACCGGGCCATGTGCCGGTAGTGGACGTCGAGCTCGGCGAGAACCACGGGGTCGTCGGCGGGCGTGCCGGCGGCCATGAGCTCGGCCATCCGGATCATTCCCGCCGTGGCCTCCCGCCCCATGCGGTCGAGCTCCTGCGGAGTCACGGTATCCAGGAGCTCCTGCTGCCCGGACCGTTCCCAGTGCTCCGGCCACCGCTCGCGGGCCTGCGCGCCGTACCGCGCCCCGTCGAATCCCTCGAACAGATTCTCCGGCCTGCTGATTTTGGACATCTCACCCTTCCCTTCGCTCTTCTGGAGTTCGGTGATGGTGCGAGCCACCACGCGGGCCACCGCGTCCAGCCGGTCACGCTCTCCCAGCAGCCGCCGATGGTGCTCGCGCAGTGCCGCCACCGGGTCGGTGTGCCGGTCGACGATCTTCTTGATCTCGGCGAGGCCGAGGTCGAGCTCCCGCAGTACCAGGATCTGCTGCAGTCGCAGCAGCTGGTCCTCCTCGTAGTGGCGGTAGCCGTTCCCGCCGACCCAGGCGGGTGCCAGCAGCCCGATCTCGTCGTAGTGGCGCAGGGTCCTCGACGTCACTCCCGACATCCGCGCCACCTGTGCGATCGACCACGCCATGGCCTGCCACCTGTTCCCACCGTCACCGAGCCGGATCTTCCGGCTCGTCCATGACGCTAGATGTTGACGCAGCGGCAAAGTCAAGCCGGGAGCGGCAGGTCGGACGACGTGCGAACGCCATACCCGAGCCGGTGGGCTCGTGTCCTGGCCGGGTGGCGGGGAGGGCTCACTCGCCGGGCGGGAAGTCAGCGGAGCGGCTCACCTCCGCCCACCGCGCGGCCTCGGCGGCGCGGGCGCGGGACGACTTCTCGGCCAGGTCCACCGCGTCCGATCCGAGCAGCAGACGCAGTGGCGGCTCGTCGAGGTCAACGGTGTCGAGAATGATGCGCGCCGCTCGCACCGGGTCGCCCGGTGCCATCCGGTCGAAGCCCGCGCGCCGCCGGTTCATCGCGCCGACGGTCTCCTCGTAGTCCGGTCCCACGGCCGGGATGCGCATGGACGACCCGGCCCAGTCGGTGCGGAACCCCCCGGGCTCGATGATGGTGACCTTGACGCCCAGCGGCTTCACCTCGTTGTTGAGCACCTCCGAGAAGCCCTCGACCGCGAACTTCGCGGACTGGTAGGCGGCCAGGCCGGGGGACCCGCCCACGCGCCCGCCGATGGAGGAGAACTGCAGGATGTGCCCGGAACGCTGGGCGCGCAGCACCGGCAGGGCAGCCTTCGTGACATTGACGACGCCGAAGAAGTTGGCCTCGACCTGCGCGCGGAAGTCCTCGTCCGGGGTCTCCTCGATCGGGGAGGAGTTGGCGTAGCCGGCGTTGTTCACCACCACGTCGAGCCCGCCGAACTCGTCGACGGCCAGCCGTACGGCGGCGCGTGCGGCCCCGGCGTCGGTGACGTCGAGGGCGAACGTACGCACGTGGTCGCCGTACTTCCGCACGAGGTCGTCGAGCTGTTCCGGCCGGCGGGCGGTGGCGACCACCCGGTTTCCGCGCTCGAGTGCGGCCACCGCGAGTTCACGTCCGAAGCCGCGTGAACTTCCGGTGATGAGCCAGGTCCTGATCACTGTGCCTCCTTCAGGCAGGGTGTCATCTATATGTCACACCAGTGTGACACTAAAATGAGTTTGTGCCTCACACTTGTGTATGTCAAGTAGACAGATGTCACGCCTCAGTACACTGGCGGGATCATGAGAGCTGATGCCGCCCGCAATCTCGCCGCGGTCCTGCATACGGGTGCCCGCCTGCTGGCCGAGGACCCGTCGACCAGCATCGGCACGATCGCCGCCGAGGCCGGAGTCGACCGGCGGACCGTCTACCGGCGCTTTCCCACCAAGGAGGCCCTGCTCGCGGCCATCTTCCAGGCGAAACTCGACTCCTCCGAGCGGGTGCTGGACCAGGCCCGGCTCGTCGAGGCCCAGGTGGCGGTGGCGCTGCACCGGTACGTGGAGGGCATAGTCCCGGTCAGCCGGGAGTGGCCGGTGGACGTGCGCCGGATGATGCGCGCGAATCCGGCCGCGAGTGCCCGCAGGGAGGAACAGAGCGCGCGGCTCGACAGGTTCGTCCAGCGGGCGGCCGACGAAGGCCTGCTACGCGCCGACGTGCCCGCCGACTGGGCCCGCGCAATGCTGGATCACCTCGTCGACACCGCCGCTCACCGGTTCCCCCTGCTCGAACCCCCTCAGGCCGCCGATCTCGTCGTCGACACGCTGCTCAACGGCGTCGGACGGCGATAGCCGCGGATCTTTCGTGCTCCGGCGGAACAGCCGGGTGGTCGCGCTTCACGGGCACTTCACCGCCGGCCCCGGTCGAACCGTGAACCGCGGTGACAGCCTGGACCGGACGCCCCCTGACCCGACTTCACGCGGCGGGGTTCGATACCTCTCCCGGCCCGCTGATGATGTCCGGACCTACACGGATGCGGGCTTGAGCTCCGTCAAGCCGTAGCCGAGCTGGCTGTACAGCTCCAACTGGTCGTAGTATTCCCGGTGCGTTTTTATCTTGTCATTCTCGACGAAAGTCGAGCATGTGGAGCGGACAGTGATGCGACGACCGGTTCCTTCTATTTCGCGCCCATCCGGCAGGAGATAAGGTCCAGAATGCGTCCCGGTAACCGTCCATTCCGTGACAGCCGGGTTGTCGTGTTCATCGATCTCGAACCACGCCGCCAGATGCAGGTCCGGGAAGCCGACGAACAACTGCTCGTAGAGCCAGGCGATCTGTTCCCGGCCTTCCATCACGCCCGATGGTGCGACATAGACGGCGTCCGGAGCGTAGCAGTCGAGCACCTCTTGCAGGTCGTGAGCGTTGATCGCCTCACACAATCGGTGCTTGAGGTCCCAAAAAGTGGACATGGTCGCGCCTCACCGGCGTTGGGGCCGCCCAACGCCCCTGAATGAATCGAGATGAAAATGCCTCAGCGCCTATTCGGTGAATTAAGCCTCATAGAATTCAACTATTAACCCTTTATGATATCCAACGAGGGGTCAGCCGCCGATCAAGTCGGCACCATACCCATGTCAAGGAACACGTCCCGGCCCACACCGACGGCAACAAGGGCAAAGGCGCTTGCCGCAGGGGCGACGGCGCCTGTGAGATCGAACGCCACGATGCCGGTTTCCCACAGAGCGTGTAAGCCTCGGTGATGCCCCTGCAACGTCTGACACGACGTTCGGCGAGGCTTCCGTCGCATCGCCGTCTGATACAGCCGGACACGCGTGATGATGCGGTGCGGCTCGGCCGCGTCTGCGACGACGACGTACTCGGTGACGCCCAAGATCCCGTCCTTGCCGAGCGGAACCCCGCGCCGCTGCGGCCACTGGACGGAGGCGGTGCGACCGGAGACATCACCTCTCGTCTCGTTGATCTCAACGGATAGTGCGACAACCGCTGAAAACAACGTCAGGCTGATCTGAGCACCGGCCAGGGGTTCCGCGACCCCTTCGGAGAAATAGCAAGGCCATCCCTCCTCTTCGGGTTCACTCAAGGGGCTGCCCCTGCCGCTCTCGGCGATCGAGAACATCGGCGAGGGTGGCGACGGGCAAAGTGCCCTCCAGCGCGGCCTTACGGATCTGGTCGGCTTCGGGATCCTTGTCGAGCATCGCCTCACACCATCAACGGCACAGGATCACCTCCGCCTGATCCAGAGGTGCTGTGCCCGACTCCCGGTAGAACTCCATCCGCCGACCACCTTGACCAAGCAGGAACAGCTCGCCCTGGTTTACGGCGCTGATGGGTATGCGCTGATGGCGGCCGTGTATGCGCCGTTCTCCCCGGCGTGGCTGCGGCACCTGCCCGCCGTCGGCGCATTGCGGGTCATGCTGATGCCGAGTTAACCAGCAGGGCCCGGCGATGGCCTTGACGAGGTGGCCGGCTTTGCCGGGGCTGCAACGTGGTTTCCGGAGAATGCGTCGGCGTTTGAGCTGGGCGTTCACACGTTCTCCGGGTCCGCGGAGTGTGGCGTGTGAGCGGTTGGCTCATTTCTGCTGTTCGAATTTGTTCCTTTCCTTGCCCTTGTACGGGGTGATCACCGTCCGGGCGCCCGCACCTTGATAGGCCTTGTCGACCGGAGTGGGGATCCCGTGCGCGTCCAACGCGTGCGTGATGCCCCGGATCCGGGCGGCGGTGCTTGGCAAAGCAGTAAGGGCGGCCGGCCCGCATTCGATCGGTGCGGATGAGTAGACCAAGACCAGTAGCGCCTGCCACCCAGGATTGAGCAGCCGCCATGGCGACCCGATCGCTTTGCGCCGCCGGCGGATCAGCCCGGCCACGTAGTTCAGCGTTGAACGCGGCAAATCCACGGCGGCACGGTAGAAAAGCACTCGAAGCTCCTGGTCCCGACGGCCTGGTTGTGGTGATCAACCCGTCTACCAGGAGCTTTCTACATTCGCCAGGCGAACACCGAGTCCGCGGTCACCCCGTGATCAGCGGACCGTTACAGGAGGATGAAAATCGTTCAATGCGCAGCTGAAGAGTCGGCGGATCCTACGGAAACCACGCTGCCGCCCCGAAAGAGCAGGTCGACCGGTCAAGGCAATTCACGTCCCGCGGATCCGTGAAGCAGGCTGAAAAGCGCTCGGTACGCGACCCAAACACCCTCACGAAACGTCGAGGTTAGTTTGCCAGGACTACCTGCCGGTAACGGCTTTCTTATGCGCTTGGCCGCCCAAGGACGCCCTCAAGCGATGATCATCACTTTTCCGCCATGTCCAGAAGCGGACAACTAATGGCATGTGCCATCGGCCGGAATTATGGAGGCCTGTAAATATATATCCGCAGGTCAAGCTCCAGCGACCGTTATTACCTCCCCGTAGACGCGAAGCCGGAATACCGGCGTGCGGCCGATGCTTTACCAGCTCTAATAACTGGAGTCAAGTCATTGATTAACCACTTAATGCATGGAATACCGGATGCATCCAAACAAGCGTCCCACAGAGGAGCATTCCGGTGGAAATCCCCCCAACTGCCACAAGATCTCTGCGATCCCCCCGTCGTCTGGCAGTGGCGCTTTGCACCACCCTCGTCCTTGTCGGGATGGGCGCCGGGCAGGCCGTCGCGGCCCCCGCCCCCGCCCCCGTCAAGGACACCACCACCCGGCCCATCGAGCCGGCCGGCGCGATCCCGGGCGGTTTCGCCTCCTGGAAGGACCTGCTGTCCACCCAGGAGAAACTGGTCAAGGCCGCCGACCGCGTCACCGCCGCTGTCAAGGCGCAGGGCGGCGCCGGGTTCGCCGGCATCGTGGCCGCGCCGGAGAACCATGAGCTGCGCATTTACTGGAAGGGGGACACCCCCAAGCCCGTCCGCGACCTGTTGGGCCAGGTGCGCCAAGAGGTGCCCGTCAGCGTCCTGTCCGCCGCCTACTCGGCCCGCGAGCTGGATCGGGAGATGAAACGCCTGGCCCGCACGTCCGGCGACGTGATCACGGCGATCGCGCCGAACGTCGACGGCTCGGGCCTCACGGTATCGGGTGCCGACTACGGCCTCACCCGCTCGAAGGTCGCCGACTCGGCGGTGCCGGTCACCGTGGAGGTCGGCGTCAAGCCGACGCTGGCCACCCGCTGGGACGACTCCCCGCCCTGGTGGGGCGGCGCGGCCTGGCGTAACGCCAGCACCGGCGGCGGCTGCTCGACGGGCTTCGCCGTCACCTACGGCGGGACGAGCAGGATGCTGTCCGCGGGCCACTGCGGCAACGCCGGCCAGACGGCCACCGACCCGACCGGCCAGGTGATCGGCTCGATCTCGCCGGACAACAACGGCCTTGACGTGCTGCTGATCAACGGCACCTCCGCGGGCCGGGTCTACAACAACAACCCCGGCTCCATCTCGCCGGAGTTCAGCAACTCGGTCATCGGCACCTCCAGTTCCTACGTGGGCCTGTGGGTGTGCACCTCCGGCGCGTACTCGGGCACCAACTGCAGCATCCAGGTGCAGCAGGTCGGTGTCACGATCAATGTGGGCTACCTGATCACGGGCACGGTGCGGGCCGAGCAGTCGGCGCACACCAACGCGGTCGGCCAGGGCGACAGCGGCGGCCCGGTCGAGGTCATCAATTCGGCCAACACCACCCAGGTGTACGCGGCGGGCGTCAACACCGCGATCGACAGCAGCACCGCGGTGCCCTGCACCGGCTACGTGACCAGCGGCCGCATCTGCGCCTGGCGGATGTACTACGCGCCGTGGAGCAACGCGACCGCCGCGTTCCCCGGTATCGCCATCACCCTCGGATGATCCACGAGATCTGATTCGAGCGATCAGGGGCCGGTGCGCAGGCGCCGGCCCCTGATCGTCGCCCGCACGCGGCCGACCAGGCCCCAGCCGACGTGGACGAAGTACTGATCGGCCGTCGCTTGCCGGAAATGCCGAGTTCGTCGCTCAGGAGGATCCAAAGGTGAACAACCCCCCGAGAAACCGCAGGTCACCTCGATTCCGTTACCTCGCCACAGCGGTCGGCGTCATGATCGCCATCGCCGGGATGGGCACCGCCCAGGCCGCCGGCGCACCGGACCCGGTCAAGCCCTGGACCACGGGATCCGTGGAGCACACCGGACCGGTGCCGGGTGGCTACGCCTCGTGGAAGGACCTGCTGCTCGATCAGCAGAAGATGGTCAAGGCCGCAGACCGGATCACCGCCGCGCTGGCGGACGGCGGCGACGGCTACGCCGGCGTCATCGCGGCGCCGGAGAACCGCGAACTGCGCGTGTACTGGAAGGGCAAACCCGCCAAGGCGATCAACGACCTCGTGGGCCGGTTGAGGCGCGACGTGGCGATCAGCGTCCTGCCGGCGCGGTACTCGGCGCGTGAGCTGGAGGGTGAGGCGAATCGTCTCATCCGGGCGAACCGCGATCTGATCACCTCCATCGAGCCCCTTCAGGACGGCTCAGGCCTGAAGGCCACCACTGCCTCGGCCGGCGCGGCCCGCACGGCGATCTCCGGCGCGGCGGTGCCGGTCACCCTTGAGCACGGTGTGCAACCCAAGGTGGCCAGCCGCTGGGACGACAGCCCGCCGTGGTGGGGCGGTTCGGTGTGGGGCACTCCGTCACCCGCCTGCACGACCGGTTTCGCGGTGACCTACCAGGGCGTCACCAAGATGCTGACCTCGGCGCACTGCGCGTCGGTCGGCCAGACCGCTGCGGACCCCACCGGCCAGGTCATCGGCACCGTCACGCACAGCAACTCCTCCCGCGACGTGCTCCTCATCGGCACCAGCGCCGGGGGACGAGTCTTCAACAACCCCGTCAGCAGCGTCGCCACGGAGTTCAGCAGCAGCGTGGTCGGCCCCACCAGTTCGATCGTCGGCCAGTTCGTCTGCACCTCCGGCGGCTTCTCCGGCACCAACTGCACCATCAAGGTCACTGCGGTCAACGTCACGATCAACGTGGGCTGGCTGATCCAGGGCACCGTCCGCGCCGAGCAGCAGGCGTTCGCCAACGCGGCCGGCGGCGGCGACAGCGGCGGCCCGGTCGAGGTCACCAACCCGGCCAACACCAACCAGGTTTACGCCGCCGGCACCATCACCGCCACCGACTTCGGCACCCAGGTCCCCTGCACCGGCTACCGGCCCACCGGCCGCGTCTGCACCTGGCGCATCTACTACTCCCCGTGGAGCAACGCGACCACGGCGTTCCCCGGCATCGCCATCATCCCTGGATGACCGACCTGACACCTTTCTGAGTCGAGTGATCGGGACCGGGGCCAAGGCTCCGGTTCCCTTTTGTCGTTCCACCCGAACGCTTCCGTTTCATCGACTCCCGCAGGGAGGACCTCACCGATGAACACCTCCCGACGAACCTCGCGGTTACGTCATCTGGTCGTGGCAATGGGAATCGTGCTGGTCACGGCCGGGATGGGTACCGCCCGGGCGGCGAGCGCGCCGGGCCCGGTCAAGCCCTGGACTACGGGATCCGTGGAGCACACCGGGCCGGTGCCGGGTGGCCGCGATCGGCGAGGGCGACAGCGGCGGTCCGGTCGAGGTCGTGAACCCCAGCGACAACACCCGGGTGTACGCCGCCGGTGTGGCCTCCGCCTGCGACAACGGCACCTCCGTACCGTGCACCGGTTATGTGACCGCCGGCCGTACCTGCGCCTGGCGCATGTATTACTCCCCGTGGAGCAACGTGATCGCGGCCTTCCCTGGAATGACCGTCGTCACCGAGTGATCGGCGGGATTGGGTGTGACATGCAATGACCGAAAAGGGGTCGGCGCTCAGCGCCGACCCCTTTTTCGCGCCATGAGCCGATCGTTCCCCGGAAACGGCGGGTCACCTTTCCAAGCTCGGTTCGAACGCATCCCGTCCACTTTTCGTTCTACTGTTTGTCGGACAATACGATCGGAGGCGTCCTCATGAATGCGAGGCGTCACATCCGCACCACGGCCACCGTCCTGGGCGCGGCCCTATGTCTGGCCGCCACCATGGCGGCATGCGCGGCCCCCGGCGGCGACACGGCCGCGACCCCCGAAGGCCCCACGCCACCCGTTCCCCAACCCACCGCCGCGAGTTCCACGCCCACGGGCCAGGCCGAGGCGCCCTTCCTGGCCGACCGCGTCGGCGAGTACCTACGCCAGACCTACCCCGACCAGTACGCCGGGATAACCATCGACGGCTCCAAGCTGATCGTCTACCGCGTCCCGTCCTCCACCTTGGACAGCGCTCTGCGCAGCAGGTTCCCCTCCGCCCCCGTCGAACTCCGCGACGCTGCCCACTCCGCTCGCCGCCTGGAGGCCCTGGCCCAGCGCATCACCGACGACATCGACTACTGGACCCGCAAGGGTGTCCCCATCACCACGGTGGCCGCCCGCTTCGACGGCGCCGCCGTAGAGATAGGCACCACCGACCTCCAAAAGGCAACCGCCGAACTCCCCGAACGCTACGGCCCCGTCCCCCTGCGATTCACCGAAGCCTCCCCCACCCTCCTTCTCCCCACGACGACCCCCACCTAGCCTCGGGCTTTCACCTGGGCGGCGGGGAATTTGATCGTTTAAACGAGTAAAGAAATTCTGAGCCATGGGTAGAAGTTGCTCTTGAACCGATAGTACGAATGACGATATATATCAAGTATGGCGTTACGTGAGCAGAGCTACCTGATCCTGCTGGCCCTGTCCCACGGGCCGCTCCACGGCTACGGGGTGATCAAAGCAGTGCAGGAGCTGTCCGAGGAGCGGGTACGCCTTGGCGCGGGCACCCTCTACGGCGCCCTGGATCGGCTGGCGGGCGACGGACTGGTGATCGTGGTCAAAGAAGAGGTCGTCTCCGGCCGCCACCGCCGCTACTACGACCTCACCGGCCACGGTCGTCAGGTGCTGGCCGAGGAGACCGCCCGCCTGACGCGCCTGGCCGCCACCGCTCAGCGCCGCCTGCGCCTCCAGCCCGGGATGGGGATGTGATGACCTCCGACGCCGCCACCGCCTACGAGCGCCGCTGCCGGTTGCTGATGCGCCTGGCCTACCCGCCCCGTTTCCGGGAGTTTCGCGGTCCCGAACTCCTGAGCACCTTGATGGACCTGGCCCAGCCGGGCCAGAGCAGCCCGACTTTGCATGACGGCTTGGACGTACTCCGCGGCGGGCTCATGCTGCGCCTGCGCGAGCGTCCGCCGATAGGGCACTGGCTTCTCTACCGATGGGTTGGCATCGAGGTGCCCTGGAAATATCGCTGGTGGGCCAGAGACGATATCCAAGGACGGTTCTTCTATGAGCGGTATGTAGCCTCCACCATGCTCTGGACGAGCCTGTGTTTAATGCTAGGCCAGTTGGTTGTGTCGCCCGTGACCCACCTGTTTTTCATAGGCCAACTGGGAGCATATGTAGTTGTCTACCTTTTTCTACTGCCGACCAAGGACCGACTCAAACGTAAATGGCTAGCCAGACATGAGTTTCACCCTGACGGCACCTCCCATGTTCCGATTCCCCCAGAAGTCCGCCCTGATGGCAAGGCATGTGAGCCTAAACCGCATGATATATAGAGGGCAAAATCCAAGCCAGTAAAATACTCAGCGTCTCCTTCCACCACAGCCGCATCCATATTGAGTTTTTCGCTTGCCTACACCGAGTAGCAGAAATGCCGAGCGAGCACGCGTTTTCAGATCATGAGGGCGATGCCGTTGTCGGCGAGTTCTTCGGGGGTGAATACCGCGCTGGTGTCGTCGGCGAGTTCGGCGTGGCCTCCCAGCCGAAGGTGAAGACGAGACGTTCGTACGGCACGAACTCCACGAACCGTCCGCGCATCACCGGGCGTGGACCCTCGTGCATCGCAACCTGCAAGGTGCCGCCGGGGCGGGCGTCCAGCTCGGCCGTTCCCCACCATCGCGCCAGGCGTGCCGGGTCGGTGAAGAACCGCCAGATCGTCTCGGGACGCGCACGGATGTGCAACGTCTGCTCAATCGTCCTGCTCACAACGATCCCTTCACGTCCTGGGCACCGGTGTGCGCGCGTTCTTCTTGCTCGGCTTCGTACTGGAGGCGGCTGAGCGAGGTGGACCACATTGTCTCCAGGAACGTCACCGCCTCGGCCAGCCCCTCCGGACGTAGCCGATAGAAGCGGCGGTTGCCTGCGCGGCGGACGTCGACGAGGCGGGCTGCTGTCAGCGTTCGCAGATGCTGGGATACCGCAGGGCGACTGATCTCGGGAAAGCGCTCGGCGATCTCGCCTGCCGATACCTCGCGATCCCGCACCAGGACGAGGATGGCGCGGCGGGTCGGGTCCGCCACAGCGCGAAGCGCGTCGTCCATGGGCCACCGCCTTCGTTTGCGCACTGCCGGGACAGTATGTAAGTGTTTAAGCAACATCTTACACACTATCGATGACGAGGATCCGCCATGTCCGGAGACGACAACACCCGTGCCCCGCGATCGGAGAACCAACGCCTGAATGCGCTGGTTGGTCGTTGGCGTTCGCAGGGGCGTATAGCGGCCACCGCGATCGACCCGGCGATCCGCATCGCCGGGTCGGACACCTACGAGTGGCTGGCGGGCGAGCACTTCCTCATTCACCGTGTGGACGTGCGCATGAATGAAGAACACGTCGAGGTCATCGAGATGATCGGGCCCTACGATCCAGCGAGCCGGACCTATCCCATGCGCTCCTTCGACAATCAAGGCAACTTCGTCACCATGCGGGCAAGCGTCGACGACGGGGGTGTCTGGACGTTCGCCGGCGAGACGGAGCGGGCGACGCTGGTGATCGCCGAAGACGGCGATTCCATGACGGCCGAATGGGAGCGCACTGACAACGGCTCAAACTGGCGGCACTGGATGGACATGAGCTTCACGAGGGCTCCCAGTCCCAGCGCCATCCCTCGCAGATCGGTCTGAGCGAGAACTCCCGTTACCCGGCGCTGGCCTGCTCGACCTTCGCGCCGGCCGGTAGGAATCGGTTCCGGTCTCGATGATCGCTCCGCCGAAGGTGAGCCGGTCAACGATGGCCGTAAAACTCATCGACACGAAATCGCTGTGATCAGGGGCGTTGCCGAGTCTCATCGACAAACGTTGCCGCTAGACGCGAACAGAACCACGCGGCGCGTTCCCGGCGCACAATCGAGGCAGCGAAGGCCACGCTGACCTGGGTTGTTTCCCCTCGAGGCCCGTCCGGTCCGCAGACCTTCGGGCGCATCGCTGCGAACTTTCTTCTGGCGGCGTGTCAAGAATGCTCGACCGGCGCCGACTGATCAGTGAACAACAACGAACCAGGGAGAGATCGTGTCCGCTGTCAGCCAGTCCACGAACAAGCAGACCGTCGAGCGGTACATCGACGGGTTCAACAAGTCCGACCACGAGCAGATCCTTTCGTGCCTGACCGACGACATCGAGTGGACCGTGTTCGGCCACTACCGGATCACCGGCAAGGAGGCCTACGACGCCAACGTCGAAGGTCCGGACCCGGTCGGCGTTCCCCCAAAGGTGACGATCACGCGGATGGTCGAGGAGAACGACGTCGTCATGGCGGAGATGGCCCTCGAAGCACTCCAGAAAGACGGCACCGTGATGCGCGCCGCGATGGGCGAGGTGTTCGTGATGCGTGATGGTCTGATCCGCGAGCGCCGGGCGTACGTCGTGCCTCTGACCGAGAACGACTACAAGTGACGGACAGTCACGCAGCGGTGCTCTCTTCCTCGTTCCGATTCACTCCGCCTCCGCACCCCGACTGCTGAGCAGATCACCGGGGGCGGTCGCCGGGCCCCAGCAGGCTGGTCAGCTCGGCGACCGCCTCCGGCGAGGGACGGAAGTGCGGGTGCCGTTAAGAAATGTGTCACCAGCCGCCAAACGCAACGTCTCTGCAAGTCAGGAAGGTATGCCTTCATCGAGGCATCGACCCGTCGCAGCTCCTCGATGCAAGCCGCTGACCCCCATCTTCTCTCTCGTTGGCGGCTGGTGACACATTTCTTAACGGCACCCCAAACAAGCGAGTTCACCTCATACATCACATATAAAACGATCCTGTCATGCCCGTCGACCAACATCTGCTTGCGCTGTTCACCGTGACCGCGATCATCGCCATGATCGCTCCTGGACCGGACATGTTGTTCGTTCTAAGGTGTGGGATGGTCCACGCGCCGGCTTGCTCGCCACAGCCGGGGTGGCAACGAGCGAAGCCATCCACATTGCCGTGGCGGCCGCGGGACTGACCGCCCTCTTCGCCGCGGTGCCGTTCGCCTTCACCGTGCTGCGCATCGCCGGAGCCGCTTATCTGATTCCACCCCGCGGCTCTGGTGCTGATCCCCCTCGCCTCGGACGGCGGGTGGGTCGCCGTGATGCTCATGACCCTCGCGCAGTTCGGTGCCGGGTTCGGCCTCATGCTGTGCGACATCACCGGCAACTCCATCCTGCAAGCGCTGACGCCCGAGCGTCTCCTGTCACGGGTACAGGGCGCCTACCTGACGTTCAACGCCGGGGTCCAGGCCCGTCGGTGCGCTCGCCGGCGGCGCGCTGGGAAGCTGGCTCGGCCTGCGGCCCACAAACACCGACACCGATACCTCCACGCCTACCCCTCGGTCGACCATCCCGCATCCAACGCGATCTGCCGCAAGCTCGGCTTCTTCCTCCTGGGCGAACGCGACTTCGAATACCCACCGGGAACCACCATGCGCTGCAACGACTGGCGCCTGGACCTTTGAGACGATCCGAGAGACTGCAGCAGAGGACGGTGCCTTCATCTGCGCGCTGGCCCGCGACAGCGACCTGTGAGCCGACCCGATCTGGGTCGTCGATTCCACCCCCGTCGAATGCGGCCGCTCGCGCCCTGCCACCCGGCGCTCGAACCTGGCCGGCTGGGCCGGCTACGGCTACTGCCGCTCCCATTCCCGCTACTTTTGGGGTCTTCGCCTGCACCTGGTCTGCACCCCGGCAGGCCTGCCGATCACCTGGGCCCTGGCCACCCCGAAGCTCGACGAGCGCCAGGTGCTGATGGCGATGCTCGATCACGACCCGCACCTGATCACCGAACGCCCCGGCCTGCTGATCATCGCCGACAAGGTGTACGTCTCCGCTGAACTCGACGCCTACCTGGTCGAACGAGGTGTGCGACTGCTGCGGCCCTCCTACCGCAACCTTGCTCCCCGGCCCGGTGAGCAGTTCCTCAAACCGATCCGCCAGCTGATCGAGTCGGTCAACGACACCCTCAAGGGCCGGCTCGACCTGGAACTGCACGGCGGGCGCAGCCCGAGCGGCGTCGCGGTCCGTGCCGCCCAGCGGATCCTGGCGTTGACCGCCGCGATCTGGCACAACCGCGCCACCGGCCAGCCCGTCACCCGGTCACTGATCGCCTACGACCGCTGACAGGACTTCGGACTTACTCGTCTAGGTCACGCAACTCGCTCAGCCCAGCGTGAAGGGTCGCGTCCTTATCAACCCCCTTGTTTTGGCACACGCCCTCAAGCGCCCGCCTTGCAGCAACAGCTGCTGCTTGCAGCCACCCTGTCTGAAGTTGATGTTCGGCTTCCTCCATGTGCCGACGTACACTCCTCGGAACCGCAGGGTGAAGCATCCGCTTCTCCTCCCTCGGCCAAGTCAACTCAGGGTCTCCCCAGTACGCCCCGCTCATGGACGCCTCCGCGATTGGGGGACCGCTGCTCCACAGGTCGAGCGTCGACCTCGGCGTTAGCAGGGGTGTTAGCAAAAGGCCCCCACCGGAACCCGGTGGGGGCCTCTGACCTGGAGCCGCCTTGGGGAATCGAACCCCAGACCCCTTCATTACGAGGGAAACCAGGAGGGGGCGGGACCTTGGCTTACACCCGCCCCCACCTGCGCATACGGTCCACGGCAATCCACCGTCGTCCGTGGTTGTCCGGGGTCGTTGTCACTCAGTTAGTCACCCAGAGATTCACCTGTCCAAGCCGGTCAGAGCGCACTTCCATCCGCACGACCGGCGGCTGTGAGCGCCTCTTTCAACGTGACGGCCTGTGGTGACTTGCGTCCGGCAAGCAAGACCGCGACGTCGACCAGTTCCTTGCTCGCATGGCGGTTCAACGTGACGGCGTCGACCACGACGGGAAGACTCACCTGTAGGGCCGCTGCCGCGTCTCCTGCCTCGGCGTGTGCCTTAGCCAAGCACGAGCCATACCAGGCGCGATCGCGCTTGTAGCTCTCCGGCAGGCCGGACAGTCCATCCGTCAGCAGGTCGATTGCCTTCGGCCAGTTGGCAAGGTGCAGCTCGGTCATGCCGCGCTGGAGACGGAACCACGTCTCGTCGTAGAAGTACATCCACACCGGCTCGTCGTCGGCGTGCTCGGCGGCTCGTCGGATCAGTGCCTCGGCTTCGTCCAACAGCGTGCGTGCTGGTCTGGCGTCACCTGCGAGCGCGTGGCCTCGGGCTGCCATCTGCGCGGCCATCCCTCGTACCCCCGGCGTCACCCGGCCGTCGTGCCAGCGGGCCGCGTCGGCGAGCCGGACGCACCTGCGGGCGTTGCCCGCACTCCATGCCTGGTGGGCCTTCATGCTGAGCGTGGTGGTGGCCATGTTCACGTCGCCGATCTCCAATGCCCAGTCATGAGCGCGGTCATACCAGGCGAGCGCGGCGGCCTGGTCGTCGACGTCCAGGGACATCCACGCAACGAACTGGGCATACTGAGCGGCCAGGTCAACCACCGTGTCGGCGAGCGAGCCACGGACGTGCTGAGCCAGTTCGACCACCACGCCGAGTTGCTGGCGCACGATCCCGAGCAGCGGGCGCGAACCGATGGTGTCTTCGACCTTGCGGTGTTCGGCCAAGCAAGTGTCCAACCACTTCACGGTCTGCTGATCCACACGGCTCGGCTGCTGAAGGGTGCGGGTGATCCGTTCGAACATGTCCGCGTCGGGCGCGATGGTCGGCAACGGCAAAGCGGGGATCGGAACGCTCAGAACCTCGGAGGGAGTACGGTCCTGAACCGTCTGCCGATCGCCGAACAGCTCGGCTTCATCGATGTCGAACGTCCGGCAGTACAGAACGCGATAGGGGTCTTTGGGCTGGTGCCTGCCCGCCTCCCAGTCCTTGATCATGCGAACCAAGGACTCCCGTTCAGGGAAGCGCTCACGAGTGCGGGCGTCGGCGGCCTCGGTGAGTTGCTTGGCCATGTCCCGCTGCGTCCACAGCCGTTGCCGTCGTTCGGCGCGTAGCCGTACGGCCCAGCCCGGAAGATCGCGCATCGCGTACTCCTCAGGGGAGAGTCGGGGATCCGCTCGTCTCCCCTAGTCTCCCCCAGTCGCACTGTCAGCGGGCGTGTCTGCGGCGATGTGATGGAGAGACCGTGCAAATGGCGGGACCCGCAGGCGATCTCAGCGCCGTACGGGTCCCTTGATCGCACACTGGAGGTGCGACCCATGGACAACTGTAGAGCCGTCCCACCCGCCGTTGACGAGGCGACCGTGGAGAGCCACGACAAGGCGCTGGCCGTCGTTCAGCGGCTTCTCACCGAGCGGGGAATCCGTGCTCACCGCCACCACACGATCAGCCTGGGGCTGTTCGCCAACAGCGCGGCTGCCTGGCCTGACCAGCCGCCGCTTCGGTCGTGGATGGAGCGACACCCGCCGGAACTGACCGTGAAGGGTCCGCAGGGCTGGTGCGAAGCCACAGTGACCATGGGTCCACGCTCGGGCAGCTACCTGGTCTCCCTGCGCGACGGCTCCGCCCTACAGGCGGTGAGGAGCGATCATCCCGAACAGGTGGTTGCCCTGATCGTCGCGGCTCGGGGAACGTGACCGTGTACGGCTGGGTCATCTTGGGCGATGCCGCCACCAAGAGAGTCAACGGCCAAGAGGTCATCGTCACCGCCGGTAAGTCGGGTGACATCGGGGTGGCCATCAAGGCGTGGGAGGACGCTGAACGCCACCGGATGCTGTACGAACTGGGCAACCTCGGTCGCCTGGTCGATGCCGCGCTGGCCCGCCTCCAAGGTCACCACCGCACTCCGGGAAGTCACGGAAAACGCGCGCCGCAAACTGACCACATCAAATGATCACCGATCGGGTGCGGCGACAGACCTCCCGTGGCCACGTTGCCGCACTTGGCTGGCAATGGCCGTGAGCAGGTGACCGTGTCATTCGGTGGCAACCTGATCCGGAGCGCAGTGCCGCCAGGCGCGAGCACCGGAAGCAGGGCGGCAGATTCCTTGATCACCGCTATGGAGGCGTTGCTGATGATCGCTGAGTGGAGACGGCCGGCGCAATGCCGGATGGCACCCCGTAGGGGCCGCGAAGCGGTTGGGCCGGCGGTCGGAGCGGCAGGCGGCAGCGCGTACCAGGGGCGGCGGGTGCGTTCGGTGCGGCGGGTGCTCGGTGCGGCGGGCGGCGGGCTTACGCCGTGCCGTCCCGGCTGGCGCGGGCCGGGACCGGCCGCCAGGGCCGCACGCCCGGCCCGCTGGCCGTGCCGGGACGGCGGGGCGTGTCCCACCGTGCGGCGGCGCGAAGCGCTGGCGCCTTGAACCAGTAAAGAAACTCTGAGCCACCCCACAGCCAGCGCGTTGTCCTACTTCGGCTGATGCTTGACAGTGCGGCCTCGGTTGATGGTTGACATGATCAATTCGGAGTCGTGCCGGGGTGCGACTCGCGACAGAAGAGGATGTCGCAGAACTCGTCAGCACAGCCACCGGTCGAGGACCGCGGGCCAGAAGTGGGTTCGGTGATCGCCGACATCGCCGTATGCGGCCGGGTCGAGGCGTGCGATCTGCTCCAGCAGATCGGCGAGCTCGGCGAGTGCCAGCTCTTCCATCGTTTCGTCCTCGTCCCAGTGCTGGATTGCTGTCGAGCCCGCCAGCCATGTGCCGACCAGGTGCAGCGAGCACAGCCAGTGGTTGATTGACGAGTTGACGAACCTGGCGCTGCCGCCCGATGTCTCCAGCTCCAGTACACGCCCGGTCTCCGGCACGGCAACGTATGTCCAACCCGGCTGCTGCCGGTCGAGGCTGTATCCCGCAAGCCGGTACATCGTCGGCTCCGCCCTGAACGACACCACGTCAACAATGCCGTTCAGCAGCGGCACGCCGCAGGAGACCAGCGCCGCCTTCTGCTGTTCAGGGAGCCGCCACGGGGCCATATCCACCGCGGCACATAAGACTCGTCCCACTCCGGCCCACGCCTCAAGCGCATGGGCGGAGGGAGGGCTCGGAAGATCGCTTGCCACCATGCTCGACGAGACTAACCGACGCCCATAGCGGCCGTAGCCTGCGACAACCAGGCCGGGTTCACGCGCGCTCATCGGCATGAGCGGAAGCGTCGCCGGGCGGCATGATGGCCAGTCCGCGCACGGTGGTCAAGGAGGTCAACCGGCTGCGGGCGAGCGGCCACATCGACTACAGGATCTAGGCCAGGTGGAAAGCATCACCCGAAGTCAATTCGTCAACCATCAACTGAAGATTGACACCACAGCCAGCGCGTATGTCGATCTTCGAGGCGCATCTGCTGGAGGTCGAACGATCAAAGCCAAAGAGTACGCCAACAGGCATCATTGACCGCAAGGCTCATCACCCAGCGGGGCTCAACTCCAGGAACAGCAATGCTTTCGACCCGCCTCGCGTCCGAGCGTCTTTTCATCATGCGGCTCCATGGGTCCAACAGACTTGACGAACTCCACCCCATAAAGCGACAGTTGCACGTCTTCTCGTTGGCTCAACTCCATGGTGACCGATTTGGGAAGTTGCTGATCGATGATCGACCACCCGCGCTCTTGTAGGAGACCACTCGCCTTGCTTAGCGCCTGCCGGGAATCGGGGCTTCCGACGTCGATTATCAGGACCTCCCTGACCAGAGTCAGACCGTCCCAGGTGACCTCGGCCTTGGTCTCTGCCAGCACTCTTACGGTGCTGCGTACGTCGCGGACAACGCCAGGATCAACCCGCTCCTCTCTGGGGAACAATTCCGAGCGGCATCCGGAAAGAAGGAGGAGCACACAGAAGGTGGCTATAGCTGTCCTAACAACTTGAGCTGCCTGCTTCAACCTGTTGACTCCAATTCCCTCATGCCCACGACGGGCAAGAGCCGTTTCCCCGCCAGCGATATACCGCAGTTTCCTAGTGGAAGATCCCCGATGACTCTATCCGTTCCTGTGGAGTTGACCCGGTTTGGTGGACACCTGATCTCTGAGGAACCCTGGTTCCCAGAAGAAGGAGTTCACTGTGCCGAACAACTATCCGCCGGAGTTTCGTCGGCAGATGGTGGAGCTGGTGCGCGCGGGACGGTCACCGGAGGAGCTTGCCAAGGAGTTCGAGCCCTCTGCGCAGTCGATCCGCCTCTGGGTGCGCCAGGCCGACCTTGATGACGGCCGCCGCGCCGATGGCTTGACCAGTGCCGAGAAGGACGAGCTGGCCCGGCTGCGCCGCGAGGTCAAGCTTCTCCGGGAGGAGAAGGAGATCTTGCGTAAGGCTGCGGTTTTCTTCGCGCGGGAGACGGATCGGCCGAGATGAGATTCCGGCTGATTCATGCGGAGAAAGACCACCATGGTGTCTCCCTGCTGGCCCGGGTGCTGGGTGTGTCGCGCCAGGGCTACTACGCCTGGGCCAAGCACGGGCCCTCACGCCGAGCTGTGGAGGATACGCAGCTCACGGTGAAGATTCGCCATCACCATGCGGTCTCTGGTGAGATCTATGGGGCGCCACGGATCCACGCTGATCTCCGCGAGATTGATGGCATCCATATCGGGCGCAAGCGGGTGGCCCGGTTGATGCGCGCTGCCGGGCTGGCCGGGGTGAGCCTCCGTAAGGGTTGCCGCACCACCAACACCGACCGGCAAGCGGTCGCGGCCAGTGACCTGGTACACCGGAAGTTCACCGCGGCCGAGCCGAACCGGATCTGGACCGCCGACATCACGTACGTGCCGACCTGGCAGGGCTTCCTCTACCTCGCAGTCGTCTTAGACGTCTTCTCCCGCAGAATCGTCGGTTGGGCGATGGCCGAGCACATGCGCACCGAGCTGGTCACCGACGCGCTGGCGATGGCGATCGTTCAGCGCCGCCCCGATGCCGGGGTAATTCATCACAGCGACAAGGGCGGTCAATATACCTCGCTCGCCTTCGGCCGGCGCTGTGAGCAGGCCGGCGTGCGTCCCTCGACCGGCCGCACCGGCACCTGCTTCGATAACGCCATCACCGAGAGCTTCTTCGCCTCCCTGGAGTGCGAGCTGATCGACCGACGCACCTTCCATACCAGGTCAGAGGCCGAGCGCGCTGTCTTCGCCTACATCGAGGGCTTCTACAACCCACGCCGCCGTCACTCCGCCAACGGACAGCTCAGCCCCGCCGAATACGAACGACGCCAAGCCCTCAAGCCCATCCACGAAGACAACTATGCTGCCGCGTAGCCGAAAGCCCTGATGTGTCTACCGAACCGGGGCAACTCCAGCCGGCAGCTTCACCCACATCCGCGACACCGCCACCGAACACGGACAGTCCGGCCCGATGGCCTGGGCCGTGGCCGTCTGCGTCGACCTCACCTGTGTCATGGCCGCGCGGGAACGGCAACGCGACAAGAAGAACGGACGGGAACGGAGCGGCTGGATCTCCTGGCCCACCCTCGTCCTCATCGGCGGGATCACCCTGTCCCTGGCCGCGAACCTCGCCCAAGCCCACCCGTCGGCCTGGGGATGGATCACCGCCGCAACCCCGGCAGGGGCGTTCCTGATCGCGGTCTCCATGTTGGAGCGCCGCGCCTCTGAACCCCGTCCCGAACCGCCCCCGGTACTCGTTCCCGCCGCGGACGCCGTACCGGAAACCCTCCCCGAGAGCATCCCCGGACCCTCGGCGCCTGCCCTACTGCCCAGCCTCGCCGTCCCCGGTCAGAACGAACCCCAGAACGAACAGAACGGCGCCGAGAACGGCCAGAACGAAGCCGGTACGACCGGCGCATTGCTCGACTACGCCCGCCGCGTCGCCGATGAACACCACGCCCGACACGGCAGACCCATCACCCGCGACACCCTGCGTGCCCGCCTCGGAGTCTCCAGCCAACTCGCCTCCGACCTCCTGCGCTCCATGCGCGACAGCCCCGAACCCGTCTGACAGTGAAGGACACCCCCATGAACACCACCGACCACCGCACCGCGGTCATCACCGGACTCCTCGACCTGGCCGCCTTCCTGGAGGCCAACCCCGGCGTCCCCGTCCCGGTCTTCCCCAAGCTCCTCCACTTCGCCGCCGGAACCGACCCCGACATGTGCGCCGAGATCGACGCCATCGCCGAACTCCTCGGCACCGCCATCGACCCCGGCGACATCGGTTACGGCCACTACCGGACCTGCCGCACCTTCGGGCCGGTCGAGTACTCGGCCATTGGCATCCTCGCCAGCGCTAAGGCACGCCACGACGCCGACAACTCTTACGCGGGCTGCGTCGCCCCCGACCCCATCCCCTCGTCCCGTACCGCCTGACCAGAGAAGAGACCCCCATGCGCATCCGCATCGACGGCACCTACGCCGAAATCGTCCACGCCGCCAACAAGATCCGCACAATCCTCCCGATCGGCTCCGTCTCGCCGGTTCTGCCGCTGCGCGAACGGCCCCACACCTGGCGCGTGTTCCTCGACACCGCGCCCAAGCGCACCGGAAGGAGGTGGATCACGTGACCGACGACCAGGACGCCCCGCTCGTCGACATCGCGCCCAAGCGCTGGCTGTGCTGCCACTGCGGAGGAACCGGCGTCGACAGCCACTCGGAGACCTGCGAGCACTGCGAGGGCCTCGGCTTCAGCTGAGAGTTCTCAGCGCCCCCGGCGTGACCACACATCCGCCAAGACGTCCGCCACGTCGGGGGCCATCCCACACCGAACATCCACAGCCCGGAAGGGACACCCCCATCATGCCAAGCACCTACGCGGTAGCCGGGATGATCACCCGGCTCCACGACCCTCAATACGCCCGCTGGGCCTCCCAGATCCGTCGAACCGGCGGCTGT
Source organism: Streptosporangium sp. LJ11 (assembly GCF_051918945.1). Taxonomy (NCBI): domain Bacteria; kingdom Bacillati; phylum Actinomycetota; class Actinomycetes; order Streptosporangiales; family Streptosporangiaceae; genus Streptosporangium; species Streptosporangium sp. LJ11. The sequence continues at coordinate 155,390 of NZ_JBPXMB010000022.1, forward strand.
CGACAGCCCATCCACCTCCGCGGCCACGTCCACCACCTCGACCCCGCTACCGGCAAGCGCCTGCACAGCTACAGCACCGCAGGCGAACCGGACGGCATCCTTCGCGTCCCCTGCAAGACTCGGCGCGCCTCCCGCTGTCCGGCCTGCGCCGAGACCTACCGGGCCGACACCTACCAGCTCATCCGTGCGGGCCTGGTAGGCGGCAAGGGTGTCCCGGCCTCGGTCACCGCGCACCCCTGCCTGTTCGTCACCCTCACTGCCCCCTCCTTCGGCACCGTCCACACCCGGCGGGAGAAGAACGGCACCGTCCTGCCGTGTCACGCTCGACGCGATGCGGCCACCTGCCCACACGGACGCGTCATGTCCTGCACCGCCCGGCACGGAGCCGACGAACAGCGTCTCGGTGAGCCGCTGTGCCCGGAGTGCTACGACTACGCAGGCTCGGTGCTGTTCAACGCGATGTCCCCGGAGTTGTGGCGACGCTTCACCGAAGCTCTTCGCCGACGCGTCGCCAAAAACGCCGGACTGACACAGCGGGAGCTACGGGAACAGGCCGTCATCTCCTTCGCCAAGGTCGCCGAGTACCAGCGGCGCGGGGTCGTCCACTTCCACGCGGTCATCCGCGTCGACGGTCCCGAGGGGCCGACTACCACTCCGCCCGTCTGGGCGACAGCCGACCTGATGACCGACGCCGTACAACACGCCGCCTCCGCCGTCGCGGTCACCGTTCCTGCGGTACCGGGCGAACCCGCGCGAGCCTTCCAGTGGGGCGCTCAACTCGACGTCCGCGAGATCACCATGACCGGTGACCTCACCGAGCAGGCCGTAGCTGCCTACATTGCCAAGTACGCCACCAAAGCCGCCGAATGCGTCGGCACCCTGGACCGGCGCATCAACCCCCTCGACGACCTGACCGCCCTGCCGATCCGGGACCACGCCCGGCGGCTCATCGCCGAGTGCCTGCGCCTGGGCGCCTTCGACGAACTGACCGAGTTCCGGCTCATCAAATGGGCGAACATGCTGGGCTTCCGCGGCCACTTCTCCACCAAGAGCCGCCGCTACTCCACCACCCTCGGCGACATCCGCCAGGAACGCACCGACTACATGCGCGGTGAGGCGATCAGCACCGGACGGCTTCCGCTCTTCGACGAGGACACCGTGCTCGTCGTCTCGCACTGGGAGTACGCCGGACAGGGTCACTCGGTCGGTGACGCCCTTTTGGTAAGCACCCTTACCGGAGCTTCGGGAGGCGTCCATGAGTAGTCCCGCGTTGCTCACCGTCCCGCAAGCCATGACCGCTCTGCAGGTCAGTCGGTGGACGCTCTACCAGCTCATCCGCTCCGGCGAACTCGACTCGATCGTGGTCGGCGTGCGCTGTCGCCGTATCCCCGAATCCGCCCTGAACGACTACGTGAACCGACTCTGTGGAAAGGCCGCCTGATGGGCAAGCGCTCGAACGGTGAGGGCTCGGTCTTCCCGTACAAGGACGGTTGGGCCGGCTACGTCTGGGTCGTCACGCCAGAGGGCAAGAAGACTCGCAAATGGGCCTACGGCAAGACCCGCGAGGAGACCCACGAGAAGTGGCTCAAGCTCCACGACCTCGCGAGCAAGGGACCCGTACCGACCAAGCACCCCACCCTCGCCGCGTACCTGACGCGCTGGCTCGCCGAGGTGATCGAACCCAACCGGGAGCCGACCACCTACGCCGGTTACGAACCGCTGGTCCGGCTCTACCTAATCCCCGGTCTCGGCAAGAAGCGGCTCGACAAGCTCACAGTTCGCGAGGCTCAGACATGGCTGAACACGCTGGTCACGCTCTGCACCTGCTGCGACCAGAAGAAGGATCACCAGCGGCCGGAAGCCAAGCGTCGGTGCTGCTCCAAGGGAGAGTGCTGCAAGGGGTATCCGTCCCGGAGCACGATCGCAAGCATCCGTCGCATCCTGCGATCGGCTCTCAGCAACGCCATTCGCGAGGAACTGATCTCCAAGAACGTTGCCGCACTGACCGTCCTGCCCAACGCGAGCAAGACCAAGAAGGCCAAGCAGCACAGCGTGTGGAACGTCGACGAGGCGCGGAAGTTCCTTGAGCACCTGCGCTCGGTGGACGAACCGCTCTACGCGGCGTACGTGCTGATCCTGATTCTCGGCCTGCGGCGGGGCGAGGTGCTCGGGCTCGCCTGGGACTGCGTCGACCTCAACGGGGAACAGCTCTGGATCTCCCGCCAGCTCAACCGAGTCCGCGGTGAGCTTCTCCACCGGGAGACGACCAAGACGGAGGACTCGACGGCCTCTCTGCCCCTGTTCGGGCTGTGCATAGCCGCGCTTCGGGACCGTCGGCGGATCCAAGAGCAAGCCCGCCAGGATGCTGGGGAAAGGTGGAAGAGGTCCGACCTCGTGTTCACCACGAAGAACGGGACTCCGGTCGAGCCGCGCAACTTCTACCGGTCCTTTGAGCGCTACTGCGAGAGGGCCGGTGTCCCCCGGATCCGCGTCCACGACACCCGGCACACCTGCGCCTCGCTCCTGGCCGCGCTCGACGTTCACCCTCGCGTCGCAATGCGCATCCTCCGACACTCACAGATCTCGGTGACCATGAACGTCTACACACAGGTCCCATCTCCGGAGACCCGCAAGGCGCTCGATCGGCTCAACAGTAGCTTTGAAGGCAGCTGACTTCGTCGCTTTAAGAAGGATTTTTCATCCTGATAGGCCTGGTAACAGTAGGTCTACGGAGGGCACCGGCGGATTAGAAGAGGATCGGGGAGAAGCTACAAGCCAGCTCTCCCCCACCACCGCCAGCACGGCAACAGCGTCGCCATCCCCACGGTTGAGTGGGCCACCTGCCATCTGACCGCTGCCATCGCGAAAGCACACGCGGTAGGCAGCGCGATCATGTGAAGGTGGACGTACGATGCCATCATGAGCAGTCGCGGCGGAGGACATGCCATGAGCTTGCGCTGCTCCCGCGACATAGTCACTGCCGTCGTGGATCTCCTAGCCGATCAGCGGCAGGCGTATGGATGGCATCGCGTTAATTCCCGGGGGCCGACCCAGTACTTGGTTCTTGACCGCCTGCAAGCAGTCGAATGGGCCATCAACCGTACCATCGCGGGTTCCGATTCTCATCCTCGGTATCCCCACCAGTGTTCTCATCCTCGGTATCCCCACCAGTGGGCGCGCGGCCCACTATCGCTGACTTTTCTGCCCGCGGTGTTTCTCCGACACCGCAAACGGGCGGTCGGCCGATGGAGACGCTCCTGGCTGTATTCGCCGGGATTGCGGCCGGCATGTTCATCAATGAGCTGGGCGAACTCAGCCCATGGGCTGCTCGTAAGTTCATCCGTTTTGCCGCTCGGCTAGCCTACCGCGATCATGTCAGGGCCGTTCATTGCTCCTCGCAGTTGAACGCCATGCTGGAAGATGTGCCGGGCAAAGCCACTCAACTGGTCGCCGCCCTCATGCTCGGAGGCGCTTGCATAGCGGGGACGCTGTGGCGGGGCCGCGTCGTACGCCGCCTACGTGCCCGGCTTCACGCATTGGCCGTTCGAATGGATGCCGCCGCCCGGCGAATGATCCGTACGGCTTGGCGGCTTTCCCGCCGCAGAAGCGGTAAGCGATGACAATGAGAGCGACCTGGCGCCACCGGCCCCACCACCGCTAGGGCCTGTCCTGCGAACCCATTTTCACCTGATCCTGCAGGTATGGCCAAAGGATGTAGGCAAGCAAGTGGATCATTGATTCATGATCTCTAGGCAGCCTGGCGGCTCCACTTCCGTATCTCCTGAAAATGACTAAAAAGGTAACGCTTCGTCTTCCTCGTTAGACACTCGGGAAGGGACAACGAAAGGCGTGGGCGTGACCGCTGGTAGGAAAGGCCGAAGCATCGAGCGGCGTATCAGGCTGGTCGGTGGTACGACCGGGGTAGGAACTGGTTTAGGGGTGGCCCTGGGCGCCGGTGTCGCGGGATGGACCCAGGGAGGATGGGCTCCCGCGATCGGGGGCGCGTTCGGTGGGGTAGCCAGCCTGTTCGGCGCGGTTGTACTGGACCAGCGGCTCCAGCGGGACGCCGAGCGGGAGAACGCCCGCAAGGCCCGTGACGGCGCTCTGTCGTCGTTGGAGCCCGATCCACGCGCTGCCGCTGGTGCGCTGACGTTGCTGCGGGCGGGACAGTGTCCCATCCGGTTCTATGGCCGAGTTACCGAGAGCGCCATGCTGGCTCGCTGGGATGTCTCACCTGTGACACAGCCAAAAATGGCGGGGCAAGACAGACATCCGGTGATAGTGATCACCGGAGACGCTGGGGTGGGTAAAAGTCGGCTGGCCTACCAACACGGACTGGATCTTCCGGTGGAGTGGGCGCGCGGGGAGATACGCCCCGGGCGCGGTGGGGACGCGGTGCGGCTGGCGCGTGAAGCTGGCGATCCGACACTGATCATTGTCGATGACGGAGAGGGCAACCCCGATCTTCCTCCGCTTCTGGAAGAGCTGGCTGAGCACTCCGGCAAACCGCTGATTCGGGTGCTGGTCACAGCCCGGAGCCTCGAAGGGGTGCGCTCCCTTGTCGCGCCGCGTCTACAGGAACGCCATCGCCACCTCTTGGAACACGCCCCGTCGCTGCCACTGGCTCCTCAGGGGGAGATAGATGATCGCCGACGCTGGTTCGGCGAGGCGGTGACGGCATTCGCAGGTGCTCAGGGAATTGAGCCGCCACACGTCACAGGACATGTAAGCGGGGAAGGAGACCGGCCTGACGAGGCGATACTAGTGCTGTTCGCACAGGCGCTGCTGACGGTGCTGAACGCCGCGGCCACCCATGACCAGGTTCCTGACGCCCGTACGCTGGCGATCAGTCAGGTCGCCCGCGCGCTTTTCGATCACGAAAAGGCGCGCTGGAGCCGTAGCCCGCTCCTGCCTGACGGACTAGACGAGGTGGCCCAGGCCCGAGTCGTTGCGGCACTGATGCTGCAGGACATCGACAGCGAAGAGGCCGCCGTCACCGCTCTACAAGCCGTCCCCGACCTGAGTGACGCCTCTCAGGAGAGGCTGCGAAGGATCGCCCGCTGGGCCTCGAACCTGTATCCGGCTGGACCGGGATTCACCGTAGACCTGCGGCCGGATCTTTTAGCCGACTGGTTCATCCTCGATCAGCTCAATAGCTCACCGGAGCTAGTCCGCAGTCTGGCCCAAGAGTTGGAGGGCGGCACAATTGAACTGATGCTCCGACGTTTGGCTAGAGCAGCGAACCGTGATTCCCAAGCAATCAGCCTGTTCACCGAAATCGTGCAGGCCGACCCAACAAGGCTTTTGGTCATTGCCGTGCGTGCCGCACTGAGCGCAGGTCGTGCCGTGCGGGCACTTGATCAACATCTGGCTCTCATGATCAAGAGTGTCGCCTGGGACTCGGGCGATCTCATTACCTTGCGCGCAAGCCTTCCTTTAGGTCTACTTCTGCATAGTGCTGTCGAAAGCGCCGCACAGCAGGTCATCATCGCACGCAAAAGCAATGACCTCACCAAACTCGCCAATAGCTTGAACATTCTAACCAATGCTCTTGGCAACCTGGGCCGCCACCACGAACAACTACCGATAGCCCAAGAAGTGGTCTCACTACGGCGTTCCTTAGCCACCGACGACCCTGCTTACCTCCCCGGCCTCGCCGACAGCCTCAACAATCTTTCCGTCGCCTTCGGCAACCTGGGCCGCCACCACGAACAACTACCGATAGCCCAAGAAGTGGTCTCACTACGGCGTTCCTTAGCCACCGACGACCCTGCTTACCTCCCCGGCCTCGCCAGCAGCCTCAGCAACCTCTCCCTCGCCTTCGGCAACCTGGGCCGCCACCACGAACGACTGCCGGCAGCTCAGGAAGCAGTTTCCCTCTACCGATCCCTGAGCACTGACAACCCCGCCCACCTCCCCGGCCTCGCCAACAGCCTCAACAACCTCTCCGTCGCCCTTAGGCATCTGGGCCGCCACCACGAACGACTGCCGGCAGCTCAGGAAGCAGTTTCCCTCTACCGATCCCTGAGCACTGACAACCCCGCCCACCTCCCCGGCCTCGCCAACAGCCTCAACAACCTCTCCGTCGCCTTAGGCAGTCTGGGCCGCCACCACGAACGGCTACTGGCAGCCCAGGAAGCAGTTTCCTTCCACCGATTCCTGGCCGCCGATAACCCCGCCCACCCGGACGCCCTCGCCAACGGCTTGGACAACCTTGGCAATGCCCTCGGCGATCTGGGCCGTTACCATGAACGGCTACCAATAACTCAGGAAGCAGTTTCCCTCTACCGATCCCTGTCCACCAACAACCCCGCCCACCTGAACGACCTAGCTCGCAGCCTGGATAACCTCGGTGTCGCCTTCGGCAGTCTGGGCAACCATCGCGAACAGCTACTCCTAGCTCAAAAAGCGGTGTCCCTATGGCGTTCTTTGGCCACCGAAAATCCCGCTTACCTCCCCGATCTAGCCAGCAGCCTCAACAACCTCTCTGCCACCCTCGGCGACCTGGACCGCCACCACGAAGATCTACCTCTAGCCCAGGAAGCAGTTTCCCTCTACCGATCTCTGACTACCGATAACCCCGCCCACGCGGACAAGCTTGCTTACAGCCTGGACAACCTTGGCATCACCTTCGACAACTTGGGCCGGTCAACAGAAGCATTAAATGCGAAAATTGAGTCGGTGGCTCTTTTCAAAGATCTGGCTCATGATCATCCGGACTTGTATGGCCCGATCTACCGCGAACTGTTAGCGCGGCTCCGCAAGGTCTACAGTGAGCATGGCCTAAGTAACGAGGCTCTGCTGCTCCACCTGTCCAACCAGGAACAAGACCATGATCAAAATGATCGCTGAACAGCAGCTTTGAGGACAGCCGATCTCGTTGCTGTATCTCACTGCTGTACGGACACGAAAAAGGCCCTCCGGGATGATCCCGGAGGGCCTCTGACCTGGAGCCGCCTTGGGGAATCGAACCCCAGACCCCTTCATTACGAGTGAAGTGCTCTGGCCGACTGAGCTAAGGCGGCGTGCCGTGTTTCACCACGGCCTACGGCAGTCTACAGGCTCCCGGGGCCTTCCCGCGCCCTGGAATCAGCTGATCTTGGGGCACCGGGTTCCGTCCTTGGGAACGGTCAGATCGATCAGGTAGTCGTCCACTAGGCGGTCCACACATTCCGAACCCGTCAGATAGGCGGTGTGCCCGTCACCGTCGAAACCGACGAGGACGCCGGAGGAGAGCTGGGAGGCGAGAGCCTCGGACCACTGGTAGGGCGTGGCCGGATCGCGTTCGGTGCCGACGACCATGATGGGCGGGGCTCCGGGAGCGTCGATCTTGGCCCGCGGGCCTCCCTTGGCCGGCCAGTACGCGCAGGGCAGCGAGCTCCACATGACGTACGCGCCGAAGAGCGGGGCGTCCTTGGCCGACTCCCTGGCCGCCGTGGCGTAGGCGGCGGAGTCGCGGGGGAAGGGGGCGTCGACGCAGTTGACGGCCAGGTTGGACTCGGTCTGGTTGGTGTACTCGCCGTTCGCCTCGCGGTCGATCAGCAGGTCGGCCAGGCGGAGCAGGGTGGTGCCGTCGCCCTTCAACGCCTGGCCGAGTGCCTGGCGGAGAACCGGCCAGGCCTGCCGGTCGTAGAGCGGGGTGATCAGGCCGAGGGTGGTCCAGGCCTCGGTCACCGTACGGCCGTCGCCCGTCGCGTTGGTCAGGGGAGCCCTGTCCGCGCGGCGGAGCAGAGCGGCGATCTCCGCGCGGGCGGAGCCGACGGATCCGCGGAAGGGGCAGTCGGTGGTCGTCAGGCAGTCCCCGAGGAACGCGTCGAGGGCGACCTCGAAACCGCGTGCCTGCGCGGTGTTCAGCTCCAGCGGGCCGAGCGAGGTGTCCACGGCGCCGTCCAGGACGAGGGCGCGTACGCGGGCGGGGAAGAGGTCCGCGTAGGCGGCGCCCAGCTGGGTGCCGTACGACTTGCCGAGGTAGGTGAGGCGGGAGTCCCCGACCGCGGCGCGCAGCAGGTCCATGTCCCGGGCGGCGTCGGTCGTGCCGACGTGCGGCAGGAGCCTGCCCGAGCGGGCCTGGCAGCCGGAGGCGAACCGCCGCGAACCCTCCTCCAACATGGTGACCTCCCCCGGCGAGTCGGGCGAGCTGTCGAGGCCGACGTAGGTGTCCAGCTCGCTCGTCGACAGGCACCGGACGGGCGCGGATCCGCCGACCCCGCGCGGGTCGAAGCCCACGACGTCGAAGCGGTCCCGTACGGCCTTGCTCACCGCCGTGCGGGCACCTCGCGCGTACTTCACCCCGGAGGCGCCGGGTCCGCCGGGGTTGAGAAGGATCGAGCCGATCCGGTGACCCGAGGCGGGCAACCGGATCACGCTGAGCTCGATCTTCTCGCCGTCCGGCTTGGCGTGATCGAGGGGAACCGGGAGCTTCGCGCACTCGAAACCGTCCCCGCACTCCTCCCAGCCGAGCGACGTTTTCCATGCCTCGCCGCCGCCCGTACCGGTGCCGGAACCGGCGTTGGCGTCGGTTCCGGTGCACGCGCTCGCCAGCAGGGTCACCACCGCCGCCAGTACGGCGACCACCTGGGATCTCACGCCTTGTCCGCTCCGTAGTCCGTGGGCCGGGATCGCACGCGGGTCCGGCGAGGGGAGCCGACGCGCGCGGAGAGGCTGACCGCTCGCATCCTACGCCCGCCCCGGGCCCCGCGACCGCGCATCGCCCAAGCGGACACGCGGGCCGCGAGCGGCCACGTGGCACGGATCCCGGGAGGCCGTGCCACACCGTTCACCAGAGCAAAGACCCACAGGCGTCCAAGGGGTCATGGCCCGGGCGGGCCTCGGAAAACCACGGTCACCCCTCCGGTCCGCCGTCGGCGACCTTCACCGCGTCCCCGTACGCCGCGTCGTGCTGCTTGCGCGGGGAGCACACCGACGCCGACGGGCACGCGCAGCGGCGTCCGCCGTCCTCCAGGCGGACCACGACGGAGTCGGAGGGTACGTTGCGGCCCACGACGGTTCCCGCCCCCTCGGGGGTGTCGACCTTCAGCCCGACGCGGGGCATCCTGCTGTGCGCGTCGAGATAGAGCGGGTGCTCGTACTTCAGGCAGCACATCAGCCGCCCGCACGCCCCCGCGATGCGCAGCGGGTTGACCGGCAGGTCCTGGTCCTTGGCCATCCGGACGGAGACCGGCTCGAAGTCCTTGAGGAAGGTGGCGCAGCACAGGTCACGGCCGCAGGGGCCGATGCCGCCCTGCAGGCGTGCCTCGTCGCGGGGGCCGATCTGACGCAGCTCCACCCGGGCGCGCAGATTGCGGGCCAGGTCGCGGACGAGGGCGCGGAAGTCGACCCGCTGGGGGGCCGAGAAATAGACCGTGTAGACGTTCTCGGCGTCCGTGTAGTCGACGCCGACGACCTTCATGGGCAACGTGTGCCGCTTGATCAGGCGTTTGGAGACGCTGCGGGCCTCGGCGCGCCGCCGCTTGTTGCCCTCGTCGCGGGTCAGGTGCTCCTCGTTCGCGATGCCCGCGCACACCGGCAGCCCGCCGACCTCCTCGCTCGTCCACTGGGGCGCCCAGACGCACTCGGCGACCTCGGGCCCGGCGTCGGTGGGAACCAGCACCTTGTCTCCGACCTTGGGACTGTGCTCACCGGGATCGAGGTAGTACAGCCTGCCGTAGCGGGTGAAACTCACCGCCATGATCATGCCCATATGGCTCCAAACCTGGGGGTACGGCTCGTGCTCACCCTACGCGTCATACCCAGGGACGCGGAGGGCCGCCCGAAGTCCCCGCCGGCGGCGGCGACGGGCCCCGTACGCCTTCCGCCTGGCCTGCACGTTCTCTCTCGTCCCCTGGAAACCCATCCCCCGGAAAAGGGACTCCGTCGGCGCCGCGACACCCGCTCGCGCGACGTCGCGGCGCCGACGCGGTCCCTGGCCAGGGGCTCCCCGTGGGAGAGCATTTCGATCACTGGGTCGGGGGTTCCTCCCGAAGATGACAGGGTCACGTCACGGAGACGCCCCGCCGGGCCATCCGCCGTTCCGGTCAGCGGCCGAGTTCGGCGAAGGACTTCTCCCAGCGGTCGACGATCACGGAGATGTCGTAGTTCCTGGCCGTCTGGAGGGCGTTCTCGGCCATCCGGCGGCGCCCCTCCTCGTCGTCGATCATCTGGATCAGCCCGCCGGCCAGGGCGTCCACGTCGTCGGCGGGGACCAGCAGCCCGTTCACCCCGGAGGTGATGATCTCGCGGGGGCCCCGGGGGCAGTCGAAGCTGATCACCGGCACCCCGGAGGCGAACGCCTCGATGATGGTCATGCCGAAGCCCTCGAAACGGGAGCTGACCGCGTGGATCGAGGCCTTGGCGAGCTCGCCCTCGATGTCTCCGGTGGGACCCATGAACGTGACGTTGTTGTGCAGGCGCAGCTTGACGGACTGCCTGACCAGCTTGTCGCCGACCCGGCCCTCACCGTAGATCCGCAGTTTCCAGTCCGGGCGTTCCCTGGCCACCCGGACGAACGCCTTCAGCAGCCGGTCGTACCCCTTGACCGGTACCAGCCTGCCCGCGGCCAGCACGATCCGGTTCTCCTGTCTGGAGCGCGGACGCGGCCCGCCGGGCAGCCCGTTGCCGATGGTGAACACCCGGGTGGACGACCCGTTGAGCATCTTCCGGTAGTCGTGCTCGTCGGCCTCGGTGAGGGTCACGACGGCGTCGAGCTTCGGGTACCACGTCCGGATTTCCTCGAAGATCCCGGGCTGGTGGGCCTCGAAGTGCAGGTGCTCCTGGGCGATCGTGATGACCCGCTTGCGGGCGTACCTCGCGGCCATGATGTTGAGCCCCGCGCGGGTGGTGACCAGCACGTCACTGCGGAGCCTGCGCAGCTCGCGGACGATGACCTCGTCACTCCAGGCGCTGAAGGAGGCGTACGCGCGCTCCTCGGGGTGGATCAGCGCGCTCTCCCGCGCGCCCAGCCGCTCGGCTTTCCTCGTGTACGGCCAGCGGACCCTGGCCCCCTCCCTCAGGTCCACCAGCGAGCGCAGGCGAACCTGCGAGCCCAGCGGCAGGAAGGGCCTGTCGACGTGCTGGAAGACGCTGACGATCTCGACCTCGTGCCGCTCCGACAGGGCGGTGGCGAGGTCGAAGGTGGCGCGGATGGTCCCGCCCATGCCGTAGGCGTTGAGGATGAGAAAGGAGATCTTCACGAGCTCGCCTCCTCGATGCTGAGCGCGACGGCGAGGCTGTCGGTCTCGGTGTAGTACGGCCGGACCCTCACCTGCCCGACACGCTGGGCAGGAAAACGAACTTTGGTCTTCTTATCCGTTATGTCATCAAGTCGGGTCGCCAGCGGCAGCCGCATTCCGGAGATCTCCGCGTAGAGGTCCCAGAAGACCCGGCGCCGCACCTGCGTCTCGGCCATCGGCGCGATCTCCACCCCTCCCTCGAACCACCGCCCCTGGAAGCTCGCGGGCCCGCTCACGGGCTCCGGCCCCCGGCGGGCCACCGCCACGAGCCTGGCCGCCCCCCGGATCGGATCGCCGTACGCGATGGCGCCCTCCACCTGGATCACGCCGTCCTCCGCGGTCACGCGGATCACCTCGACGTACGGCTCGACCTCGCGGACCCGCAGGCCCAGCGTGCCGAGGGAGGTACGGAACGCCCTGATCTCCCGGTTGCGGCGGGTCTCGGCGTAGGACCACAGCCCGTCGAGCGAGAACCCCGGATCGTCGGTGACGATGGGCTCGCCGCCGCGTGACGCCATCCAGACGCCCGCGGACAGTGCCGTCAGATCCGCGGCCCCGCACTCCTCACCGGTCTCCACGTGCCGCAGGACGATCTCCGCGCTGTTCCCGCCATTCCCGCCATTCCCGGCGTTCCCCTCGACCGGCTCGGGCCATTCGATCCTCAGCGTGTCGTCGTTGCCCACACGGCTCGTGACGGCCCGCCCGCTCACGGACGGAATCACTCCGTGGCGTGCCCCAATGCTCACCAAGAGTCCCCCGGTCTTCTCTGCTCATCCCCGTAGAGCAGGACACTGTCCACTGATTCATAACGAAATAGCTTATTTTTGCCTGTTAATCCTAACGACCCACACTCGTACTTTGAGGTGACTTAGCGGTGAATGGTTCCATCTAATCGTAAACAGGCGGGTAGTGACCGCTTGGCGGTGGTCAGTACCCCCTTCTCACCAGCCGATATTCGCCGAGGCGATCCAGAAGAAACTCCGATGCGTCCAATACCGGCCAGAGCCGATCTCCCCGAGCTCCGCCTCCCGGCGAACCAGGAGATGCCCGTCCGAACCGTGGCATCCAGAAGTGCCCGCGAGACGGGGTGGCGGCAAAAGACAGGGTGTCGGTGAGACTCGTGTCACCGGGAACACGAGTCTCACCGACACCCCGATGTGGCCGGTCAGCTTCGCGGTTCGTCGCTCGATTGCGGGTCGCGGCGTTCCAGCGCGGCCTCGAAGGAGCGGAGTGCGGTGACGACGGTCGCGCGTTCGGCGGGTGACAGACCGCTCATGACGTGTTCCCAGGCGGTGGCGCTGCCGGACAGCCAGGCGCGGATCGGTTCGGCGTAGGCCGGGGTGATGGCGATGATGCGGCGGCGACGGTCGGCGGGGTCGGCGGTCCGCTCCAGGACACCTGGCCGCACCAGTTCGCTGACCATGAGGCTGACGGTCGTCGGCGCCACCTCCAGCCGATCGGCGAGCTCGTTCACGCCGGCGGGGCCGTCATATTCCAGGTGGGCCAGCAGGGCCAGGTGCCGGGGCGCCAGGTCGAGGTCCCGCAGCTCGGGCGGAATCGGCAGACGTTTGGCGCGGCCGACGAGCCGGGGCATGAGCAACAGCAGGGTGCGGACGGCCTCGTTGACGGCGATACCACCCGGTTCAGTGGACATCAGCAACCTCTCACCGATACCTTTAAGCTTAAAGCCTTTAGGGTCAAAGAAAACGAGGTCCACCGTGCCGCATCTGACCGCCCATCTTCCGGACGCCAGGCTAGCGGGCAACGAACCCGAGCTCGTGACCGCCCTGACCGAAGCGATCGTCAGCGTCTACGGCGAGTGGGCGCGACCGCTGGTGAGCATCCGGCTGTCCGGCGTTCCCGCGGGCCGCTTCGCCCAGGGGGGCGTGCCCGTGGACACCAGCGTCTCGGTCACGTTGGGCGTCCGGTCAGGCGCGTTCGAATGCCCCGACGCCGCCGAGATCACCGCCCGCCTCGGCGCCGCCCTCACCGACGCGATCACATCGGTCCTGGGCGAGGAACTCCGCCCGGGCACCATGGTCGAACTCCTCGCCTCCCCTCCTGAGCGGACCTTCGTCGGCGGCAACCTCGCCTCGTGACCGCTCCACGCCGGAACCGGGTCGACGTCGAGGCCGGCACGGCCCGGAACCGGGCCGGCTCACAGCCGGGGCCGGTGCAACGAGATGGTCATCGACTCGACCGCCATCTGCGGGCTGACGTTGGACGCCAGCCGCCTCCGGCAGCGCATGATCGCGTCGATCCTGCGCAGGGTGTCCTCCGGTGTGGAGGCGCGGGCCAGCTCCTCCAGGTCGGCGCGGCGGTCCTCGCTGGCCAGCTCCACGTGCGCGCCGAACTGCACCGCCAGCACGTCCCGGTAGAACGCCACCAGGTCGAGCAGGGACGCGTCGATGACGTCGCGCTTGGTACGGGTCGCCCGGGACTTCTGCCGGTCCTCGAGATCCTTGAGAGCACCGGCACCGCCGCGGATCAGGCCCCTGTTGAGCCCCTTGCCGGTGGAGCCCTCGCCGTAGACCTGGCGCAACTCGGTGATCTCCGACTCGTTCAGCACCGCGGTGACCGCGGCGGCCTCGTCCTCGGCGGTCTTCACCAGCCGCTCGGCGGCCATCACGCACTCCCCGATGCCGGTCAGCGACCGGGGGATGGACAGCACCGCCTCGCGTCGCGCACGCGCCTCCGCGTCCAGCGCCAGCCTGCGGGCGCGGTCGATGTGCCCCTGGGCGGCCCTGGCGGCGAACTCCGCCGTCACCGGCGGCACGTTCTCGCGCGTGGCCAGCACGTGGGCGACCGCCGCGGTGGGCGGGGTGACGAGCGTGACGAGCCGGCAGCGGGACCTGATGGTGATCATCATGTCGTCCGGAGAGGGCGCGCAGAGCAGCCACACCGTCTTCGGCGGCGGCTCCTCGATGGCCTTGAGCAGCGCGTTGGACGCCCCCTCGGTCGCCCGGTCGGCGTCCTCGAACAGCACGACCCGCCAGCGGCCCAGCGTCGGCGCCCCGGCCGCGCGCAGGATGAGCCGCCGGGTGTCCTTGATGCCGTACGAGAGCCCCTGCGGGCGGACGATCTCCAGGTCGGGATGGGAGCCGACCGCCACCTGGTGGCACATGTCGCAGTGACCGCACCCCTGGTCGGGGCAGAACAGCGCGGCGGTGAACGCCCGCGCGGCCTCCTCGCGCCCGGACCCGGGCGGCCCGGTGAACAGCCACGCGTGGGTCATTCCGGCGCCGCGCCCCCCGGCCAGCAGGTCGGCCCCGGCCGCCGCCGCCCGGCGGAGCGTCGCGGCGGCCCGCTCCTGCCCCACAAGATCATCAAAGACTCCCACGTCCCCCAACCTACCGCCGGGGACACGGGCTCAGTCGCGGATCGCGCTCCCGGCACGGCCCGAGCTCACCCGTACCGGCCACCGCCACACGGGCTCAGTCGCGGATGGCGGGCATGGTCCCGGTGACGTCCTCCGACTCCCGCGGCACCGGGTCGGGCAGGATCTCGCGGACCCGGTCCTGGATGATCGAGGAGATCTGGTTCTGGGGCAGGGTCCCGTCGACGACCAGGTAGCGGTCGGGCTCGGCGGCGGCCAGCGCCCGGAACTCGCGGCGGACGCGCTCGTGGAACTCCAGGGGCTCCGACTCGATGCGGTCGGCGGCCCCGCCCAGCCGGGCCAGCCCCACCGACGGCGGGGTGTCGATGAGCACCGTGAGGTCCGGGACGAGCCCGCCGGTGGCCCAGCTGTTGACCATCGTGACGTCCTCGGCCTCCAGTGCCCGGCCCGCGCCCTGGTAGGCGAGCGACGAGTCGACGTAGCGGTCGGAGATCACCATCGAACCCCGGTACAGGGCCGGGCGGATGACCTTCTCCACGTGCTCGGCCCGGTCGGCCGCGTACAGCAGCGCCTCGGACCTCGCGGACAGCCCCTGGTGCACCGCGTCGAGCAGGATCGCGCGCAGCCGCATCCCCACCTTGGTCGAGCCGGGCTCGCGGGTCTGCACGACATCGAAGCCCTGGTCACGCAGCCAGATCGCCAGCAGCCTGGACTGGGTGGTCTTCCCCGACCCCTCGCCGCCCTCGAACGCGACGAACATCCCGCGCCCCTGCTCGGCGCTCTCGGGGGCGAACCGCTCGCCGCGCACCGCGGCGATCAGGTCGGCGATGATCGAGACGCCCCTGCGGTCGTCCATCTGCCGCAACGCGACGATCCCGACGATAACCGCGAGCAGCCCGCCGACCAGCAGCACCAGGTTGGAGCCGTCGAACCGGTAGACCGGCTCCTGGCCGACCCTGATCTGGCGCTCGCCGAACAGGCCCGCCAGGGTCGGCGCGACCGCGACCACCAGCAGCAGGGTCACCCGGGCGAGCGACTGCAGGAAGGAGAACGTACGGCCCCGCAGGCTGTCGTCCACCTCCAGCCCGATCATGGTGTAGCCGATGATCCAGGCGATCCCGGCGCAGGCGCCGAGCAGCACGGTCAGCAGAACGACGATCACCAGGTTGTGGACGAGCGCGATCGCGACGAGGACCAGCCCGGCCACCACGATCGACAGGCCGAACAGCCTCCGCCGCGACAGCTCCCTCAGCAGCTTGGGCCCGAAGAACATGCCGGACGCCATACCGACGAAGACCGCGCCGAAGACCACGCCGTACGCCGCGTCACCGCCGCCCAGCGCGTCCACGTAGATCTTGGCCACCCCGACCACCGCGCCGCCGGCGGCGAACGCGCCCAGCATGCCGATGATCAGACCGCGGATCAGCCGGTTGCCGCCGACGAACCGCCAGCCCTCGAAGATCTGCCGCAGCACCGACGGCGTGGAGGTGGCCCGCGCGCCGCTCCTCGGGATGTCCTTGAGCGAGAAGATGATGACGGCCGAGACCAGGTACGCGAGCGCGTTGATGAACAGCGCCAGGTAGGTCTCGCGCTGGGCGAGGAAGGGCACCAGCCTGCCCAGGAAGTCGTCGGCGACCGACAGCAGCGCGAACAGCAGCGCCGCGATGGGCGCGGTGCCGTACGTGACCAGGAGGTTGAGCTGGTTGGCCTCCTCCAGCCGCTCCTTGGGCACCAGGTTGGGCACCGTGGCGTCCTTGGCCGGGACCCAGAAGAGGTTGACGCACTCGACCAGGAACGTGGCGATGATCACCCACTGGTAGCTGCCGATCAGCGGGATCGACAGCACCAGCGCGAAGCGCAGGAGGTCGCAGAAGAACATCGTCAGCCGCCGGTCGAACCGGTCGGCGAACGCGCCCGCGAGCGGGCCCAGCAGGATGGCCGGGAGCATCTTCGCCACGAAGACACCGCCGATGGCCAGGCTCTGGACCTTGTAGCCCGACGCCGCGGTGAGGTTGCCCGCGAGGGCGGTCAGCGCCAGGAGGTTGAGCCAGTCTCCCAGGCTGCACACCGACATCGCCGTCCACAGCTTGCGGAACGGGGCATTGGCCAGCACGTGGGAGGGCTTGCGTCGCGCGGTGCTCCGGCCAGGGGTGGTCATAGTGTCAGCGTATCCAGATGCTCGCTGGGCTGGGGAAAACACCAGCCAGGCGGAAATGCCCGGCTGCCCGTCGCATGAGGGTAATACGTCCACCCCGTACCTCGCAGGTCACCCCGGCGAAAAGAAGCGCCCGGGGCCGCTGTTTCCAGAGGTGCTCGTGGCGAGGGCACCGGCGCTCACGGCGGGATTGTCCAAGGCGCTCACCGCGAGGACACCGGAGGTGCTCGTGGCGGGATTGTCAGAGGCGCTCGTGGTGGACTTCCAGCAGGGTGATCTCGGGAGGAGCGCCCACCCGGACCGGCGGCCCCCAGAAGCCCGCGCCCCGCGTCACGTACACCTGGGTGCCGTCCACCTCGCCGAGACCGGAGACGACCGGCTGCTGCATCGGGACGACCAGGTTGAAGGGAACCATCTGGCCACCGTGCGTGTGGCCGGACAGCTGGAGGTCCACGCCGTACGTGGCCGCCTGGACGGCCTGGACCGGCTGGTGGGCGAGCAGGACGGTGGACCGGGAGCGGTCGCGGTCGCCGCCCAGCGCCCGCTCGAAGTCGGGGCCGTCCCCCGAGGCGACGCCGCCGAGGTCGTTGACCCCCGCGAGGTCGAGCACGGCCCCCCCGTGGGCGATCTCGACGCGCTCGTTGCCGAGCGGGCGGACGCCGAGCCCGCGCAGCTCCTCCATCCACTCCTGCGGGCCGTTGGCGGTGTAGTACTCGTGGTTGCCGGTGACGAAGTAGGCGCCGTAGCGGGATTCGAGGTCCTCCAGCGGCCTGGCCAGCGGGCCGAGCTCGGCCACCGTGCCGTCGACCAGGTCACCGACGACGGCGACCACGTCGGCCTTCAAGGAGTTGATCATGCGAACGATGCGCCGGGTGTGTTCCGTACCGGTGAGCGGGCCCAGGTGGATGTCGCTGACCACCGCGAACCGCAGGCCGCTCAGGCGCGGATCCAGCCTGGGCAGCACGACCCTGACCGGTTCGATCACCGGGTCGCCGAGAGCCGTCCCGACCCCGAGACCGACCGTGCCCAGCGCCCCCGCCCCGGCGGCGACCGCGGCCGTACGGGCGATGAACAGCCTCCTGCTCATCCCGGCCGGATCGTTCGCCCCGCCGGTGGCCCCTCCGCCGCGCCGCGCGTCCCCGGCACCCGGAACGACGATCACGCCGCCGATCGCGGAACCCGTCTCGGGCTCATCCCGGCCGGCGGCATCGGACCGAACGGCGGACACCGGCTGAGCGGCGGGCACCGGCTGAGCGGCGATGAGCGCGGCCCGCTCCGCCCTGCGGGCGGCCACTCCCGGCGGAACCCGGCGGCGCTCCGCCCGCAGCTCCACCACGCGCAGGACCGTCAGGGCAGCGGCCCGGGGGATCTCCAGGAGCACCAGGAACACGAAGAGGTAGAACATCACCGCGATCCAGAAGAACCCCGGCCACGCCAGGAAGTGACCCCACTCGCTACGGGAGGCGACCAACGTCACCGGGGCGAGCACCGCCAGGGCGACGAGGGTCCACGTCAGCACCCGGCGGGTCCGTCCGGGCCGCGTGGTCGAGCGGATCAGGCGATGCCACAGGTAGCAGTGGACCAGCGTGATCGCGAAGACGACCAGCGACACGAAGCCCACGATCGTCACTCGCCTCTCCCGTCCGCCCACCGGCCGTTCCCGGCGCGTTCCGAAGAACGCCCGGGACGGCGAATGCGTTCCCAGAACCCCGGAAGTTCCGAGAACCCGAGGGACAGGGCGTCAGACCTTCACCCTGCGCGTTACCGCGACCCCGGAACCCGTGCGTCGCCAGAGTCCCGAAAACGGGGCGTCAGGCCTTCGCCTTGGCCCGGGTGGTGCGGGGACGCTTGGGCGCCGGGCCACGGGCACGGCGGTCGGCGAGGAGCTCGGCGGCGCGCTCGGTGGTGATCTGCTCGACCTCGTCACCCTTGCGCAGGGAGGCGTTGGTCTCCCCGTCGGTGACGTAGGGCCCGAACCGCCCCTCCTTCACCACGATCGGCTTCTTGGAGACGGGATCCTCCCCCAGCTCGCGCAGCGGCGGCGCCGCGGCGGCCTGCCTCCCCCTGGCCTTGGGCTGGGCGAACAACTCCTTGGCCCGGTCGAGGGTGACCGTGAACAGCTCCTCCTCCGACGCCAGGGAACGCGAGTCGGTGCCCTTCTTGACGTACGGCCCGAATCTGCCGTTCTGGGCGGTGACCTCCTGGTCGTCGATCACCCCGAGCACCCGGGGCAGTGACAGGAGCTTCAGGGCGTCTTCCAGGGTGACGGTGTCCAGGGACATCGTCTTGAGCAGCGACCCGGTGCGCGGCTTGGGAACGTCGGCCTTCTTGGTCCTCTTCTTGGCGCCCTCGGCCGGCGGCGCCTCCTCGGGCAGGATCTCGGTGACGTACGGGCCGTAACGACCGTCCTTGGCCACGATCACGTGCCCGGTCACCGGGTCCTTGCCCAGCTCCCGGTCACCCGTCGGGCGGGAGAACAGCTCCTCGGCCATCTCGGCGGTGAGCTCGTCGGGAGCAAGGTCCTCCGGCACGTTCACCCGGGCGCCGTCGCGGTCCAGGTACGGGCCGTAGCGGCCCACCCGGATCATGATGTCGGTGCCCCTGATCGAGAACGAGCTGATCTCCTTGGCATCGATCTCGTCGAGATCGGTGACCATCTCCTTCAGGCCCTCGTCGCCGTCCACGCCGAAGTAGAACCGGCGCAGCTCCGGCACCCGCTCCGCCCTGTCGTTGGCGATGTCGTCGAGGACCTTCTCCATGTCGGCGGTGAAGTCGTAGTCGACGAGGTGGCCGAAGTGCTGCTCCAGCAGGTTGACCACCGCGAACGCCAGGAAGGACGGCACCAGGGCCGTGCCCTTCTTGAAGACGTACCCGCGGTCGAGAATCGTTCCGATGATCGACGCGTACGTCGACGGGCGGCCGATCTCCCGGTCCTCCAGCTCCTTGATCAGCGACGCCTCGGTGTATCGCGCGGGCGGCTTGGTGGCGTGCGCCAGCACGTTGAGGGCGGACGCGGTGAGCGGGTCGTTCTCGGTCAGGTTCGGCAGGCGCTTCTCGGAGTCGTCCCGGTCGGTGGACGGGTCGTCCGCGCCCTCGACATAGGCCTTCAGGAAGCCGTGGAAGGTGATGGTCCGCCCGGAGGCGGTGAACTCGACCCGCTCGCCGGAACCGGACGTGCCGTCCACCTTGACGGTGACCGACTCGCCGACCGCGTCCTTCATCTGGGAGGCCACGGTCCGCTGCCAGATCAGCTCGTACAGGCGGAACATGTCGCCGCTCAGCCCGGTCTCGCCCGGCGTGCGGAACTCCTCGCCCGAGGGACGGATCGCCTCGTGCGCCTCCTGCGCGTTCTTGACCTTGCTGGCGTAGACGCGCGGCTTGTCGGGCACGTACGCCGCGCCGTACAGCTTGATGGCCTGGCTGCGGGCCGCCGCGACGGCGGTCTCCGACAGCGTGATGCTGTCGGTTCGCATGTAGGTGATGAAGCCGTTCTCGTACAGGCGCTGGGCGACCTGCATGGTCGACTTCGCGGAGAAGCCCAGCTTGCGGCTGGCCTCCTGCTGCAGCGTGGTCGTCCTGAACGGCGCGTACGGCTTGCGGGTGTACGGCTTGCGCTCGACGGACCTGACCTTGTAGGACACCCCGGCCAGGCGCCCGGCCAGGGCGTGGGCGGCCTGCTCGTCGAGGTGGAGCACGTCGGCGCTCTTGAGAGTGCCGTTGCTCGCGAAGTCGCGGCCCTGGGCGACGCGCTTGCCGTCCACGCCGGTGAGCATGGCGGTGAACTCGTGCGGGACCTCGTCGCGGCCGGTGTCGAGCAGCGCCTGCAGGTCCCAGTAGCTCGCGCTGGTGAACGCCAGGCGCTCGCGCTCGCGCTCCACGACCAGCCGGGTCGCCACGGACTGCACACGCCCGGCGGACAGCTTGGGCTTGACCTTCTTCCACAGGACCGGGCTGACCTCGTAGCCGTAGAGGCGGTCGAGGATGCGCCTGGTCTCCTGGGCGTCGACCAGCCTCAGATTCAGGGCGCGGGGGTTGGCCACCGCCTCCTGGATCGCCCGCGGCGTGATCTCGTGGAACACCATGCGGTGGACCGGGACCTTGGGATTGAGCACCTCACGGAGGTGCCAGGCGATCGCCTCGCCCTCACGGTCCTCGTCAGTGGCGAGGTAGAGCTCGTCGGCGTCCTTGAGCAGCTGCTTGAGCTTGCTCACCTGTGCCTTCTTGTCGTGGTTGACGACATAGAGCGGCTCGAACTCGTGATCCACGTTGACGCCGAGGCGTGCCCACGACTCCCCCTTGTACTTCTCGGGGATGTCGTCGGCCTTCTCGGGGAGGTCGCGAATATGCCCGATGCTGGACTCCACGACGTAGCCGCGGCCGAGGTACCCGGCGATGGTCTTCGCCTTGGAAGGCGACTCGACGATCACCAGGCGGGTTCCGTCGGCGTTGCCGTTCTTGGCTGGCACGCTGCTTCCTACCTCGCTGTTCGCATTCGTTCCCCGTTTTCTTCCCCTCGGGTTACCCGGTCTCAGCCGGGGACACTCCCAAGAGAAGCCGCAAGGACGCAGAATAAAGCCCTATGAGTGTCGACGTCCCCCAGCTCACCCTCGGAGACTAATCGCTGTGCTCGACTACTCCTACTTGGTTCTCCACCTTCCGCGTGGCACATCCCGGGACGCAGCCCGGCGGATACTGACCGAACATGCAGAATACGGCGACTGGGAACTCGACCGCCTGCGACTGTATCCCGACGGTCGCCGGGACGTCCGACTGCGCCGGAAGATCATACGTGTGACCAGGACGATGTGATCCCCGGACATGGCTTTGC
This sequence comes from Streptosporangium sp. LJ11, assembly GCF_051918945.1. Taxonomy (NCBI): domain Bacteria; kingdom Bacillati; phylum Actinomycetota; class Actinomycetes; order Streptosporangiales; family Streptosporangiaceae; genus Streptosporangium; species Streptosporangium sp. LJ11. The sequence goes on from NZ_JBPXMB010000022.1 coordinate 176,938, forward strand.
CCGCTCCGGGCCGCGCCCCCGGAACGGGCAAAGCTTCCATGCCTCGCCGGCCGAGCGGACGCCGCGCCACGGGGGCGCGGCCGTCCTGTCCCACCGCCGTCGAGGCGTCTGCGTGCCTTCCTCAGTGGCTCCGGGAAAGCGTGTCTAATGGGTGACTAATGCCTTACTTTTTGCGCCTTACTTCTTGCCGAAACGGATCCGGCGGGTGGTGCCGAAGACCGTCGCGGCGACCGCGGCCATCGCGCCGACCAGCAGGGTGACCAGGGAACCGACGTTCATTCCGGTCACCCCGACGGGCTGGGCGGCGCTCATCAGACCCAGGTCACCGACCGGCAGGGAGCCCGCCGGAGTCGAGGAGGTCAGGTCGGTGACGGGAGCCAGCGGCGAGCCGTTCCCTGCCGCCGCGGCCCGGTCGCCCGCCGGAGCGGCGGGCACGGCGGGCACGGCGGGAAGCTCGGGCAGCCTCGCGGGGACCGGGAGCCGCGCCTGGTCCGCCGCGCTCTGGGCCGCGGGCATCGACGACATACCGGAGGCGGACGCCTGACCGGCCGCGCCGCCGAGAGCCGGGACGGCCGGGAGGGCGGGCAGCAGACCGCTGGTCCGGTGCCTGCCGGGCTTGGAATCCCCGTCACCTCGGCCGCCGTGGCCGTTGTCATAGCCACCGTGACCACCGTGACCGCCATGACCACCGTGGCCACCGGGACCGCCCCACTGGCCGCCGTCGTGGCCGCCGGGACCGCCGTGGCCACCGCCCGGACGCCCGGACGGGCCGCCGACGCGGGAGCCGCCGAGGCAGCCCGCGGCGGCGTCACCCAGGACGGCGACCGCGTTGCCGCAGATGTTGATCGGCGCGGTGATCGGCGCCACCACCTGGTTGCCACCCAGCACCGAACCCCGGCCGGAGGTGCGGTTACCACCGGCACCCGTACCCGCGCCCGCACCGCCCGCGACCGAGGCGCCGCCCCTGCACGCGGCCGCGGCCTGGCCGAGCACGCCCACCGCGTTGCCGCAGACGTTGATCGGCGCGGTGATCGGCGCCACCACCTGGTTACCACCCAGCACCGAACCCCGGCCGGACGTGGTGTTGCCACCCGCGCCACCGCCACCGCCGGCACCGCCCACGACGGACGCGCCGCCCTGGCAACCGGCGAACGCGCCGCCCAGGACGGCCACCGCGTTGCCGCAGACGTTGATCGGCGCGGTGATCGGCGCCACCACCTGGTTACCACCCAGCACCGAACCCCGGCCGGACGTGGTGTTGCCACCCGCGCCCGCACCGCCGCCCCGGCCCGCCGGCACCGACACCCCTCCTGGGCAACCCGCCTGACCGTTGCCGACGGCGTTGCCGCAGACCTCGGCGGGTGCGGTGATCGGCGCCACCACCTGGTTGCCGCTGCCGGCGCCGAAGCGCCCGTCGGTGTCGTTGCCCGGCCGGCCGTAACCCCCGGGGCCGCCGGGGCCACCAGGACCGCCGGGACGGGGACCGTGCTTCCAGCCGTCGCCGGAGCCCCCCGAACCGGGGCCGCCCGGACGCGGACCGTGCTCCCAGCCGCCACCGGGACGCGGCCACTGCTTCCCGCGTCCGCCGTGGTCACCGTAACCCGGCTTGCTGGGCTCTCCGGGCCCGCCAGGCCGGCCGGGTCCCTCGTGCTCTCCAGGCTTACCGGGCCACCCAGGACCACCCGGGTGCCCGGGGCCTCCTGGATGCCCGGGACCGCCCGGGTGTCCAGGTCCGCCCGGAGTGCCGCCGCCGATGACCTCGGCACCGCCCTCGCAACCGGAGAAGGCCCCGCCGACGACGGCGACCGAGTTGCCGCAGATGTTGATCGGCGCGGTGATCGGCGCCACCACCTGGTTACCGCCCAGCACCGAACCCCGGCCGGACGTGGTGTTGCCACCGGCACCGCGACCGGCCCCACCCTGGTTGCTCACCGAGGCCCCGCCACGGCAACCGGCGGTCGCGCCGCCGAAGATCGCGAAGGAATTGCCACAGGCGTTGATCGGCGCGGTGATCGGCGCCACCACCTGGTTGCCGCCGCCGATGCTGTGCTCACCGTTCGTGCGGTTGCCGCCGGCTCCGCCGCCGCTTCCGCCCTGGTTCCGCACCGAGGCGCCGCCCCGGCAGCCCGCCTCGGAGCGGCCGAACACCGACACCGCGTTGCCACAGGCGTTGACGGGCGCGGTGATGGGAGCGACGACCTGGTTGCCGCCCAGGACGCTGCCCCGGCCGGACGTGGTGTTGCCGCCGGCGCCCGCATCGCCGTCGCCGTTCTCGACGGAGGCGCCGCCCTCCGAGGACGCGGCCGACTGCCCCGCCACGCCGACGGCGTTGCCGCTGATGTCGATCGGCAGGGTGATCGGGAGTTTGACCTGGTTGCCTCCACCGATCGAGTGGTCGCCGTCGGTGTCGGCGAAGGCCGTACCGCCGCCCATGGCCATGACGCCCAGTGCGAGCAGTGCCGCGGGGGCCGTGCCCGTAACCCACGTACGCATGATTGAAGCTCCTAGCAGTTTCGGGGGGGACCTGACCCTCGTGGGGCGCGCGAAGCCATGCGAAGGCCGGACAGGCCCGCACAGCGGAGGCCCCGACGGGCCGTCACGAGGAATGGGAAATGCCTTTTCTGCTGCCTGCTGGTCGCTCACCGAACGGAGCGGTTCTCCTGGGGACGGAGGATGAAGGCAGGCTCCGCGACCGGCGGATCACCCGAGAGGGGATGGGCCGGTCCGCGAGACGAGATCAGTCAGGAGAGAAAGAAGGGTCGTCCGCCGCTGTGCGGACGACCGGGGGGAGCACGAACGCCGGCGGGACACGCTGCGTCATCTGCCGCGGGTCGTAGGCGAACCACGCGACATCCCCCGGACCCGGTCCTGGGAGGCCGGATCCACCACCGCTCTGGGGCACGAATCCATTGGCGCCAGAGCCGTGTTCGACGGTGGCGGGGACCGGGAACCCCGGCTTGGACTGGCTGGTGAGCCCGTCCACACCTCGCCCCGCCATGGCTTCGGCGTTGTGCGTCGCCGACAGCCCGCCGCTGACCGTGGGGAAGACATCGGCTCTGGAAGCCGATCCGGAAGCGGCTGTGTGAGGGGTCTGGGAGCCGGCCTCTCCTGTCGTCGCGGTGGTGTCCGCGATCGCGGGAGCGGCGCCGAGGAGCCCGAAGACGACCGCGAGCAGCCATGCGGCGGCCAGGAGACCGCCGATAGCGAGGGCTTGCCTGACGCCCCGCCGAGTGCCGGCCGCGAACCGCGCCATCCGGTCAGCCCGGTCGGGGATCGTGTCGTCGACGGGAAGGGCCACGGGCACGCCTCGAACAGCGGGCGAGGACGCCCTCCACTGCCCGTGCGGCACACGTGCCACGTGACCTCCCCAAAGCTCCTGGACGGGCCCGTTCGGACACGAGCCATCCCTCAACGGAGAGTTACGCTAGCACCACATGGAGTCAACGCAACGGATTTCCCGGGAACGGCTCAGCAGCCGTCCAGGAAACGGTCAAGGACCCGGACCCCGAACTGGAGCGAATCCACCGGCACCCTCTCGTCGATGCCATGGAACATCCCGGAGAAGTCCAGGTCCGCGGGCAGCCTCAGCGGCGCGAACCCGAACCCCCGGATGCCCAGCCTGCTGAACGCCTTGAGGTCCGTGCCCCCCGACAGCGTGTACGGCACGGCCAGCGCGCCCGGGTCCTCGGCGACGAGGGCGTCGGCCATCGCGCGCACCAGCGGCCCGTCGAAGCCGGTCTCGATGGCGATGTCGTGGTAGACGAACTCCCTGGTCACGTTGGGGCCGAGCAGTCCGTCGAGCGTCTCGAAGAACTCGTCCTCGTACCCCGGCAGGAAGCGGCCGTCCACGTGCGCGGTCGCGGTCTGGGGGATCACGTTGGCCTTGTAGCCGGCCTCCAGCATCGTGGGGTTGGCGGTGTTGCGCAGCGTGGCGCCGATCATCCTGGCGAGCGGCCCCAGCTTGGCGACGGTCTTCTCGGCGTCGTCGAGGTCGAGTTCCAGCTCCAGGGCCCTGGAGGTCTCCTCCAGGAACGTCCTGACCGTCCGCGTCATCCGGACCGGCCACTCGTACCGGCCGATGCGGCCCACCGCCTCGGCCAGTTCGGTGACCGCGTTCTCGGCGTTGAGCATGGAACCGTGCCCGGCCCTGCCCGTGGCGGTCAGGCGCATCCAGGCGATGCCCTTCTCGGCGGCCTCGATCAGGTAGAGCCTGCGCGCCTCGTCGATGGAGACGCTGAACCCGCCCACCTCGCCGATCGCCTCGGAGCACCCGTCGAACAGGTCCTTGTGCTCGTCGGCCAGCCACTGCGCGCCGTACGTGCCGCCCGCCTCCTCGTCGGCGGTGAACGCCAGCACCACGTCCCTCGGCGGGCGGCGGCCCTCGCTGAGCCGCTGCCGTATGACCGCGAGGATCATCGCGTCCATGTTCTTCATGTCGACCGCGCCGCGCCCCCAGACGCAGCCGTCGGCGATCTCGCCGCTGAGCGGGTGCTGGGTCCAGTCGTCCGCGTTGAAGGGGACGACGTCCAGGTGCCCGTGGAGCAGGAGGGCGTCGCGGGAGGAGTCCTCCCCCGCGATGCGGGCGATCACGTTGGCCCGGCGGCTGTCCGACTCCAGGATCTTCGGCTCCAGCCCGACCTCCGACAGCTTCTCGGCGACGTACTCGGCGGCGGCCCGCTCACCGGGCCCCGAGTTGTCGCCCGCGTTGGTCGAGTCGATCCGGATCAGGTCGCGGCACAGCCCGACGACCTCGTCCTCAGCGTTGATCGCCGTCATGTGGGACTCCTTGGGGTTCGGCACGGCTTCCACCTCCCATCCTGCCGCCGGACCCCCCTTCCCGGCACCTCGCCCTTGCCTGCCCTCTTACCGATATGACGCCGGCTCAAGAGTTTGCTAACCTAAGTCCGCCGACGCGGGATGACGGTCCAGCGTGCAGGCACCACGTCCGGGTGGCGGAATAGGCAGACGCGCTAGCTTGAGGTGCTAGTGCCCTTTGCGGGGCATGGGGGTTCAAGTCCCCCCTCGGACACCAACCCAAATCCCAATGGGATTTGCCAGACGGTGCGGGATCGAGGTTCACCTCGGCCCGCACTTTCTTGTTTCCGGGATCGAATTCTGCGCGTAGGCCGATGCTTCGACAGACGTCGCTCTTCTGCTCCGCGGTTCCCTGCTCCTTACCTCATTGCTGCTGGTAGGAAGGAAGGGACGTCTGCGTCAACGGCGTACGCGAGGAGCTGAGGAGCTGAGGAGCATGATGTCCGGGCCGCATCCCAGCTCGCCGTTCACCGCCGCGTTGCAGCTGCGCCAGGACGTGGCCGTCATCGGCGTGGCGGGGGAACTGGACTTCCGTTTCGCGCCGGTGCTACGCGAGCGGTTGTTCCAGGTGAGGGAGCTGCCGGAGGCGCCGGCGGCGCTGATCGTAGATCTGGCCGGGGTCCTTTTCTGTGACTCGGTGGGGCTGAGCGTGCTGATCGCGGCGTTGCGCCACAGCCAGGCCACGGGCACCCGGCTGATGCTCAGCGGCGTGCACGGCGCCGTGGAGCGGGTGTTGTCCCTCACCGGCCTGGACACCGCCTTCGAGATCCATCCCGACCTGGATGAGGCGTTGCGGGCAGCCGGCCATCACCCCGATGACCCGATGGCCCGGTGATCCGTTAGCGCGGGTCCGGCCCTGCCGATTCAGGCGCCGCCTCTCACAGGTGCAGCCGCTCGTGGCCGTCGCCGTGCCATTCCACCAGCACCACTGTGGCGTCGTCCTGGAGGTGACCGTCGTGGTAGTCCAGCACACCGCGCACCAGACGACGCAGCGTCTCGGGTGCCGGCAGGCCGTCGGCGGTGCGGCGGATGATGAAATCGACGAACCGGCTCAATCCGAACTCCTGGCCGGCGGCGTTGCGGGCCTCGGTGATGCCGTCGCTGTAGAACACCACTCGATCCCCGGGCTGCAGCTGCTCCTGGCACATCGTGACCTCCAGGCCCAGGCCCAGGCCCATCGGGTGGGCCGGCCGGCATTCCAAGGTGGCGACCCAGCGGCCGCCGCGGATCACCACCGGCGGGTGGTGGCCGCGGTTGACCCACGACACCACCCCGGTGCGAAGATCCAGATCGGCCAGGATCGCGGTGACGAAACGGGTGGCCTGACCGAACTCGGTGATCAGGATCTGCTCGATGGCCTCGCTGTTCGCGGCCAGGTCGGCACCCTGGCGGCGGTTGTTGCGGCAGGCGGCCACCGCCAGGTTGGCGCTCAGCCCGGCCGAGACGTCGTGGCCCATCGCGTCGAAGATCCCCAGATGCGCGACATCGCCGGCCAGCGCGTAGTCGAAGGCGTCCCCGCCGACCTGGTAGGCCGGCTCCAGCGCCGCGGCGATGGTCACCCGGTGGTCGGCGAAGGTCAGCGGCGGCATCAGCGTCCACTGCATCTCCGCGGCCACGTGCATCGGCCGGGTGCGGACCAGCCGGGCGTAGGAGTCACTGCAGGGGCGCTTGTCAACCAGCAACAATGCCACCAGCGATGCCAGGTCCCGCATGTTGTCCTGGATCTGCGCGTCAGCACCGGCCTCGACGCCGATGCGCAGCACTCCCAGGCGTTCGGTGCCGTCCAGCAGCGGCACCCACCACCGCCGCGCACCGTCACCGGCGCTCTCGCCGGGCCCCTCGTCGGCCGCGGCACCACCGTCGGTGCCGGTGCCGGCCAGGATTCGCACCTCCTGGAAGGCCCGCCCGGCCAAGGTCGCGTCGACGCGCAACTCGGCGATCTCCGTGCTCGCGCCCTTCCCGCCGCTTTGACCCTCACCGGTCAACAGGCGCAGCACGGTGTGCTGCAGATCCGCCAGGTAGATCAGCACCTCGGTCAGGCCCGCGGACGCGGCGTGCTCGCCGACCAGGTTCGGAACCTGCTCCAAAGCCGCCAGATGACTGGCCCGCAACAGCCCTACCAGCATCCGCTCAGGGCCGGGGGAGGCCGTCACCTCCGTGCTACCGCCGACATGTGCTCACCCACCTTCGCCGACCTTTCATCCCTTCGTCCCCTACGACACGATTATTCGCTTTGCCGCAGAATTACCGTGGAGCAGCCCTCCTTAAAGGCGCGTTCGGATACGGCCGCCCCACCCCGTTTCGCTGCCTTTCGGGCGTTACCAGCCGGCCTACGGGCGGGCGGGAGTGCCTACGGTGTCTCGCCGGTCCCATCACGGATCGGGGCGTGCTCCATCTGCCGCAGGGCGTGCACCGCCTCTCTCAGGCTCTCTGCGACCTCGAAGTGATCCGTCAGGCGGGTCAGGTCGAAAAGGCGCCGGGGACGGCTGCCTGGAGCGAGGATCACGATCAGGTGTCCCCCGCGCTCGCCGACCCGGTCCCGGATCTCCAGCAGCAGGCCCAGCCCTGTCGAGGCCATGAAGGTCAGCTGGGTGAGATCCACGATCAGCCTGAGCTCATGGCAGACGCCCACCACCTCATCGAGGATGGCGCGCACACGGGGGGCGGTGAAGGCGTCCAGCTCACCCAGAAGGCGAAGAACCCGCAGCGACTCCAGCCGCCAGGTCCGCACCTCCAGCAGCACGTCAGAATCATCGGTCATCGGCCGTGGCAGCGGGGATGGGAGAATCTGGTCGGCAGACATCAGGCGTTCACCTTCGCGGGCATGACGGGAAGGCGGCCGCGTCTCTGGACCGGCACCTATTTTACCCGCCCCGAGCGGCGTGACCATTCCTTGGGGCGTGCAAGGCTGGCAGGGTTGCCGAGGGCACTTCGCACGCGTCATTCGGACGCCTCGTCGCCGGTGGCCGTTGGGCCGTAGCCCCGGAAACCCGCAGGCCCGCCATGTCGTCGTCATTCACCTCCGCCTCCGACCCGGCATGGTCGGACGGACTGCTGTCGCGGCTGGTGTCGACCGACACCTTCGAGGGATTCCTGCACGAGCTGGCCGTGGCGACCGTGGCCGCGCTGCCCGAGGGCAGCATGTGCGGGATCACCGTCGTGCGCGATGAGCGCGCCGTGACGATCGCCAGCAGTGACGATCTCACCCTGGCCGTCGATCAGATCCAGTACCGCACCGGCGAGGGCCCCTGCCTGGACACCCTGGCCGACGGGCAGACCAACCACATCGCCGACACCTCCGCCGAGCCGCGCTGGCGCTCCTTTTGCACCGAGGCCTTCGCCCACGGCGTGCGCAGCTGCCTGTCGCTGCCACTGAACGGCCCCAGTGGCCAGGTGGGCGGCTACAACCTCTACAACACCCACCTGGGCGCCTTCGGCGACGACGTCCAGGCGCGGATGCGGCTGTTCGCCGGCACCGCCGCCGGCGCCGTCGCCCTGGGTCTGCGCCTGGCCGACCAGTCCAAGCTGAACGAGGATTTGCGCGCCACGCTGGCCTCACGCAGCGTCATCGACCAGGCGATCGGCATCGTGATGGCCCAGCAGCGCTGCCCGGCCGCAGACGCCTTCGCGATCCTCAGCCGCGCCTCACAGAACCGCAACCTCAAGGTCCGCGACCTGGCCGCCGAGATCGTCGCCACCGTCGGCGGCCAGGCCCCCGGCCCCGGCACCTTCGACCTCCCCGAATAGATCACCGCGTTCTGACGGCCACGGCGAGCGGCGCCGGCGGTTTCACCCCTGTTGGGCGCACCTTTTCCGCTCACTGGGTGACGACGCTTTGTTCCCGCGCTTCGTGGCCCTTCGTCGCCGGTGGTGTGGGGATGGAGGCCAGGGGTAGGCGAATCGCGAACGGGAACCGTCCGCTTCAGGCGGGAGCGAAGAAGGGAGCGAGGTATGTCCACGGCACGAGAGATCATGACTCCGGACGCCGAGTGCGCGCGCGCCGAGGAGACGGTGTTGGAGGCGGCCGAGAAGATGGCCCGGCTGGATGTCGGCTCGCTGCCGATCTGCGGCTCCGACGACCGGCTGCAGGGCATGCTCACCGACCGTGACATCGTGGTGAAGGTGCTGGCCGCGGGCAGGGAGCCCAAGGCGTGCCAGGTCGGCGAGTTCGCCCAGGGCAAGCCCGTCACCATCGGCGCCGACGACGACGCCCGGGAGATCCTGCGCACGATGGCCTCGCACAAGGTACGGCGCCTGCCGGTCATCGACGGTCACACCCTGGTGGGGATGGTGGCGCTGGCCGATGTGGCCCGTGCCCTGCCCGACGCACCGGTCGGCGACCTCCTCGACGCGCTGACCAGCGACTGAACAGCGCCCTGACGGGGATGAGAGCGGCTCCACCCCAGGTGGGTGAGCCGCTCTTCCTCGTCGGGAGGCGATGTCGGCGGAGGTGATGTCACGATCGTGTGGGGCCGGGGTTCGATCCCGGCCACCCGACGATCCCGATCACCTCGTACGAGCCGCCGGTGGGAACGTCTGTACGGAAGTCGCCGGCCGTGTTCAGTTCTCTTCCAGTGTCCCCGCATGGATTTTTCGCGCTGGGCGGGTAAGGCAGTTCGGACAGGGGGAGAGCCGGAGAAAAGAGGGAGTCATGGCTGATCAGACGGTGCCCGAACTGATGGGCGAAGACGACGTGGTGGATCTGCTGCTGGCCCAGCACGCGTTGATCCGCGACCTGTTCGACGAGGTGGAGAAGGCCTCGGCGAGCGAGCGGCCGGAGGCGTTCCAGCGCCTGGTGCGGCTGCTGGCGGTGCACGAGACGGCCGAGGAGGAGATCGTCCACCCGTACGCGCGCCACAAGATCGACGGTGGCGACGCGGTGGTGGACGACCGCCTGGCCGAGGAGAACGAGGCCAAGCAGCTGCTCATGGAGATGGACAAGGCCGGCGCCGACGATCCGCGGTTCGCGGAGAACCTGGCGGTGCTGCGGGGGGCGGTGACGGCTCACGCCCGCAGTGAGGAGCGCTACGAGTTCACCCAGCTGCGCGCCCAGACGAGCGCGGCCGAGCGCCGGGCCATGGCCGTGGGGGTGAAGGCGGCCGAGGCGATGGCGCCGACCCACCCGCATCCGGGGGTGGAGTCGGCGACCAAGAACCTGCTGGTGGGAACGCCGGTGGCGATGATGGACCGGGCCCGTGACGTGATCCGCCAGGCCATGGGCAAGAGCGGCTGAGCGAGCCGTCGGCCCGGCGCGCGTGCGGTTCGCGTTTCCCGGCCCGGGAACGCGGGCCGCACACGTCGGGCGAGGTTCCATCCGCTGCCCGGGTGCCGGGACCTCTTCCGGGGCCCGGCACCCGGGCAGCGGGATTCACCGGTCGGCGCGCAGCGCCTCCACAGGGTGCGGGCCCTCGGTCTCCAGCCGGTACTCCCGGCCGGACTTGCCACGGTTCTCGTCGATGACGATCTCGCTGGGCGGCTTCTCACCACCCATGATCGCCTCCTGGTACTTCTCGAACCGCTCGTGCATGTCCTGGACGTAGCCGGTGCCGATCGTGGTGAAGTCGATCTGCGTGGCCAGCAGCTCGCGTAGGTAGGCCTTGTTCGGCTCGAAGGTCACCGGCGCGGGCAGCGCGGGCGCGAGGACTTCCTGCGGGTCGCGGGTGTCATGGCGCTTGAACAGCTCCGCGGCGATGCGCAGATGCTCCAGCTCCATGTTCAGGTGCAGCTCCCAGATCGCCTTGATCTTCGGGTCGGACTCGGTCTCCATGAACGAGTGGTACAGGTAGCACTCGTTGTACTCATGGTGGAGCAGCATCTCCCACCACGTCTCGCCCGGGTCCACCAGCGATTCGTAGTGGGTGACGTGTTCTTCCTCGATCAGCCCGATCTCCTGGTAGAGCCGGCGGGCGATCGGCTCCATGTAGGTGGGGCCGACGTTCATGTAGAAGTTCATGGTCTGCTGCTCGGCCGCCATGATCGTCAGCGCGTGCAGCTTGGAGATCGGCGCGGTGGCGCTCTTGTCGTACGGCTCGCGCAGGTTGTCGACCGGGTGGCGGTGATGCAGGTAGGTGGGCCGGCCCGGCATCACCTCGGTCAGGTTGTCGACGATCTTCTCGGCCCTGCGGTGCTCGATCATCTCGTACAGATTGGCGTAGCGGTACAGGTGGTCGAAGTCCTCCAGGACCCCGAACTGGTAGGCCTGCTTGAGGTAGGGGTCGGGCTCCATCCGCGCCACCCACGCGGTCAGGTCGACGGCGACCTGCTCGTAGGCGATCGTGGTCTCCAGCACCGACGCCAGGCCGGGCAGTAGCCAGTTGACCACCTTCTGCTGCTGGGCCTCGATGAAGCGCACCTGGGCGAGCTGCTGCTTGACGGCCGGGTCCGGGCAGTGCCGGGCGAACTGGTGGCTGAACATGATGGCCTCGACCTCGATGCCGTTCAGCGCGATGATCCGGCACCGGGTGTAGGGGTCGCCGTGGTCGGGATCGATCGGGGTGACGTTCAGCTCACTCCAGTTGCGCAGCTGCCGATCGAGCGGGATGCCCCGCTCCTGTAATGGATTGAAGGTCATGCCGTCCCTTCCTGAAAAGTAGTCAGGAGTGTGAGCAAAGGCCGTTACCCCCTTCCGCGTCCCCTAATCCGGCGGCGGTCTCACGCTGGGCGTCGGCGCCGGCTCCCACACGCGCGCGGCGTCTCGTGGTTCACGCCGGGGTCCTTGGTCACCGACGCGTACGTAGCCCTCGGCCGGAGCGACACGGCTCAACGGCGTCGGCCCGGGACTCGGGCGAGACCTTCGACGTCCCCGATGGGAACACCTTTCCCGCGGACTCTCACGATCCGATGATCAGGATGTGTACGATCACGGGGAACGTCTCTACGGGCATCGTTCCCTCCTGAAGGCCTCCAGCGATCTCCGTGCCTCCTCCAGGAGAGGCGAAAGGGTACGGCGGCACACAAGCGCCCGGGGCAGCCTTCGCAGGGCACCGCCCAGCCCTCGCCACCCGGCCGGGCCGCCGCGGGCGGCGGTGAACACGACCCGCGTCACCACCGGCCACGGCCGGCGCAGGACGGCGTTGAGCACCGCGTTACGGACGGCGAGGGCCTGTCGCCCTCGTGAGTCGCGGGAGGCCGAGGGATGGTGGTGGGCGATGACGTCCCGGACATAGGCCAGTCCCCAGCCGGCCGTGGCCAGGTCCGACGCGAGCCGCTCCTCCTCTCCGGCGAAGAAGATGATGTCGTCGAAACCGCCGGCGGCCAGGTACGCCTTCCGGCGCACCACGACTCCGCACGCCAGGAACCCGAGAATCACCGGGCCGGGGAGATCCGGTTCGGCGGCGAGAGGGGATTCGGCCATGTCCGCGCATATCGGATCCAGGTGCTTCTCCGGGCCCACCAGCACGCGCGCTGCCAGCACCGCCAGGCGCGGGTGTGCGTCGAGCACGCCGGCGGCGCGTTCGAGCGCCCCGGTCTCCCACCAGGAGTCGTCGTCGGCGAAGGCGACGTAAGGCGTCCGTGCGAGCCACACGCCCAGGTTGCGGGCCGGCGCGCCGAGGTTGCGTCCCAGCTCGACGACCTGGATGTGCGGGAACCGTCGCCGGACGAAGGCCGGGGTGCCGTCCGTGGAACCGTTGTCGAGCAGGATGACCGGGCATTCGTGGTGCGGCAGCGAGCGTTCCAGGTCATGGCGGCGGTCGCGGGTGGCCACCACCACCGTGACGCGAGGGAACGGATTCACAAGCCGGCGTCCGCGCTTTCACGGTGGCTCTGAAGTTCTCCGGCGAACCAGTCGATGGTACGGCGGAGCCCGCTGACCACGTCCACCCGAGGCCGCCAGCCGAGCCGTTCGGCGGCCTGGGAGGTGTCGGGACACCGGACGGCGGGATCGTCCACGGGCCGGTCGACGAAGCGGACGGGCGAGCCGGAGCCTGCCAGATCGCGGATCTTGCCGGCGAGGCCGAGCATGGTGAACTCCGCGGGATTGCCGATGTTGACGGGTCCCTCCAGCCCGCTGCGAGCCATGACGAGGATTCCCTCGACGGTGTCGTCGACGTAGCAGATGGAGCGGGTCTGGCTGCCGTCGCCGGTCACGGTGATCGGCTCACCGCGCAACGCCTGACGGATGAAGGTGGGAATGGCCCGGCCGTCGTGCGGCCGCATCCTCGGCCCGTAGGTGTTGAATATCCGCACGATCGCGGTGTCGACCCGGTGGGAGTTGCGGTAGGCCGTGGTCAGCGACTCGGCGAAGCGCTTGGCCTCGTCGTACACGCTGCGCGGCCCCACGGGGTTGACGTTGCCCCAGTAGGTCTCCCGCTGCGGATGCTCCAGGGGGTCGCCGTACACCTCGCTCGTGGAGGCCAGGAGGAACCGGGCGCCCTTCTCCTTGGCCAGGCCGAGGGCGTGCAGCGTGCCGAGGCTGCCCACCTTGAGCGTCTCGATCGGGTACCGGAGATAGTCCGAGGGCGAGGCCGCGGAAGCGAGGTGCAGCACCAGGCCCACCTCTCCGGGAACGTGCACGAAACCCATGAGGTCACACTCGATCAACCGGAAGGAGGGCCATTCGATCAGGTGCTCCACGTTCCGGGGCGAGCCGGTCAGGAAGTTGTCCATGCAGATCACCTCCATCCCCGCCGAAAGCAGACGTTCGCAGAGATGGGACCCGAGAAATCCGGCACCGCCGGTCACCACCACCCGTCGCGCGCTCATCTCACGCTCGCCTCCAGCAGATCGCCCGCGGCGTCGAGGACTTCCCCCACGCCGATCTCCAACAGGCCCGGGTCGGGCCGGCACCCGTGGGGGTCGCCGCTGCGCCCGGCCCACAGGGCGACGTGCGGCCCCGCCGGCGGCCCCCACAGGGCCGGTGCGACAGGACCGAACAGCACCACGGAGGGGGTGGCGAACGCGGTCGCCAGGTGGGCCACGCCGGTGTCGCCACAGATGATCAGCCGCGCGGATCCGACGAGGGTGGCCAGCGCTCCGACGTCCGTACGACCGGCCAGGACGGATCCGTCCGGCATCCCGGCGAGCGCCGCCACCTTCCGGCCGAGGGCCCGCTCGGCCGTGCTCCCGGTGATCAGTATCTGGCATCCGGTACGACTCAGCGCGGCGGCCACCTGGGCGAATCGTTCCGGCGGCCAGCGTCTGGCCGGGCTGGCCGCACCCGGATGGACGATCACGTGACCGGTCGTTTTCGAGGGCGGCGCGGGAAGAGCCAGGTCGGTGGGATCGGCCGCGATGCCGTACCACTCCAGGAACGCACACCATCGGACCGTCTCGTGGACGTCACACCGCCACGGCGGCCCCTGCGCGTCAGGGAAGCCGGGATGCGCGTGGGTGAGCAGCCGCCGCGGGCGGGTGCGGCGCAGCGCGGCGACGCTCTGCGGGCCGCGGCCGTGCAGGTTGACCGCGATGTCGGGGCGGTCGACGGGCACCGGCCCGGTTCCGGACACGTCGAGGAGCTCGTCGACGGCGTCGATCAGCGGCACCAGGCCCGCCAGGAGGGCCGGCGCGGCCAGCACGATCCGGTGTGCGGGGTGGGAGCGCCGCAGTGCCCGCAGGGCGGGCACCGCGGCGAGCACGTCGCCGAGTCCGAGCCCGCGGAGCGCGATCAAAACCGGTGCCGTCGTGACCGCTCCGGCGCATCCGGCACCGTGACGTTCTTCCGGCGTCCTTCCGTCCGCGGTTCCCGGATCTACGGCCATGACGTCTCCGTCGCGGGACAGACGACGAGTTCCCGGATCTCGCAGCCGGCGGGCTGGCCGAGGGCGAACAGCACGGTGGCGGCCACGTCCTCGGGCTGGTTGAGCCGGGCGTCGGGGCCGGGCCGGTACCGCTCGTCCCGATCGGCGAAGAAGTTCGTGTGCATGCCGCCGGGCACCAGCAGCGTCACCCCCACCTGTCCGGCGAGCTCGGCGGCCAGTGCCCGGGTGAACCCGACGACGCCGAACTTGGCCGCGCAGTAGGCGGTCGCGTCACTCACCGCGCGCAGGCCCAGGGTGGACGCGCAGGTGACCACCCGGCCTCCGGAGCGCCGCAGGTACGGCAGGGCCGCCCGGACGATCGAGGCGGTGCCGAGCAGGTTGACCCGGATCACCCGTTCCCAGTCCGGGGCCGGGACGTCGGACAGGGCCCCGCAGGCGTCGATGCCCGCCGCGGTGACGACGCCGTCGAGCCCGCCGGCCTGTTCGGCGAGCTCGCGCACGGCCCGCTCCGCCTGTTCGCGGTCAGAGACGTCGGCCACGACGTGGTCGACGCCCGCCTCGGGCGCGGTGACGTCGACCACGAGGGGCCTGCCACCCGCCTTGGCGACCGCGACCACGACCGCCCGCCCCAGGCCGGACGCGCCACCGGTGATCAGAATGTTCCCCATCATGTGCCTCTCCTCGGTCGCGAAGTTCCCTTTGTGAAGTTTCAGATCATGAAGCCGCTTGCGCCGCGGCGATGAGACCGGTCGTGGAGTGTCCGGGGACGCTGGGCAGGATCACGACCTCGCCGCCGGCCCGCCGAACCGCCTCGGTCTCGGGCATCTCGCGACCGGTGTAGTCACCGCCCTTCACCCACACATCCGGGCGCAGGTGGCCGATCAGCACGCAGGGGGTGTCGTCGTCGAAGACGGCCACGGCGTCCACGCACTCCAGCGCCCGCAGCACCTCGACCCGGTCGCGTTCGCTCACCACGGGGCGGCCTCGTCCCTTCAGGCGCCGGACGGACTCGTCGGAGTTGACGCAGACGATCAGCGCGTCGCCCAGGGCCCTGGCTCGGCGCAGCAGGCTGACATGGCCGGCGTGCAGCAGGTCGAAGCAGCCCCCTGTGGCGATCAGCCTGCCCCCGGCGGCCCGGACCAGGGCCGTCGTTCGCGAAACCGAACCCGCGAGGCTCTCCGGGCCGGAGACCGGGGGCGCGTCCGCCCGCGGGGTCGATGACCGGCGCCGCCGCGCGGGCCTGGGGAGCCGGACCGCCGCGGCTCCTCCCTGTTCGACGAATCGGGTGGCCTCGCCGACCGCCGTCGCGACCGCGTCCTCGGTGGAGGCGCCCTCGGCCAGGGCCAGCGCCGCCGCGCTCGCGAATCTGTCGCCCGCTCCGCAGGAGTCCCGCCCGGTGACGAGCGCGGGCGGCGGGATCCGGACGGGCTGGCCGCCCCGGCAGGCGAGCACGCTCCCTCGCTCGGCGAGCGTGACGGCCACCGCCTCCGCTCCGAGGTCGCGGACCAGGTCGTAGGCGATCCTGTCCGGGGTGTTGCACGGCTCGGCGCACAGCAGCCGGGCTTCGGGCTCGCTCGGCGTGACGAGCGCGCAGCCGAGCGCGGGCAGGGCGCCCCGCGGATGCGGGTCCCAGATCACCGGTGCGGTGAGATCCCGCAGAAGGTCACGGCAGAGCTCCGCGACGCCGCGGCCGTAGTCGGAGACCAGGATCGCCCGGGCGGCCCGCAGCACGGTGGCGACGCGCTCGTCGGCGAGGCCCTGACCGGGCGGCCCGTCCACGAGGTCGTAGCGGAGCCTGCCGTGACTCATGTGGTGCGGGCCGCGCTCGTCCCCCTCGGCGCCCTGCGCCCAGCCGTCACCCGTGTCGATCCGGATCAGGGTCTGCCCTCGCGCCCGGACCCGCGTCTTGCATACGGTGGTGCCCCGCAGCGGCAGCCCCACCACCTCCACGTGATCGGCGAGCAGATCTTCCAGGCACCGGCCGGAGGCGTCGTTCCCGATCGCGGTGACCAGGACGACCTCGGCGCCGTCGCGCGCGGCGAGCAGGGCCGCCAGGCCGGCGCCACCCGGGCGCCGATGCTCTGACCGCCCGTCGACGACGGGAACCGGGGCGTCCGGGCACAGCCGTTCGGCGTCACCTTCGATGTCCACGTCGAGCAGCGAGTCCCCGAGGACCACGATCGGCCTAATCATGAGCTCTCCCGCGGCGGGAGAGCAGCGGAGGCGCCGTGCCTGTCGAAGTCCTGGCTCCGCCGGTCATGAGCATTCCTCCTCGATCGCCTCGCAGAGCACGTGGATCATCGCAAGGTGCACCTCCTGCACGGTGGCGGTGTCATCGGCGGGCACCGCGAAGGCCTCGTCGCAGAATTCGGCCAGCGGATTGGGCGCGGGGCCGGTCAGCGCCCAGGTCGTGAGGCCGCATTGGCGGGCGGCCTCGGCGGCCGCCACCACGTTGCGGCTCGTGCCGCTGGTGGACAGGCACATCAGTACGTCACCGAACCTTCCATGCGCCCGCACCTGGCGGGCGTATGTCTGCTCGGCGCCGTAGTCGTTGGTGATCGCGCTGACGGAGGAGGTGTCGGCGTGCAGCGGGATCGCCGCGTACGGGCGCCGGTCGTCGCGGTAGCGGCCGACCAGCTCCGCGGTCAGGTGCTGGGCCTCGGCGGCGGAGCCGCCGTTTCCGCAGACGAGCAGCCGGCCGCCGCCGCTCAGCACCGCGGCCAGCTTGCCTCCCCACGTGTAGATCTTGGGGATCTCGCCGTCCACGGCCGACAGCGCCGCGCTCAGCCGGGACAGATGAGGGTGCATGGCTCAGCCTTCCGCGACGGCGAACCGGTCCAGCCGGCCGCTGATCAGAGTCCGGTACACGGATTCGGTCTGGAGGGCCACGTGGGGCCAGCCGTATCGGACGCGGGCCCGCCGCGTTCCGGCCGTTCCGATCGTCTCTCGCAGGCCGGGGCGGGTCAGCAGGTCGTTCAACGCGCGGGCCAGGGCTCGCGGGCGGCGCGGAGGCACCAGCACACCGCAGCCGTCGACCGTGTCCAGGTGGCCGCCGACGGCGGAGGCGATCACGGGCAGCCCGCAGGCCATGGCCTCCACCGGGACCATGCCGAACGGTTCGTACCAGGGCACGCTCACCAGGACGTCGGCCGACCGCATCAGGGCCGGGACCTTCTCACGGCTGACGCTGCCGATCAGACGCACCCTGCCGGTCAGGCCGTGGCCGGTGACCAGTTCGCGCAGCCGCCCGCTCTCGTCGTCGTCGGGCGCGCCGCCGGCGATCACCAGCTCGGCGTCCGGCACGTGGCGCAACGCCCGGACGATCGTGTCGACACCCTTGCGCGGCACCATGCGGCCGATGCTGAGAATGCGTGGCCGGCCGTCCCGGGACACCACCGGGCCGTCGGGGCGGAAGTGGTCCAGGTCGACCCCGCAGGGAACGACCGCGATCTTCCCCTCGAACATGCCCATCGCCCGCAGTTCCCGCACCTCGTCGGCGCAGGTCGCGATGACCGCGTGAGTTCGCCGCCCGATGTCGGCCTCGATGGCGATCCGCTCCGGCGGGCTGGTGTCGGCCGCTCCCTGCCAGCGCCGCTTGACGGTGCCCAGGGCGTGAAAGGTCTGCACGACCGGTATCCCGCAATCCCGCGCGGCCATGAGCGTGGCCAGGCCGCTCATCCAGAAGTGGGCGTGGGCCACATCCGGGGGGCCGGTCGCCCACCTGCGCGTGAGGTGAGCCGCGAAGGCGGGCATGTGCGGCAGCAGCTCGTCCTTGGGAAGCGGCTCCGGAGGGCCCGCGGGAACATGTTCGACGGTCACGCCGGGCGCGATGACCACGGTGTCCGGTTGGTCCCGCCCGCTACGGCGGGTGTGGATGACGACCTCGTGTCCCCTGCCCGCCAGCGCGACGGCCAGCCCCGCGACGTGAACGTTCTGCCCACCGGCGTCGACGCCTCCCAAGGCTGTGAGCGGGCTCGCGTGTTCCGATACCAAGGCGATCCTCATCGAACGACCTCCTTCACGGACGTCAGGCGATCGACGGCCTCGACGACCCGCTCGCTGTCCACCGACGAAAGGCACGGATGGTCCGGAACGGGACACTCCCTGGCCCGGCTGCCCCGGCAGAGGGCCTGCTGATCACCGAGCAGCACCGTCGGCACGCCGTACGGGGCCCAGCGGGCAGCCGGAACGACCGGGGCGAACAGGCTGACCACCGGCGTGCCGACCGCCGCGGCCAGATGCGCCGGGCCGGTGTTGGCGACGACGACCGCGCACGCTCCGGCGAGCACCGCGGCCAGCTGCGCGAAGGAGGTTCTCCCGCCGAGGTCGCGGGCGTGCGTCCCGGCGACCTTCGCGGTGAGTGCCCGCTCCGCGCGGCCACCGGTCACCACGACCCGCCGGTCCGCGCGAACCAGGTCCCGTACCGCCCGCGCCCAGCTCTCCGCGGGCCACGCTCTGGCCTGGACCGAAACGCCGGGATGCACGACCACGTAGCCGGGCGGCCCGGTGAGACGGCCGGCCTCGGGCAGCGGACGCCGTACGGCGAGCGCTCCGCCGTCTCCCCGCGGCAGGTCGAACCCCGCCGCCCTGACCAGGTCGAGCATGCGCTCGGCCTCCGGCACGTCCACAGTCTCGTCGACGATGTGCCGCAGATCCAGCAGCGAGCCGGCGTGGTCACCGCAGATCGCGGCGATCCTCGGCGTCCCGGCCAGCTTCAACAGCAGGGCGAGCGGCAGCGGCGACTGATGGAACGAGGTGAGGATCAATGCCTGTTCCGGGGCCGTCCTCCGCAGGATCCGCAGCAGCCGCAGCGCGTGCGCCCCCGTCATCGGCGACGGTTCGGGGTCGATCCACGGGGTCCGCCACTCCACCACCCGGGACACTCCGGGCAGCAACTCCCCCGCCGCCCGGCCATGCGGTCCCACCATCAGCACGACCTCCCGCGCGCCCTCGGCGACCGCGCGGATCGCGGGCCCGGCCAGCAGGACGTCGCCCGCGTTGTCCGGGCGGGCGATCAGAACGGTGCCGGCCGTCGCGGTGGTCATCGCCGCACCCGCAGCTCACCGCGGAGGCGGTGCGCGCACGCCGCCGGCGGGATGAGCACCGTCGTGATCACCATTCGCCGGACCTCCTCCTTCGTCCGGGGCCCGGGAGCGATGCGCCTCCAGGCGAACTCCGCGGTGAGCAGCGCCCACGCCGTCCCGGCCAGGGCGGCCACCCACCTGGGCCGCGTCACCGCCGTCGCGAGTGCGAGCGCGCCGAGACCGGTGGTCAGGGCGTGCCTGCGCAGGCGACCGGGCGCTCCGGTGGCGGCCCGCCAGGCAGGACCGTGCAGGTGGCGCATCAGCGCGTCGTCGGCGTTGCCACGCTGGAGGCGGACGCTGGCCCAGAATCCGTCGTCCCTGATCGGGTGGCGGGTGACACGCTCGCCCCGGACCAGCCGATATCCGGCCTTCGTCACGCGCAGGGCGAGATCGGCGTCCTCGCGGTAGGCCCGGGGGAAGCGCTCGTCGAACCCGCCGACCTTGCGCAGGACGTCGCGCCGGTAGGCCATGTCCGCGGTGATCCACCCGGCGTCGGTCAGGGCCGCGGTGTTGCGCTCGGCGTCGGTGGGCCGCCGGTCGGGCGGCAGCGGGACCTCGATGCGCCCCTGGCTGCCGCCCACCTCGCCGGGCAGGCCGACGAGATCGGCGCGCAGCGCCTTCTCCCAGCCGGGCTGGGGCACCACGTCGTCGTCCAGGAAGGCGACCCAGGGCGTTTCGGTGGCACGCCAGCCGGTGTTGCGGGCCGCGGCGGGCCCCCGTCCTCCCGAGCGCAGCAGCCGGACGTGGTCCGGCACCCGCAGCGGCTCGGCGGACGTGCCCGCGGGGCGGTCGTCGACCACGATCACCGCCGTCTCCGGGCCCAGCGCCGCCAACGCGGCGAGCGTGGCGGCGAGGCTGGGACGACCGATCGTGGGAATCACCACCGTGATCACGAAGCGAACGCCTCCCCCCTGCGAATCAGGTACGGGCCCAGCACCAGCAGATCCACCGGCGCGGAGCCGAAGCACTCCAGGGCGTCACGGGGGTCGTCGACCATCGGCCTTCCCGCCGTGTTGAGACTGGTGTTGACCAGCACCGGCAGCCCGGTGCGTACCTCGAACTCCTCCAGCGTCCGGGCGAGCAGCGGGTCGTGCGCCCGGTCGACCGTCTGGATCCTGGCGGTGCCGTCGACGTGCACGACGGCCGGGATCCGCTCGCGCCACTCGGGCCGGACATTGTGCACGAAGAGCATGTAGGGGCTGGGGACGGGACCTCCGTCGAAGATCTCGTGAGCCCGTTCGGCCAGCACCATCGGGGCGATGGGGCGAAACTGCTCGCGGCCCTTGACGTCGTTCAGCCGCTCGGTGTTGGCCTCCCACCCCGGATGGGCCAGGAGCGAGCGGCGGCCGAGCGCCCGCGGCCCGTACTCGCTGCGCCCCTGGAACCAGGCCACGATCCGGTCGGCGGCCAGTTCCGCCGCGACCGCGCGGGCCAGATCCGCGGGCCGCTCATAGGGCACCCGCGCCACCTGCAGCCAGGCGGCCAGTTCCTCGTCGCTCCAGCCTCGACCGAGATCGGCCCCCGGCATGGGCGCGGCCGGCTCGCCGAAGGCCTGGGCCAGGTGCAGCGCGCCGCCGAGCGCGGTGCCCGCGTCACCGGCCGCCGGCTGTACCCACAGCTCCTCGAAGGGTCCCTCGGCCAGCAGCCGCGTATTGGCGACACAGTTGAGCGCCACGCCTCCGGCCATGGTCAGGCGCCGATCGCCGGTCCGGCCGTGCAGCCAGCGGGCGAGGTCGAGCAGCACCTCCTCCAGGCACCTCTGGACGCTCGCCGCGAGGTCGGCGTGCTCCTCGGTCCAGGACTCACCCCTGGCCAGGGCCTTGGCATAGCCGCCCCAGTCGACGGGTTCGACCCGGAAACCGCCCTCGCCGTCTGTGTGGATCAGCTCGCGCAGCGCACCCAGGTGGCGCGGCTCGCCGTAGGAGGCCATGGCCATGACCTTGTACTCGTCGCTGGAGCGCAGGAAGCCCAGGTGCTCGGTGACCTCCTCGTACATCAGCCCGAGGGAGTGCGGCAGCTCCTGGGCGGCCAGGATCGTCAGTTCCCCGTCGCGGTAGTGCCCGGCCAGGTGGGAGACCGCCTCGCCTCGTCCGTCGCAGACCAGCACCGCCGAGTCCCGGTACGGCGCGGCCAGCCCCGCCGAGGCCGCGTGCGCGACGTGGTGGGGCACGTATCGGACCTGTGCGGAGTCCAGGCCCGGCAGGGCGGTGGCCAGGAAGGCCGGCGCCCTGCGGGCATAGGTGGTGCGCAGGTCCTCCCAGCCCTCGTCGAGACCCGGCCCGCCCGGCCGCACCAGGTCCGGGTCGTAGGAGTAGGCGACGGCGTCCAGGTCCTCGGGCCGCAGTCCCGCCTGCTCCAGGCACCAGGCCGCGGCGCGCTCCGGCAGTTCCCAGGCGGAGAAGGGAACCGGGCGCTTGCCGTGCTTACGCCGACTGAAACGCTCCTCCTCCGCGGCGGCGACGACCTCCCCGTCGACGACAAGGGCTGCCGCCGGATCATGAAAGATCGCATTTATGCCGAGAAATCTCATGGAGTGGCCTCTCGTTAGCTACCTAATGACTACCGAGAGCAGCGCTTCTCAAACGAGGAATTCGGACATAACCCCACTTAAGGAACAATAAGACTGTATTTTGTCACACTGAGTAGTCGCTGTGGGGTTTCAGTGTTTTTCTGACTGGGTAACGGCGGCTCTCGCAGAGAACAGGCGTGAAATTTCAGGAGCGGGAGAGGTTTGATGTCCAACCGAAAACGACCGGCCGCCGTCCTTTTCGACCGCGACGGCACCCTCATCGTGAATGTCCCCTACAACCGCGATCCCCGCCGGGTGCGGCCCATGCCCGGCGCGCCGGCCGCGCTGGACCGGCTCCGCCGAACAGGCGTGCCGATCGGGGTGGTCACCAACCAGTCGGGCGTGGCCAGGGGCCTCATCGGCGTCGAGGAACTGTACGAGGTGAACTCCCGGGTGGAGGCGCTCCTGGGGCCGTTCGACGTCTGGGCGGTGTGCTCACACGGCGAGGACGACGGGTGCGGGTGTCGTAAGCCCGCCCCCGGGCTCATCTTGAGGGCGGCGGCGGTCCTCGGCGTGAGCGCCCGCGACTGCGTGGTGATCGGAGACATCGGCCGGGACATGGAGGCCGCCCGGGCGGCCGGAGCGAGAGGCATTCTCGTGCCGACCCCGGAGACCCTGCCCCAGGAGGTGACGGCGGCGCCCGAGACCGCCGCCGATCTCGTCACAGCGGTGGAGAGGGTGATCCGATGAGAATCCTGCTGTGGCATGTGCATGGCTCGTGGGCCACCGCGTTCGTCCAGGGCGGCCACGACTACCTGGTGCCCGTCGTCCCGGGCCGGGGCCCCGACGGACGCGGCCGGGCGCTCACCTACCCGTGGCCGCCGAACGTGCGCGAGGTCTCCTGGGACCGGTTACGTGAAGAGGACGTCGACGCGGTCGTCCTCCAGCGGCCGCACGAGGCCGATCTCGTCGAGCGCTGGCTCGGCCGCCGCCCCGGCCACGACCTTCCCGCCGTATACGTCGAGCACAACACCCCCACCGGAGCCATCCCGCACACCCGGCACCACCTCGCCGACCGTACCGATATCACGCTGGTCCACGTCACCTACTTCAACGACCTGTTCTGGGATTCGGGCCGCGCCCCCACCCGCGTGATCGAACACGGCGTCCCCGATCCCGGCTACCGCTACACCGGTGACCTCCCTCGCGCGGGCGTCGTCGTCAACGAGCCCGTCCGACGCCGCCGGGTCGCCGGAACCGACCTGCTGCCCACCTTCGCGAAGGCCGTACCGCTCGACGTCTTCGGCATGAAGGTGACCGGCCTGCCGCAGCGGCTCGGCCTTCCCCTCGGGACCTTCGAGGATCTGCCACAGGAGGTGATGCACTCCGAGCTCGCCCGCCGCCGCGTCTACCTGCACCCCTACCGATGGACCTCACTCGGCCTCGCCCTCATCGAGGCCATGCTCCTCGGACTGCCCGTCGTCGCTCTCGCCGGCACCGAAGCCGTCGAAGCCGTACCTCCCGGGGCGGGGATCGTCTCCACCCGCGTCGCCACCCTGACCGCCGCCCTTGAGGGCTTCGTCGCCGATCCCGCCCGAGCGGCAGTGATCGGTAAAGCCGCACGCGCCGCCGCTCTCACCCGCTACGGCCTGGACCGCTTTCTGTCCGACTGGGACTTCCTCCTCCGCGAGGTTTGCACCCAACGGAAACTCAGCCGGTGGACCTGACATGTGGTTCAGTGCCCGCGCACATGTGGAACAGGGCCTGGTTCATGATGCCGGGTGAACGACGGCGCGTCACGCGCCATGGAGTGCCCGGCCTCCCACGCGCCTCCCGCACCATCCGCGGTTTTCGAGATCGGGCGGCGCCGAACGAACGGGACGTGACCCGCGTCCGGGCAGCCCGAAACGTCACCGACGAGACCATCCAGGTCATCGCCGCGGCCGGAAACGGTCTGACCGCCGCGTTCGCGATCAACGGCGACCTCGTCGAAGCCGATATGCGGGGCGCCCTCGCCTGCCGCCCCGCCCTGCCCTGCGGGCCGGAGCCGATCGGAGAGGCCATGAGGAAACAGGGCACCGGCCGTTCACGGCCCACGAGGGCGGAACGGCCGGCGGTCCGGTCGCCGCGCCGGGACCCGGCACGGCGACCGGAGCGGCGACCGGACGAATCAGATCCGGGTGGAGGCGCGGCGCCTGGACAGCGCCAGCCCAAGAGCGATCATGCCGACTCCCAGGACCAGGTGCAGCCAGTTGTCGGCGTCGTTGACCGGGACGAAGTTGGCGGCACTGTCGTGGCCGACCAGCAGGCCGTACAGGAACAGAAGCAGGTAGACCACGCCGCCACCGATGAGGTAGCCGCGCGCGGCCGACCAGGTGCGGGCCGCGAGGACACCGCCCACGCCGAACAGCAGGTGGACGATGTTGTGCAGAATCGACACCTCGAAGATGCCCAGAAGCATCGCGTCGGAGGTGTGACCGGCGAACTCCAGCGAGTCGTAGTTCGTCGTCACGCCGGGAACGAAGCCCAGCACTCCGACGAGCAGGAAAACGACACCGACGATCAGGGCCGCTGTCTGCAGCGGAGTCCGTACTCGTGTGTTCGCTGTGCTCATGACGCCCCCTTCGGAGAAAGGATCGGAGGACCCTCCGCTGCCCTCGTCGATTCGGTCTACACCCGTCTCCAGATCGGTCCGGCTCCGGGAAGTAGGCACACGAGTTTTCGTCAGGATCCCGGGACATCAACAGGAACGCGGACCGGCACGCCTCCTTCCGCCCGCCTCCGGTGGCCCGTCGCCTGCTCCGGGAAATCATCGCCCGGAAAACAGTTCGGACGGTCGTCCGGAGAGATGTGTGGTCGGAAGGAGACCGACGTGGAGCACATCAACCTTCCACGCCGGTCTCCTCGTGCGGGGTGCCGACGGGTTTGGACTCCGGGGAGCCACGCTGGCGCAGGTAGACCGA